>DYWT01000245.1 GCA_020742515.1 Sporosarcina psychrophila
CATTTCTTCCACGTACGTAATGACATTCGCAAGTACTTCCGGCTGATCAGCCGTCACTTTTTCAAGCGTTTCCATTTCATTGTCAGTTGCTGTGAGGTAATCGCATTGTTCCATCATCCGGTTAATCATCCCTTGAAGGCCCATTTTACGCCCATCCTCCGGCGAGAAAATCCATGTGATTCCGTAGTCATGCAACTCTTTTATTTCTTTCGGGATGATGACTCCGCCGCCGCCTGCGTATATGCGGATATGCGGTGCCCCTTTTTCCTGAAGAAGGTCATACATATATTTAAAGTACTCAACATGCCCGCCTTGGTAGGAAGACATGGCAATTGCTTGGACGTCCTCCTGAATTGCCGCGTTGACGACTTCTTCGACAGAACGGTTATGCCCCAAGTGAATTACTTCTGCGCCGCTCGCTTGCATAATACGGCGCATAATATTGATGGATGCGTCATGACCATCAAAAAGACTCGACGCTGTAACGAACCGAATATGGTGTTTCGGTTTATAAATCTCAACTGTTGCCATATGTGGAACACCCCTTTTTGCATTAATGAACGTTTTACCCAATTACCCCTTTAAAAAGTTGGTCTGTTTGAACACGTATATAGGTTTCTATCGTATAACTTCTATGCAATGCCCATCTGCGAAATGCCCACATCTGCCCTTGAACGACGATATGATGTGCTGCGATGCCGACTTCATCTTCTGAAATGCGCAGTTCCCCCGACTTTGCACACATTTCTAAAAGATTTTCAAACAAAGCGACCATTTCCATTTCTTTTTTCAACACGTATTGCAATGCATCTTTTGGTAGCGATTTTGATTCTTGGTACATGACCAGAAATTCGTCCGACATATCGTCAATCAAATGATAATACTGATTAATGGCCACTCGCAGTCCATCCACTGTTCCTTCTTGGATAGGCAGGGCGGAAAGACGGTCATGCACTTCGTTATAAATACTGTCACAGACGAGATAAAGCACATCTTCCTTTGTACGAATATATTCATAAAGCGTTCCGATGCTGAAGCCCGCTGCTTTCGCAATTTCACGGGTGGTTGCACGGTGGAACCCTTTCTCTTTAAAAAGGTTCACCGCGCCCCGGATCATCTGTTCACGCCGTTTTTCAATCAGGTTTTCATCTTTGACAGACGATTTCACTTCTCGTTTCGTCACTATCATCCACCCCCGCTTATTTCGTCAGCATTCGGGAGATGACGAGACGTTGAATTTCTTGTGTCCCTTCGTATATCTGCGT
The DNA here is from genome assembly GCA_020742515.1 of Sporosarcina psychrophila. Taxonomy (GTDB): domain Bacteria; phylum Bacillota; class Bacilli; order Bacillales_A; family Planococcaceae; genus Sporosarcina; species Sporosarcina psychrophila_B. The sequence goes on from DYWT01000245.1 coordinate 1,266, forward strand.
AATTTTTGCATCACGCATGAAGCGCTCGACCGGATAGTCTTTTGTATATCCGTAGCCGCCGAATACTTGGACTGCATCTGTCGTTACTTTCATTGCTGTATCTCCAGCCATTAACTTAGCCATTGCAGACGCTTTACCATACGGCAAGTTGTTCGACTCAAGCCAAGCCGCCTGATACGTCAACAATCTTGAAGCCTCTGTAGCTGTCGCCATATCTGCCAGTTTGAAGCCGATGCCTTGATTTGCAGCGATCGGTTTACCGAACTGAACGCGCTCTTTCGCATAGTCGACGGATGCGTCAAGTGCTCCTTGCGCAATCCCGACCGCTTGTGCAGCAATTCCATTACGGCCTCCATCGAGTGTTTTCATTGCGATGATGAATCCTTGCCCTTCTTCGCCAAGTAGATTTTCTTTTGGTACACGGCAGTTGTCGAACATGATTTCAGTTGTAGGCGACGAACGAATGCCTAGTTTGCGCTCTTTTTTCCCGACTGAGAAACCTAGGAAGTCTTTTTCTACGATGAATGCACTTGTTCCTTTATGTTTTGACTCTGGATCAGTGACCGCGAAGACGATGTAAATATCAGCAATGCCGCCGTTTGTAATGAAAATCTTGGAACCGTTCAAGACGTAGTCGTCCCCGTCCAGTTTTGCTGTTGTGCGCATGCCGCCTGCATCAGAGCCAGAACTTGGCTCCGTTAGACCATACGCACCCATTTTCGTTCCCTCCGCCATTGGACGAAGGTATTGCTGTTTCTGCTCTTCCGTTCCATAGTTGAATACCGGCCAGCCCGCTAAAGAGGTGTGCGCAGAAAGCGTGACACCTGTCGACGCGCAGACGCGTGACAGTTCTTCTACAGCGATACAGTAAGCGAGGAAGTCACTGCCGATGCCGCCGTACTCTTCCGGCCAAGGAATACCCGTCAGGCCAAGTTCCGCCATTTTCTTGAAGATTTCCATGTCGAAGCGTTCTTCTTCATCGCGTTCCGCTGCTGTTGGTGCGACTTCATTTTCTGCAAAGTCGCGTACCATTTTACGGATCATTTCGTGTTCTTCGGATAGTTTAAAGTTCATTTGGTTTCCCACCTTACGTATATTGTTTGGGTGACAGTCACCCGTACTTTCGTGTTTATTCAAACAAACATGTTTGTTTGAACTTTTGTGTTTGTGTCGAAGTTGTAGGGGTGACTGTCACCCCTACAACTTCGACGGGCACCCTACCATCTTCTAGCGAAATATGTACATCACTTCATGAGGTGTTTGCTAATCACAATGCGCTGAATTTCGCTTGTTCCTTCGTAAATTTCCGTTACTTTTGCGTCACGGAAATAACGTTCGACCGGGTAATCTTCTGTGTAGCCGTAGCCGCCGAATACTTGGACTGCTTCAATCGACCCATCGACTGCCGCTTTGGAAGCAAACAGCTTGGCCATCGATGCTTCTTTTCCACAAGGAAGACCTTCTGCGCGGAGTTGTGCAGCGCGGTAGACGAGCAGTTTTGCTCCTTCGACCGCGGTTGCCATATCCGCAAGTTTAAATCCTACGCCTTGCTGAGCAGCAATTGGTTTGCCGAACTGGACACGGTCTTTTGCATAACCTGTTGCTGCTTCAAGTGAAGCTTCTGCGATACCGAGTGCTTGGGCAGCGATGCCTATGCGGCCGACGTCAAGGTTCGCCATTGCGATTTTGAACCCACCGTTTTCTTCACCGAGTAAATTTTCTGCCGGTACTTTCATTTGATCGAACGACAGCTCTACTGTTCTTGAGCCGTGAAGTCCCATTTTCCGTTCATCTTTCCCGATTACAAATCCAGGTGTGTCTTTATCAACGATGAACGCCGAAATTCCGTATGTCCCTTTAGAGGGTTCTGTGGATGCGAATACAATGTAGACATCCGCTTCGCCACCGTTGGTAATAAACATTTTAGAGCCGTTAAGCACATAATGATCATTTTTTTTGACTGCACGTGTTTTAAGTGAGCCTGCGTCAGAACCAGATGATGCTTCTGTCAGGCAGAAAGCACCGAGGTATTCGCCGCTTGCCAATTTCGGGAGGTAACGATTTTTTTGGCTCTCGTTACCGAAATACATAATTGGGTTTGTACCGACTGATGTATGAACGGAAAGAATGACACCAACAACGGCGCTTACTTTCGACAGCTCATGGATGGCGCTAATATATGAGATGAAATCCATGCCCGCCCCACCATATTCTTCTGGGACAGTAATGCCCATCAAACCGAGCCCGCCCATTTTCTTTAAAATTTCACGTGGGAATTCCCCAGCTTCCATACGTGGAATGAACGGTTCGATTTCAGTCTTCGCAAAATTTTGTACCATGTCGCGCATCATCTGCTGTTCTTCGGTGAATGTTAAATCCATTATGATTTCCCCTTTAAATGTAAGCGTTAGTTATTCGTAAACGTAGAATCCTCGGCCTGACTTCTTCCCTAACCAGCCTGCTTTTACATATTTCCTAAGCAGTGGACATGGACGGTATTTCGAATCGCCAAATCCTTCGTGTAGCGTTTCCATAATATATAGACATGTATCAAGTCCAATGAAATCTGCGAGTTGAAGCGGCCCCATAGGGTGATTCATGCCGAGTTTCATGACTTCGTCAATCGCATGTTCTGTTGCGACACCTTCATAAAGCGTGTAGATCGCTTCGTTAATCATCGGCATCAGGATACGGTTTGCGACAAAGCCTGGAAAGTCATTCACTTCAACAGGTGTTTTAGACAACTTCAACGTCATCTCTTCGACTGCTTTGTATACTTCGTCAGCCGTTGCAAGTCCGCGAATGATTTCAACAAGTTTCATAACTGGAACCGGGTTCATGAAGTGCATGCCAATCACTTTTTCAGGACGTTTTGTCGCTGCTGCGATTTCCGTGATGGGAAGTGAAGATGTATTGGATGCGAGAATTGCGTGCTGTGGTGCGATTTCATCCAGCTTAGCAAAAATGGATTTTTTGACGTCCATATTTTCGACTGCTGCTTCGATGACAATATCAGCGTCCGATGCATCTTGCAGATCGAGTGACTTCGTTATGCGGCCGAGAGTGGCGGATTTTTCATCTTCCGTCATACGCCCTTTTTCGACATTGCGGGACAGGTTCTTCGTGATAACCGCAAGCCCTCTAGCATATGATTCTTCTTTTATATCATTGAGTTTCACGTCGAAACCGGCTTGTGCACAGACTTGAGCAATGCCTCCGCCCATCTGTCCCGCCCCGATGACCATTATTTTTCTAATTTCCATTGTTTAACGCCTCCAGATCATTCCGATTTTGCTACTTCTATCATAATTGCGTCGCCTTGTCCTCCACCGGAACAAATTGCTGCGATGCCAATACCGCCGCCTTGGCGTTTCAGTTCATGCGCCAATGTTAGGATAATCCGTGCTCCGCTGGCACCGATCGGGTGACCAAGTGCTACTGCACCGCCATTGACATTCACTTTTTCAGGATCCAATCCCGCAATTTGTGAACTAGCGAGAGCGACTGCTGCAAATGCTTCATTAATTTCAAACAGTTTTATATCTTCTAGTTTTCTACCAGTCTTTTTAAGCAGCGCGTTAATGACAAGCCCAGGTGTTTGCGGGAAATTTTCAGGTTCAATCGCCACTTCTGCGTGACCAATAATGACTGCTAATGGTGTTTTTCCTTCTTTTAGCGCACGCTCTTCATTCATCAACACAAGTGCACATGCTCCATCATTTACGCCTGGTGCGTTTCCTGCCGTTATTGTGCCGTCTTTGCCGAATGCCGGTCGCAATTTCGCCAGTGATTCGAGCGATGTGTCGCGGCGCGGTGCTTCATCCGTATCGACTAATACTGGATCCCCTTTACGCTGCGGAATTTCGACCGGGGCGATTTCATCTGCGAACAATCCTGAGTCAATTGCTTTGAGCGCACGTTCGTGGCTGCGAAGCGACCATTCGTCCTGTGCAGCGCGCGTCAGTGAAAATTCTTCCGCTGTCGAGTTGCCGTATGTCCCCATATGGACGCGATCGGGTGAAAATGAACAGGACAGTCCATCGTAAATCATTCCATCTACTAGTTCTGTGTCGCCCATTTTTAATCCAAATCGACCTTTTGGTAAATAGTAAGGTGCATTGGACATGGATTCCATACCGCCTGCAACAATGACCTCCTCATCCCCAAGACGGATCAACTGATCACCAAGTGTGACGCTGCGCATCCCCGATGCACATACTTTGTTGACAGTTTCCGTTTTCACGGACCACGGAAGTCCCCCTTTTATCGCTGCTTGTCTGGAAGGTATTTGTCCTTGACCCGCCTGTAATACTGTTCCGATGATAACTTCATCGACTTCGTCTGCTTTCACGCCTGCACGATTTAATGCATCTTTGATAGCAATTCCGCCAAGATCGCTTGCTGTCAGTGTTTTTAACGCGCCACCTAATTTTGCGAAAGGTGTGCGTGCCCCATTTACTATGACCGTTCTTCCCATTTCCATCGCCCCTTTGTTAACTATTGATAACGCTTTCATTTTTAGATATATAGTGCCCGCTACGATCACAATTTGACTGTCCTGAATTATGGTTGTAACGGATATCGTTGACTGAACGCTCGCTCGGTTAACAGTCAAGAAAAAAGGAGTGTTTCCACTCCTTTTTAAGCTTTCTAACCCATAGTGCTAATTCTAGTAATTATACGACAATACTGATTGTTCCGCAATGGTTTATTGCACAATCGATTCTACTTCCTCTGTTTCAACAGGATGCCAGTCTTCACCGAAAATCGAACGTTCCAGTAATTCGGCAATGTCATATGTGCCTACAGACTCTTCCACTTCTTTTGCTTTCGTACCATCTGATAGCATCGTCAAGCAGTATGGACATCCGGACGAAATGATTCCCGGGCTTACTTCAAGCGCCTGTTCTGTGCGCGCGACGTTGATGCGTTGGCCTGTATCTTCTTCCATCCACATAAGTCCTCCGCCCGCTCCACAGCACATGCCGTCTTCGCGGTTACGTTTCATTTCAACGAGATTTACACCCGGAATTGCTTTAAGGATTTCACGCGGTGGATCATAGACGTCGTTGTAACGGCCTAGATAACAGGAATCATGGAACGTAATTGTTTCATTGATGGCATGCTCGGGTTTTAATTTCCCTTGCATAACGAGTTCGTAAAGCATTTCCGTATGATGAACTACTTCTGCTTTAAATCCGAAATCAGGGTATTCATTTTTGAAAATATTGTATGCATGCGGGTCAATCGTAACAAGTTTTGTGACGCCCGCTTTTTCGAATTCTTCAATATTGGCGGTAGCCAACTCTTGGAATAAAAACTCATTCCCTAAACGACGCGGCGTATCTCCAGAGTTCTTCTCTTTATTGCCAAGAATGGCGAACTTGATGCCCGCTTCATTCATCAGATGGACAAATGATAAGGCGATTTTTTGTGAACGGTTGTCAAATGACCCCATTGACCCCACCCAGAACAGATAGTCAAATTCTTCGCCCGCTTTTTTCAATTCTTTGACCGTTGGAATATGAAGATCTGGACGTGCATCTCTCCAGTTTTCTTTCTCTTTACGGTTAAGCCCCCATGGATTCCCTTGACGTTCGATGTTTGTCATCGCGCGTTGTGCATCCGGATCCATTTTCCCTTCTGTCATAACAAGATAACGGCGAAGGTCGATGATTTTGTCAACGTGTTCATTCATAACCGGACATTGGTCTTCACAGTTACGACATGTTGTACAAGCCCAGATTTCCTCTTCCGTGATGATATCGCCGATGAGGGACGGGTTGTAAATGTCATCCATTGTAGCGCCTTCAAGTCCAGCTGCAAATGCAATCTGGTTGCCTTTTGTTTTATTGAACGCGAGTGTTGGTACCCACGGTTTCTGCTTTGTCACAAGTGCGCCTGTATTTGTCAGGTTATCACGTAGTTTCGTTATGAGATCCATCGGGGACAGCATTTTACCTGTTCCAGATGCTGGACACATATTCGTACAACGTCCACATTCAACACAAGCGTATAAATCGATCATTTGGAGCTGCGTGAAGTCAGTTATTTTACCTACTCCAAGCGGCGGCATCTCTTCTCCTTCTTCTACATCTTCCAATGCTTCGAAGTCGATTGGCTTTAAACGGCCTGCATGATCAAGACGATGGAAATAAACGTTAGCAGGTCCTGCGATCAAGTGCGCATGTTTCGATTGTGGCACATAGACGAGGAACGTCAGTAAGATTAGCAGATGGATCCACCAAGCAATGAAGAATATGACGGCCGCCCCAGTTTCTGGCATGAAACTGCAAACTGTAGCAATCGTCGATGCGATTGGTTCCGTCCATGACGTTTCATGTCCTTGCCAAATCATGTTCATACCGTTCGCAAGTAGTGTTGAAAGCATAAGTCCACCGATGAAAATAAGGACAAGCCCGGATTTCCATCCGCGTTTCAAACGGACTAATTTCTCAACATACCGGCGGTGGAATGCCCACACGACCGCGACGAGAATTGTAACTGCAACGATTTCTTGGAAGAACGTAAAGGCAGGATACACTGAACCGAATGGTAAGTGTGAGCCTGGTTTTAATCCTTTCCAGACAAGATCGATAGCTCCAAATTGTACGAGTAAAAACCCGTAGAAAAACATAACGTGGATTGCTCCACTCTTTTTATCTTTCAATAATTTCTTTTGTCCAAAAACGTATACCCATATTTTGCGGAGACGTTCTGAAACATTGTTATCAAACTCTTCTTTTCTCCCCAGTTTGATAAATTGAATCCGTGTTTTGATTAGATATGTGAACAGCGCAAGCGCGTAGGCCACAACTGCGAGAAACAGAATCCAGTTGGCAATGAGCAATGGATGCATTTATTCTCTCCCCTTCCCCTATTGTTTGAATAGTACAGATAGTGTAGTCGAAAATAGGTATCGTGTCGATGTCTATTTTCTAGTTTAATTATGAATGAGCGTTCAGTCAACTAAAAGTTTTGATAGTTTTGAGATATCGGTGAAATTTAGAGGGTGGTGGGGGGTATGATCGGTTGGGTTGTGGATATGATCGGTTCTGCGCTGGATACGGGCGGTTTGGTGATTATATGATCGGTCGAGCGGTGGATACGGGTGGTTGTAGTGGTTATATGATTGGTTCTGCGGCGGTTATGATCGGTTCTGCGGTAGTTATGGTCGGAATCACACTTTAGATATAGAAAAAACCTGCAAGAACAATGCAGGTTTCAAGTACTAATCGTTAGTTTATTCAAATGAACGCCGAAAAGTGCTTCAGCTTTTTTAATTTTTGTCTCCGGAATGGCTAGGAGAACAACTGTGGACGGCCCCGCTGATTTCAGTGGATCCAAAATGGTTTCAATCCGTACTTCTTTACTTCCAGTCAACAAACGGACCTCTTGTAAAATTCCGCTTGAGCCAACTGGCCAGATCTGATGGACGATTCCATCTTTCATCGCTTTGTGAATTAGCGCAACGGATGCAATTTCATTCACACGATTTCGTACTTCATCTCCAACGAGCGGTGAGCCGTAAGTAAACCATTCACTATTTTCCGAAGTAGGCACTTTCTTTTTTTTGCCGATCATCGTGACTGCCATTGCCGACTGGACAAGTTCCATATTCGTTTCTGAACTGCCGCTAATAGGCGGAACTTCAAGCCCCGCCTCGTGGAATAAATCCGTCACCCCTGCCACGTAATTTCCCCAACTCTCGCTGCCACTAAAATTGTGGATGAGGATTGAAACAGGTGCCGCATGAGATGCCCATTGCTCAAACAGGGTGACGCGTGCGGCAAAATGGGCAGTGACTCGGTCTGGCACATTAACAATATCCTGCGTTTTTTCGCCGATGCCGCCTGAATTATCCGTAGTTACGATAAAACCGTTGCCGATATCAATGGCATTCCTCATCGAAGTTCTCCCATACGCCCGGCAACGACATGCTGAAGTGCTGGCATGACAACTGCCGCAACAACTGCGTTAACAATTGTTGCGAGTAAAAGGAATGGAATTGCCGACAGGAAAAACGCTGGTGAAATCAAGAAGTAAAATGGTAACGGTGCTATTAAACCGTTTGCCACTATGAAAAAAGCCCACTTCGTTAGATTGCGTCCCGCTTTGTGCAGACGTGCAAAGATGATAACGATTACGAACATTTCAAGTGCAATGAGCACATGTAATGGACCAAAAGGAAATCCAGCATACATTGCAGAGGCGGTGTGTCCGAGCATCGCGGCAATTCCTGAAAATACGGGCGGAAGAAAGGCCGCTGAAATAAGTGCCGGTACCGTATCAAGTGCCAAGGAACCGATGTTGGACGGGATTTTTATTAATCCGCCGATAACACAGAGGGCTGCAAAAAAAGCCGTCAATGTGAGCCGTTTCAATTGCATCGATTAGTCCTCCTTTTTCTTATCCGTTTTGAACACTTTCGCACTTCTTACGTATTCGTTATCCGGTACGTTAACCCGAGAATTCGCAATACGTGCTGCAACAAAAAGATAATCGGAAAGCCGGTTCAAATAACGTTGAACTACTGACGGCACATCTTCTTCCGCTTTTAAAAGCGTTACCGTCTGGCGTTCCGCGCGTCTGGCGACAGTCCGTGCAATGTGAAGTGTTGCGGCAGCAGGTGATCCACCTGGTAAGATGAATTTCTCCAATGGCGGTGCTTCTTCCATTAGCACATCAATTCGTTGTTCAAGCACTTCAACCGGTTCTTCAGACAATTTATAATGACGTTCTTTCATAACGTTTGCAAGGTCGCCACCGCCATCGAACAATTCGTTTTGAATGGCTTCCAAATCTGCCAGTATATCTGCAAAAATTGCAGGATCCAGTTCTGTAATTGCTTTACCGACGAATGAATTCAATTCATCCATCGTGCCATATGCTTCAACACGAAGGCTGTCTTTGTCGACACGCCCTCCTATTAAACTTGTTTTCCCTTTATCCCCTGTACGTGTGTAAATTTTCATTATTGTTCTCCCCTTTTCTTCACTGTTTTTGCAAGGCCATACCAAATCCTGGTCACTTCATCCGCTTCCGCCATCAGACGCTGATAGAGCCGCCCGCAAGTATCGCGCAACTTTCGTTGTTCCGCATCTACAGGAACAATCCCACGTCCGATATCCGTCAAAATAAAAATGACATTGCGACCAGCAATTCCCTTCATCACATAGTCAATCGCCGCTTCCTCCGGCAAGTTTGTCTCACTAAGCCACTCTTCAATCCCAGCAATTACAATTGTCTGAATAGTCCTGGAATTGTATGGGTGACTGTCACCCATACAATTCAACAATAAGTTTCCTTCTATCCATTGTACGTTGTGTTTCCCTTGTTTCGTCAGCTGTTTTTTTACGAATTCTCGTTTGCCGTTATGGGCACCGCCGATATAGATGTGCACGCTTTTCCCTCCTTGAATGCTAGCGCACTTTCCCATTCAAGCCGGTAGCCGCTTCCGTGGGGTGTAACCCAGGACCACAAATCCTTTTCTACTGGTGAAAACTTTGTCAGGACTACGCGGATGGGTCCTCCATGTGTCACGACAACCGCCTTGTTTGGAAGTTGGTTGAGCGCGGTTAGTACGCGCGCTTCCAAGTCTTTCAAGTTTTCACCACCAGTTGGTGCAAATGTATATGGATTATCAATCCATTTTCTATAGTCTTTATTCTGTTCAAGCTCCGCATATGTTTTCCCTTCAAAATCGCCAAAATTACATTCACGCCAACTGGCATCTGCTTGAAATGTAGCGTTTGGAAAATAGCGTGCAGCACTTTGTCTTGAACGGAGTAGATCGCTTCCGTAAACGAATTGTATGGGTGACAGGCACTCGGACAATTCCAACACTTCTACTGGTTCCAAAATAGGTTCATCCGTCCAACCAATGTATTTCCGTTCTTTATTCCCTGCGGTGGGAAAATGTCGGATTAGATAAAGCACAAAACTGTTAGCCATAACAACGCCTCCAAGCCTTCAATGAATGCACCGCATAAATCACCTGTGACGCCTCCGAAATGTTTCAACGTCCAGTTACGGAACGTCACTAGTGCAACTGCGAGCAGAACCGTTAGCACCACAGGAATGAGTACACTTTTCAATAAAAATCCTATCGCAAATAAAATCGCCGCACTGCTAATTAATGTCCAACCCACGACTACATTTGCTGAAATTTTTTCTTTGAAAAAGTGGGCGATTCCTTTGTCCTTTGCAAGACGTACCTTTGAGAAATACAGGTTCATAGTAGCTCTTGCCAGGAAAGGGATTGCGATGTATAACGCACTATTTCCAGTACCGCGCATCAGAATTTCATTGAACAAAGCAATTTTTACGATGATGAGTAGAACAAGCGCCATCGTTCCGAATGCACCAAGCCGTGGATCCTCTAGAATTTCGAGTCGCCTTTTGCGGTCTTTGTATGAAAAGAACGCATCGCCCGTATCTGCCCAGCCATCCAGGTGCAAACCACCAGTCAGAAAGATACCAGTCAAAACAATGAACACTGCGGTGAGAAGCGTTCCGAAGTTCACCACGTTCAACAAGAGTTCTGACACACCGTACATTGCAAGCCCTATCGCCGCTCCAACGAAAGGAAGCGCCACATACATTGCCGTCACTTCTCTTCGTCCAAGTGGCAATTCTTTTCGTATGGGAATTGCGGTGAAAAATTGCATAGCTAGCAACAATCCATTCATTTCATCTCTCCGGGTGGTGACAAAATTTCTTTTATAAGCGGCCAGTTGAGATTCGCTTTGACATGTTTTGCCCACACATCGTAGACGTCAACTCCTGCTGGCGCTTCCGTAACCGGTCGGTCCATATCTTCCTCTTCAATGCCGTGATCAACTTTATAAGGGATAACGCCTGCAACTGGAATGCCAGTGTACGATTCGATAAATTCAATACCTTCTTGAAATAAAGAAACGTCACCATGGAATTTATTGATAATAATGGCTTTGACACGTTTTCGATGCTCGGGTGGTAAAAGTTGCAACGTGCCAACAATCGAAGCAATAGCGCCGCCGCGATCAATATCCGCTACTAAAACTGCTGACACATCCGCGATTTCTGCCACTCGCATATTAACAATTTCTCTGTCGTTAAGATTCACTTCCGCTGGACTTCCTGCACCTTCGATAATAACCGTTTCGTACGTTTCTGCCAGTTTGACAAGAGATGTTTTAATCGCCTCAATTCCGCGCGTGAAAAACTGTTCACGGTATGCCATTCCTGCTATTGGACCAAACCTCTCACCGAAAAAAAGCACTTCCGATTTCATGTTTGCAACTGGTTTCAGCAAAATAGGATTCATATAAATCGATGGTTTCGTTCTAGCGGCCTGTGCTTGAATGAATTGCGCTCGACTCATTTCTTCACCATTTTCCGTTGTCGCTGAAAAACCAGACATATTTTGCGATTTGAAGGGGGTTACGCGTACGCCTTCGTCGGATAAAATACGGCACAACGCTGTACAAATCAGTGTTTTCCCAGAATCCGATGCCGTTCCTAACACAATCAGTCCATTCATTGCGTTACCTCCTGCCGTTCATTTTTCCATACGATTGGGATTCCGTAATCCATTTCAATTGCTGTGCTAGCTTTTTTGACAAGTACTTGGTGAATACGGCCAATCCATTTACTGTAGATTTCCGTTTCAGCATATTCAGATGGCAGTTCGTCAAGGACTTCATTCGAAACAATAACAAGATGGGCAGCTTGCGATACTAGCGCGTCAATCGTTGTGTACAACTGTGCTTCTTTCAGTTCCATACACCCCGGTTGTTCGATACAGGGTTTTCCTGACTCCCAACCTATGTATAACTCATTTGCCAGCCATGTCGTTAGGCAATCCCACAATATATAGTCCCCTTGTTGAATGAAGGGCAATGCCTCTTCTAACTTGACGGGTTGTTCAAGGGTCGTCCAACTATCGGTGGAACGATCAGATTTGTGACGTTCAATACGTACCTGCATTTCAGAATCCGTCGCGACGCCGGAGGCAATGTAAACAAGCCGCCCTCCATTTTCACGCACTTCATCAACAAGCAGTTTCTCTGCATACGAACTTTTTCCACTCCGAACCCCACCACTGATGAACGTCAATTTCTCCGGTTGAGTTGTCTGAATAGTGTCTAATTTGACTTGGTGACTGTCACCCAACCAACCCAACCGCTGACCCGAGTACTGCCCGAACCACTTTTCTAGTTCGTTTCGAAGCACTGCCATGTCTGCAGTGTTTTTCATGCCAATCCGGAGCCATCTGCCATCCATGCCTCGGAAGTTTTGTGAATGGCGGAGGACGATGCCACGCGCGAGCATATCACTGTACAGTTTGTTGGCTTCACGGCCGGCGCCCAGTGTGAATGAGATGAAATTCGTAACAGAATCCGTAACAATGCAGCCATGGTCCGTTAAGAACCTTGTCATCTTTTCGCGTTCACCGTTACTGTGCTGAATTGCCTGTTCTCGATATCGCTCTTCCTGTAAGCACGCTGCGCCAATGTGTGCCGCTAAACCGTTAACGTTCCAATGCGGTGCGAGTGCTTTTATCCCCTCAATGATCGATGGATGTGCTGCGATATACCCGAGGCGTATTCCCGGAATGGCGTACATTTTTGTCATGGAACGAATGATGATGACGTGCGGATTATTCGTTATATCTGCAATGAAGGACAGTGATTCATCAACAAAATCGATAAAGGCCTCATCTAAAACAATCTCGCAACCGACTTCAGCACCGTGTTGGATAATAACATTCAAGTCCGCTCGTGCAGGCATTATTCCAGTCGGGTTATTTGGTGTACATAGATAAAGGACTGCTGCCGAGTTCATTGCATCGAGCAACTCTTCCAGCGGCAATTTAAAACCATCTTTTTCCGACGCAAAAACGCGAACAATTTCCACATCCTTCGCCAAGAGCGTCGCTTCGTATTCTGAAAACGTTGGGTGCACGACAATCGCACACTTTCCGCGGTAGCGCTCTGCCAAAAGTGCCAGCAGTTCTGCCGCCCCGTTCCCCGCGAATAAACAAGCTGGTGAAATACTATGGTAATCGGCCACCGCGGACAAAAACGGCTCCCCTTCCGGATTCGGATAAGTTCTGAGCTTTGACAGCAAACTTGGCCACATCTGAGTAATCGCATCAGGAGGTCCTGCTGGATTAACATTTTCACTAAAATCCAGCAATTGTGTTGGCTGTGCTATCCCCAGTTTGGAATAAACATCGTTTGGGTTTGCGCCATGTTCAGGCAACTTCATAAAAAGCCACTCCAATCACTGTTAGTACAAGCCAGAAAATAAACGCGATGCTATGCATCTGTGTAATGGTTTGTTTAATATGTATGGCGGTTAGCGGGGTGTTACCTGGACCAAGCTCAGGACGTTTCGATACGATTCCACGGTATGTACTTGTACCGCCCAGCGTAACGCCAAGTTGCCAAGCCGTCGCTGCTTCCAAAAAGCCACTGTTCGGACTTGGATGATTTCTTGCGTCTTTGCTCCAACCAGCGAACCGTTTCCATAAGGAAATTCCGCCTTTATTTGGCGCATATAAAATGATAAGAAAACCTGTTATGCGTGCTGGTATGAAATTCAGGATATCATCCGCACGTGCAGAAAACTTACCGAACTTGTCGTAACGTTCGTCTTTGTAACCAATCATTGAATCAAGCGTATTCACTGCTTTGTACATCCAAAGACCGGGCGCTCCTAGCAGAAAAGCCCAAAATAGTGGCGATGTGATGCCATCTGAAATATTTTCCGACACTGTTTCAACTGTCCCGCGTACAATGCCGCTTTCTTTCAATTTTTCGGTATCACGGCCAACAATCCATGACAGTTTCGTTCGCGCAGCAGGTAAGTCTTTTGCAGCGAGCGGTCGATAGACGTCAAGCGCGGCATCGCGTAAACTTTTTTGGGCAAGCCCGATAGCGATGAGAATTCCTTCCACAAGAATCCCAGCATAGATACTGTATTGATAAGCCAGACCGACTAAAGAAAATACAATGATCAACACAATTCCGACTGTGATGAAGAGGATAAACGCCCCTTTCAACGTTCGGAACCTTCCTTTATTCAAAACCGCGGTCAATTTTGAGATGAACGTTCCGATCCAGCGGACTGGATGAGGCCAGTTCGGTGGATCGCCAATAATCCTATCAATCAGAAAACCAAATGCGATGGCGATAAAATGTGCAGGAATCAAGTCGTCCACCCTTTCGCTTTCTTGTATACACGGATTGCCCGCACTGTACAGTCATAAACCCCGTGGCCAATCAATTTACCGAGCGGAGTAATAGGTCCGGCATATGGAAGTATTTCCCCCTGCTGTGTCGCCGCGACAAGCAGGCTGTCCGTCGACGTGCCCGTCGCAATGGTACCGGTTAGTGGATCTAGTATTGATTCCGTTTGCAGCGCTTTCGTTTTCGCTTCTGTTGCCGTTATCATTGCTTGAATAAATGCTTCATCAGGCAATTGACCGTTGACGATAACCCATGTATTGATCGTACCGACACGAGGTTTTTGGTCACGCGTGAGTGCTTGCGACACATCGACTGCATTGCCGACCCCCGCCGTTACCGCAATCAATACGGTCCCGAAGTCGCCTGTATATTCTTCAACTTCCGCGTGTTCTGTTGTGACGGCGGTCATCATACCGACCGTGTCTGTCAAATGAAATCCTTGTTGCTCTAGATAGGAAGCTATTTCTGCTTTAACATCGTCGCAATTGTAATCTACGTCAACATGCCGATTGACAAACGACCGATACCAACCAGTTCCTGCGTTATGAACCGCAGAAGATAACGTTTTCAGTGGATAGTGTGTTGTCAGTGCAACATAGTCTGATGACACGGAAAAATCCTCTTTTTTAACTGTGAACGCCTTCATTTCCTCTTTCGTGTCCGGCAGTAGCGTAATCTGAGGCTTTGGCAATTCAGGATGCGACTGTGATTTGACACACGCACCGTAAACAGATTGGATTGCCTCTTCCCTCACAACATTTTGCGGTACACCTATTTTCGCAATTCGCCCTTTATCCATCAAGAGAAGTCGGTCGCAGTATAAAGAAGCCAAATTGATATCGTGAAACACCGAAATAACTGTGAGTCCTTTGTCAATTGCCTGTTGACGAATCGTATCGAGCAATTGTTGCTGGTGAGCGATATCCAAGTGATTTGTCGGTTCGTCGAGCAATAAAATCGGAGCTTCCTGAGCAAGGGCCTGTGCAACGAATACGCGCTGTTGTTCGCCACCTGATAGTAGTTCTATCTGGTTTTCAGCATAGCGCGTGATTGACATACTGTTTATCGCATCAGTGACGGCACGCTCGTCTTCAGCTGACCAAGATGAAAATAGTCCTGATTGGTGCGGATATCGCCCGAGTTCTACCGTTTCACGAACAGAGTGGGAAAATGCATGTGTATGGAGTTGCGGCAAGACGGCTACCTTTTTAGCGAATTCTTTTTGTGAATAGCTGGACGCGTCTTGCCCATCAATTGTAACTGTGCCTGTTTCCTTCGGGAGAATGCCTGAAATAATTTTCAAAAGTGTGGATTTACCACTGCCATTTGGACCAAGTATGCCGAGCATTTCGCCTTTATTGACATTGAATGTCACTGCCTTCACGATGGGTTCTTTTCCATAACCGCCAGAAATATTTTCGACTTGTAACATATCACATTCCCCCTTTCCTTCGTTGTTTGTAGAAAATGAAAGCGAAGACCGGCGCACCGATAAATGCCGTGATGACGCCTACTGGGAGTTCAGTTGGCGATATGATTGTCCGTGCAATCAAGTCACAAATGATGAGCAGTGTCGCACCGTTCATAAACGATAGTGTAAGGAGATGACGATGATCTGATCCCCATAGGAGCCGCGTCATATGCGGAACGACCAGGCCAACAAAACCGATTGTACCTGATACTGCGACGGCAGAACCTGTAAGGATGGATCCGCCAATCAAGATGCTGAATTTACGACGCTTCACATTGACACCTAAATGATGTGCCCGTTCTTCTCCAAACAGCATCGCATTTAATTCACGGCGATTTAGCCATAGCATGAATGAACCTACGATAACGAATGGCAAAATCATCGTAATATAATTCCACCCCCTCATCGATACGCTGCCGAGTAGCCAACCAATAATTTGGCGCAACTCTTCCCCTGTGAGCGCTATCATTAGTGACAAGACAGAGCCAAGGAATGAACCGAAAATGATTCCAGTCAAAATAATTGTTTCCATTCTCATCGCGCGGTCAACGAGGCGTGCGAATCCAAGAACCAAGAACATTGTTAATGCGGCGCCGACCATGCTGAATATAGGAAGCGTATAAGTGCCTAGAAATGGAATAGAAATACCAAAAAAGAGCGTCATAACAGCGCCGACCGAGGCGCCGGATGACACTCCGAGGGTGTAGGGATCAGCAAGCGGATTTTTCAATAACCCTTGAAAAGCCGCACCGGAAATTGCGAGCGATGCACCGACTAGGCCGGCCAGCACAACACGCGGCATACGAATCTTCCACAATATGTTGGTTGCTGTTGCATCTGCTCCCGCATTCCATAACGTACTAACCGGTATTTTCACAGACCCGATTGACACACCGAGCCATACCGCCACAAGAAGTGCGGCGGCGGAAACGATGTAGGCAACGCTGGATTTACTCACCGAAAGCCTCTGGATAAATGGCTTTCGCTATTTCTTCAAGCCCTTCAGCTAGGCGTGGACCTGTACGACTTGTGATATTTTCTTGAACTTGAACAACTTCTTTTTCTTTGATCGCCGTAATCGTATCGAAACCTGGGCGTGCATAAACGTCTGCAACTGCCGTTTCGATATAGTCATACAACACGATAATTACATCGGGATTACGGTTAACGATTTCTTCCGGAGCTATCATAAACCAGTTTTCCTTATCAGCAGCAATATTTTCAGCACCAATCATTTTAAGCATCTGATCCATGAATGTATTTTTACCTGGTGTGTAAATATCTGGTGCTGGTGATGTTTCAACAAAAACTGTCTTTTTGTTTTCGACTGTTGCTGTTTTCGCCAATACTTCTTCTACTTTTGCTTTCATGTCCGTAATGATTTTCTCTGCCTCTACTGTTTTGCCAGTCGCTTGACCGATTGTTTCAATCGTTGTATACGTCTCTTCGAAGTTTGCTGCATTTTTTACAACAAAGACAGGAATTCCTGCGTCACGGATTTGTTGCAGTCCCGCTTCACCCTTTCCAAGTCCCGATTCATGCGCAAAAACGATTTCAGGATTCATCGATACAATTTTTTCGACGTTAAATTCCTGGCCGCCGATTTTCTCTTTTTCCGCTACTTCCGCGGGATAATCATCATAATCGTTTACGCCGACAACTTCATCAGCAAGACCTAGTTCAAATAAAATTTCCGTGTTACTCGGTATCATCGAAACGATTGTTGCCGGTGCCGTTTCTAATGTGATTTCTTTGCCGACTGCGTCCGTGAGTGTCAACGGGAACTCGGCTGTGACCACTTCACTTTTCGGTGTTCCTTCCACTTTCGGCTTGTCTTGTGTTGCAGTTCCACAAGCTGCGAGTAGGAATACTGCTAGGATAGCCGTCAACCCTAATTGCCAGATTTTCTTCATGTTGTTTTCCTCCTGTTTAATCCAAATAAAAATCCCCCGTAATTGCTACGGAGGAATAAGCTGAGTAAAAATCTAGACGTATAATGACGCCGATTTTCACCAATCCTATCCTCGTAGGGTACGTGTGATCCATAAAGGCAGGTCTCCTGGCTTGTGTTCATTGCTGATCGCGTCTTCCCGGAACTTTTCCAGTGACAAATTGCGACTAGCTCACACTTACAGTGGCGGGACCGCGCCGACATTGAATCGGCTTCCCTTTTAACCCCGTCTTTAATACGAGGCACCTTTATGTTTGGTATGTATTTTCGTCCAACATTCAGTATACTATAAATTTTCAATGTGTCGATAGCGAGAGAGATTTGTAGATTTAGATATGTTGAATTAAAGAATCCCGTTGAATCTGTTGTGGTGCTTAATAATGAAAGAGTTGTAATTAGGGGATGTGGATTGTAGATCGCTTGGCGCTTTGGGGATGCCTCCCGCCATAAGCCTGGATTAGCGCTTCGCATCCAGTCTTACGGCTTCGGCGACCCCTTTGCCGCGCCTGCGCTAGGGCGTTGATTATCAGGAGAAAAGTGATTTTGAGTTGTATATGCCAAGACTATAAGGTGATTACTAGTTGATACTAATTATATTAAAGAAAGACGCACTCCCGATTGCAGATTTCATCGCAGCTAACGAAATGCTCTTTCTCACATGGAACATCCAGCGCAGGCGCGCCTTCGTGGTAGCCGGAGCGATAAGACTGAAAGTGGTCTTCTTTCTGGCTTATCGCGGGAGGCATCCACAAAGCGTCGAAGCAGTATTAGCAGGATTTCTAATTCACTCCAGGTATTTGGACTTATTCAGCGGCCTTCCAAAAGCCCTTGTAAAGAGAATACGTCGTATTCATTTGTTCAACATATATAGAGTGAATATCTGCATGTGAAAAACGCCCTACTTGCGAGATAACAATCTCTCAAGTAGGGCGTTCAATTTTATTACATCTTTTCTGGTGCAGAAACGCCAATCAGTTTTAATGCATTGGCAATCGTCGTGCGTGTGACTGTGATAAGCGCCAGTCGAGCTTCGGACAATTCGCGGTTCTCTGGATCCAATACTTTTTCTGCGTTATAGAAGCTGTGGAAGGTTGCAGCAAGTTCTTGGATATAGGTTGCAACGCGGTGCGGTGAACGGAGTCTCGCTGCGTCACTGATTATTTGTGGGAAGTCCCCGATTTTCTTCATTAATTCCAATTCTTTTTCAGCTTGCAATAAAGAAACATTGTCCACAGATGCTGACATTCCGTTCTCTTTAGCTTGGCGCAAAATTGATGAAATCCGTGCATGCGCATATTGCGCGTAGTACACAGGGTTTTCATTCGACTGTGAAATCGCCAGGTCTAGGTCGAAGTCCATTTGTGAATCGCCTGAACGCATTGCGAAGAAATAGCGAACTGCATCCAAACCAACTTCTTCAACGAGTTCGCGCAAAGTTACAGCTTTCCCTGTACGCTTACTCATCTTGAATTTTTCTCCATCTTTATACAACTGAACCATTTGTGCGACGCTGACTTCGAGTGTGTCGTTGCCGTAGCCAAGTGCTTCAATTGCCGCTTTCATCCGCGGAATATAACCGTGGTGATCCGCACCCCAGATGTTAATAAGTTTATCGAACCCACGGAACAATTTGTCTTCATGGTATGCGATATCCGGTGTCAAATACGTGTAGGTGCCGTCATTTTTAATGAGCACACGATCTTTGTCATCGCCGAATGTTGTTGAACGGAACCATGTAGCGCCGTCTTCTTCAAATACATGGCCGTTCGCACGTAATTTATCAAGAGCGACATCGATCTTACCGTTTTTATATAATGAGGTTTCCGAGAACCAGACGTCAAACGACACTCGGAAATTGGCGAGGTCAGTCTTCAATTTCTCTAATTCATAATCAAGTCCGTATTGACGGAAGAACGTATAACGCTCTTCATCGGGCACATTGACGTATTTATCGCCGAATTCATCCGCAAGTATCTTCCCTAGCGTAATGATATCCTGCCCTTGGTAACCGTCTTCAGGCATTTCTTTATCCAAACCAAGTGCCTGGAAATAGCGTGCTTCAACGGATTGTGCAAGGTTATGCACCTGGTTGCCCGCATCGTTAATATAATATTCACGCGCGACGTCATAGCCTGCAAAATCGAGGACGTTGCTTAAAGAGTCGCCTAGGGAAGCTCCGCGTGCATGTCCAAGATGAAGATCGCCTGTCGGATTGGCAGAAACGAATTCAACTTGGATTTTTTGGTTATTGCCGGAATCTGAACGGCCGTAGTTCTCACCTTGCTCAAGTACTGTCTTGACGATGTCACCTAAATAATCGGTTTTTAATTTGATATTGATAAAACCAGGGCCTGCGATCTCAATTGAGTCAATCGAAGTGCCATCCGTATTTAACTTTTCAAGAATCGCTTCCGCAATTGCGCGTGGCGGCTTTTTCGCTGCCTTTGTTAATTGCATAGCGATATTCGTTGCATAATCGCCATTGTCTTTGTTATTAGGCGTTTCAAGCATAATGTCCGGGATAACCGTCTCATCTGCCAACCCCGCATCAAGTACCGCTTGACGGAGTGCTAATTTCACTTCATGTTGAATTTGTTCTACCGCGTTCATATCGTTCCCTCCGTGTATGTAATAGTCAGGTTGTATGTTCCTAGAAGTGATTCTTCTGCAAGCAAATCATAAATCACATTGAATCGGCCGCCTGAACGATCCTCATTCTCTGTAAAATCGAGTTTTTCCGTTTTGACAACTAAGTCAAACGTCGCTGGTCCACTGCCATATGTTCCTGGTCTTTCACCGGCTTTAACAAACGGCAACCGCATCGTAACAGCACCGCGGCGCATAATCAGTGCATTTGCAGAATCCAATTTCACGATTGTTTGGACTGAATTCCCACTTTGTTGTTCTTCATATTTCAAATAAGATTTGCCGGCTTTTTCAATCAGCAAACCTTTTGCATTCACTTCATGCTTCTCCTCGTCTAGACCGGGATGACGGATTGACGAATGAAGCTTAATCTTTACATATCGCTCTTTTTCCCGCGATTCCATACACTCACTGTCCTTTTCATGAAAACATCTTCTTATTATATCCTTTTTACGGTCTACATTTCAATCTATCCGAGCAATGCATGTTTTTACGTCGGTTCCGTTTAATCTGATTCCAAGCGTCGCATACTAGATGCAATGACACGGACGGGACGGGATCGTATGCGACGGACAGTGTATGTGAAAAAGAAAAAAAGACGCACGACGTTACGGCGTTTGCTGCTATTAATAGTCACCATGATGATGGCGGCGCTGACCGTCTTCCTATCACTTAGGCTCTATGCACAAATTACAGGTGCACCTTCTTTAAGTGTGCCCAAAGCTTCCGTCTTTCTCGATAAAAACGGCAAGCAAATTGGCGACCGTTTTTCTGTGGAAAGGCGGTACTGGGTCAGCCTTGATGAAATGTCCCCGTTTCTAATCGACGCGGTCGTTGCGACGGAAGACAAGAATTTTTATAATCATAACGGCTTTGACTATAGACGGATTGCTGGCGCTCTATTAAAGGACGTGAAATCTGGACGTAAAGTGGAAGGTGCCAGCACAATCACCCAGCAATATGCGAAAAACTTGTATTTGACGTTCGAAAAAACGTGGACGCGGAAAATTAATGAAGCACTGTACGCCTATCGAATGGAAGTGTTTTATGAGAAAGATGTCATTTTAGAAGGCTATATGAACACGGTTTACTTCGGTCATGGCATGTATGGTGTCGAGGCGGCAAGCAAGTTTTATTTCGGTAAGTCGGCAAAAGATTTAACCTTGGAAGAATCCGCCGTTATTACTGCCATCGCGAAAGGCCCTTCGATTTATTCGCCTATTGAAAATCCTGAGAAATCACGCGAACGGTCATTGTTAGTACTTTCGCTTATGGAGGCTCAAGGATACATTACTGCGCGGCAAGAAGAACGGGCGACAAACGAGCAGATCACGCTTAAAAACCGTGAATGGGCTGATACAAAGCGCGTAGCCCCTTATTTCCTAGATGAAGTATGGCGCGAAGCGGAAAAAGTGCTCACAGCAAAAGGACGATATCCTGCAGAAGGCGGTTGGACAATCCGAACTACGCTCGACCCACTCCATCAGCAAACTGCGGAAGAAATGATTGACAAATGGATGCCAGATAGTGGATTGCAAGTTGGATTCATGTCAATTGAGGCTGGCACAGGTGCAATCACATCGCTCGTAGGCGGGGTGAATTATACCGACAGCCCATTCAACCGGGCGACACAAGCAAAACGACAACCCGGCTCCGCCATGAAACCTATCTTATACGCCGCTGCTTTGGAAGATGGATTTAGCCCGCTTACATTTTTATCGACTGAAAAGACCATTTTCACATATGATGATGGGCGCTCGACGTATGAACCGAACAACGTGAACGGTAAATTTGCCGGACACCCTATTTCTCTCGCACAAGCACTTGCTATTTCTGACAATATCTATGCAGTGAAAACACTTGAAGATATCGGCTATAAAAAATTCAGTAAAATGGCTGAACGTCTTGGAGTCGATGGTAAGTTCCCGGAATCACCTGCAACCGCACTCGGTACTTCGCTTGTTACGCTGTCCGATATGACGAATGCCTATAATCGGATTGCTTCAGGCGGAATCGAAACAGTTCCAACGACAATTCTATCCATAACAGATGCGGAAGGGAAAACGATCTACGAACATCCGAAAATGAGTAAAAAACGTGTAATGAGTGAACAAGACGCATTTGTTCTAACCCACCTGATGACAGGCATGTTCGATCCCGTGTTCAATGATTACTCTTCTGCCACAGGGCTTTCGATGAGGCAAAAACAGACACGACCGTATGCCGCCAAGTCAGGTACAACCATTTCAGATCAATACTTAATTGGTTACACCCCATCGTTGACTGCCGGCATCTGGACTGGATTTGATGTCGGAGAGCAACTGACTGAAACGACAGATAAAGCGGCATCGAAAAAAATATGGATCGACTTCATGGAGACGGTCCATCGCGGCAAACCAGCCGAACCATTCATCCCACCAACCGGAGTTAACGGGGTTATCATTGACGTCGACACTGGCGGCATCGCCGTGAATGGATGCGACAAACAGCGGCTCGTTTATGTAAAAGAGAAGGATATGCCTCAAAAGTTATGTACGGATAAAACGCTGCGTGAACAACGCTCTTCTGGTGAAGGTGATGGGAAGAAGTTCGAGCTGTTTCCATTTTCGTTTTTTGAGTGAGTTGGATTTTGGTTGGCGGGTGGATATGAGCGGTCTTCAACCTGTTATGAGCGCTCGACAGGAAGATATGAGCGGTCCCCAGCCTGTTATGAGCGCTCGGCGGGTGGATACGAGCGGTCTTCAACCTGTTATGAGCGCTCGGCAGGAAGATATGTGCGGTCTTCAACCTGTTATGAGCGCTCGACGGGAGGATACGAGCGGTCTTCAACCACTTATGAGCGCTCGGCAGGAAGATACGAGCGGTCTTCAACTGTTATGAGCGCTCGACGGGAAGATATGTGCGGTCTTCAACCTGCTATGAGCGCTCGGCAGGTGGATATGAGCGGTCTTCAACTGTTATGAGCGCTCGGCGAGTGGATATGTGCGGTCTTCAACCTGTTATGAGCGCTCGGTAGGAAGATACGAGCGGTCTACAGCCTGATATGATCGGCTGCCTCCTCATTCATTAAATTCAAAAAAGCTTTCCTCCCCCGAATTACTTCTGGGTTGGAAAGCTTTTTTACCGTTCAAGGCGTCCTGTCGAATGGTGTATCGCGCTTGGGTTTGTTTGATAGACTATTCAGTAAGGAATGCACGATTCCGGTTGTCCTAGCTTACAATTGCAAGCTGTAATTTCAGTGTACTTCCTTTCAAGCCGACATTCAACCTCGGATAGAGAAGTATGCGGAATTTGTCACTTTTTGTTCACAACTCCGGAGAATTGACGCTCAAATCAATATGCAATTTTGGTTCGCTTCTATCCCACATTTCCTTATTATGAGTCATAAGGAAATCAGCTAGGATATGCTTTGATTTATCATCCATATGATCCACGATAATATTTCGTTTCATCGATTTATCCATCCGGTTTACATGATCTGCCAGCACTTTATATCCTCGGCGTTTTTCACGATTGACGACCATTTCACACGCCGTGACACCTGCATAATAAGGTCCTTCTTCGCGGAAATCAATTGTTACCCAGACAAGCCAGTATGGTTTTCCGCCTTCCGAATCTTCACGATTCAGCGTAAATTTGACCCCGCGCTCCGTGTCACTTCTGGCATGCATCGCGCCGATTTCAATGCGTGCAACCCCTTCGTTAACGTCGATAATTACAGGAGACACGTTTTCAAGTGACAATGATCCAATCCCGAACCCTTTGTGGCCGTCAGTCGGATCATCCTTTATAATTGTGAAACCCAATTTCTGCTTCGGTTTATTTTCATTTGGCATTTCTTCGTCCCCTCCAAATCTGATACTATATACACTATACCCAATAATTACGGGAAGGGGGAAATGAAATGCCATACGTAACTGTAAAAATGCTTGAAGGCCGGACAGAAGAACAGAAACGGGCACTTTGTGAAAAAGTGACAGAAGCAGTCGCAGAAACAACAGGTGCTCCTGCTGGTAATGTTGTCGTCTTCATTGAAGAAATGCCAAAGAATCATTATGCTGTCGCTGGAAAACGTCTAAGCGATCAATGATTTTCAACACATTCAAAAAGGCTGTCCCCTGACGGAATCTTTCCGCTCAAATGGGACAGCCTTTTATTATTGGCGACGCTTTTCGGGGCTTAACAACGCTTTCCGCTCTTCTTTATTGTCTAGACTTCAAGCGCTTTTCGGGGCTTAACAACGCTTTCCGCTCTTCTTTATTGTCCAGACTTCAAGCGTCAGCCCCTCGAGTCGCTTCTGGCCTAATGATAAAGACAAAAAAGCGTCTTTATCATTAGGCCTTCCAGCGCTTTTCGGGGCTTAACAACGCTTTCCGCTCTTCTCTATTGAATTGCGTACGTTTGCATCTCGCTGATGAAATCAAACGCAGCTGTCATCTCTTCTTCGGAGAAGTTTAGTTTGTTTTTCACAATATGGACTTTGGCAATTTGCTCGTCCTTTTCGAGATGATCGAAGTATAGCAATGTCGAAACGAGCTCCAAGAAACGGGAACTCTTCACGTTCATGCTATCGATGCAAGTACCCAGCATTTCGGGGGCTTCCTCTGCCATTTCTAGAAAGCCCGTGCCTTCGCCTGTCACTTGGTAGCTATATTGGACATAGGATCCTTTGTCCGTACATTGTTCTGCAAGGAATCCCATTTCACATAATTCTTCAACGCGTAGCGTCAATTCCTCAGAATAGGGGCCGTACATATGTAGCTCATATTTTTCGGCAAAAGAGAAATTCATTTTTTTTGCGATATAAATCATTTTCTGCAACTTTTTTCTGCCGGTTACTTCATTCGCAATTGAAATGAATTGCACAATTTTAGCATGTTCTTGCAACAACTTACCCACTCCTAACCTTTCAGCATGTGTAATATCCGTTCGTATAGCGGATTCGTATCTTTTTCTGCTTCTAAAACGTCTTCCGGGAAATAAATTTTATGATCCGTCCGTCTTTTTCCTGAGATTGCGTCCACCACATCTGATGAACGTGACAACTCACTCAGGTCGCCATTTTGCATTTGTAAATAAATTGGCAAGCGCTCGTTTTCTTCACCCGGGCCATAAAAGTCATAGGGTAAGTCCGACGACGAATCCGTAACAAGGTAATAGGCAGGGTCGATTCCTGCTTCCTTGAATAATTGTTCGAGTTCACCAATTTTCCGATATTCCGTGGCCGGATCAAATTCGGCATACTGAAATAATCTGCGGTTGATAAAACGATAGCAAAGGTCAGACAAGATTGCATCGTCTTCCTTCATCCAAACCTGGAAATAAGTCATTAATATATTTTCATCGAGGGCAATATAATCCTCAAGCACAATCGTCTTGTCAAAAAACGAATGGAAATGGACAGGCTCTTGTTTAAAGATATACCCACTTTCATGCAAATGTTTCGCGCGATGCAATATTTTCGTCAATATGACTTCAGCACTGCGAGATACCGGGTGGAAATAGACTTGCCAGTACATCTGGTAACGGCTCATTATATAATCTTCCACCGCATGCATGCCGCTATACTTGATGACGGCTTGCTCTTCCGTTGGCCGCATGACACGCAAAATCCGTTCCATATCGAAATGACCGTACGAGACCCCCGTGAAGTAGGCATCACGCTGTAAGTAATCCATGCGGTCTGCGTCGATTTGGCTTGAAATCAAACTGACAACAAGCTTATCGGGATATGTTTTCCCAATTACATCAGCAACTTTTTGCGGGAAATCGGGTGCCACGCGGCGAAGGACCGCATTCACTTCTGTGTCCCCCAGCAAAATTGACTGTGTGAATTGTTCATGATCGAGATCGAACACTTTTTCAAATGCATGCGAAAAGGGACCGTGCCCGAGGTCATGCAGCAATGCCGCACACATCGTCACAAGGCGTTCCTCGTTATCCCATTCAGGCCTGCCGCTGAAACCGTCGTCAATGATGCGCCTGACAATTTCATAGACACCCAGCGAATGGTGGAACCGGCTATGCTCTGCCCCGTGAAATACGAGGTATGTCGTGCCTAGTTGCTTGATCCGGCGAAGGCGCTGAAATTCGCTTGTGCCAATTACATCCCAGATTACTCTGTCACGCACGTGAATATAGCGATGCACAGGATCTTTGAAAACTTTTTCTTCAACCAGTTTTTCATCTTTGTATTCCATCGTGCACCTCCGTCAACTCATTCCCTTTAGTATAGTCGTAAAATCGTCTCGCAGGAAGATGGAAAAAGGTTCATTTGAGTGAAAAAAAGATAGAATGCTTTTTTCATTATGAATAAAGTAACGAAATCCTGTCCACACTGACCGTAGAAAGAGACTATGAACATATGACTGGAGGCACGGAAATGGTGAAAGTTAGACAGGATGCTTGGATTGAAGAAAACGATACTTTATTAGCCGACACAGTACTACGACATGTCCGCGAAGGTAGTACACAACTTAGCGCTTTCGAAGAAGTTGGGGACGCGCTGAACAGGACCGCAGCGGCTTGCGGGTTCAGATGGAACGCAGTTGTAAGACGGGACTATGAAAAAGAGCTTGCAGACGCAAAGAAAGAACGCAAGCAAGCAATACGTGTTCTCGGAAAAGACTTTAAACGACGTGGCCAACAATTGTACACGCCTTCGCAAGGACAAGAGGAAGAACAAAAGGTTTCTGTTCCGTTATCTGCACTCTCTCTCGATACGGTAATCGCTTATCTTGTACGTATGCATCACACAGGTGCGGGAGATAACGAGTCTCTTCGCTGGAGACAAACCGCTAAAATTGCGAATGAAAAGTCAGAGAAACTTCAAAGAGAAGTTGAAAAACTTCAGCAGGAGAATAAAACACTGCGCGCCGATTATGAGCAATTCGTTCAAATCATGAACCGCGCACGCCGTCTTGTTACGCTAGATGATGACGCGGATCGTACTGCACCCGTCTTTCAAATGGAACAAAACGGAAACCTAGTTTCAAAAGAACCGCCAATCAATCATTGATTGGCGGTTTTACCTTGGTGCGAGATTGTTTGGTAGAGTGTTGCTTTATTTGAAGTGGATGTTTAGTTCAGCGAAAACGTTGTCTACTACATAACAAAACAGGTGTCCCCCCTTTTTGTAGGACACCTGTTTAGCGTTTTTCATCCACGTGCTAGCATTTTTTGATTCCGTTCGAAAACACGGTTTAAATAAAATGTATATAAGTCCATTTCATCGGGTTTCAAGCCGCCCATATCAACGTTGTCTGCTAGTTCGCGCAACAACAGCTGTGTACGGATGACGACATCGCTTACGGTTAGCGGCAGTTCCATCAATTCTGACAGGGATGCCATCACTTCTGGTTGAATGGTTGGATAGGTAAACTTCATTTCTTCTCCACGCAAGCCAGTCTCGTAAAAGTTGCGGATCAGTTCTGCACGATCCGATCCGCTTCCCTCGACACATAAATAGACTTGAACCGCAATGCCTTGCCTCAGCCTGCGCTGTGAAATACCCGCGAATTTGCGACCGTCGATACTTAGATCATACGAACCTGGACAGTATGATCCAACAATTTCATAGGCTTCAATGCGTTTGCCCGCTTCCGGGAAAAGCATACGGACAAATGCGAGCATTACTTCGTAACCCGCCGGAATATCGATTGCCGAATCGCGTTCCGACAGCACTATCGATATATTTAATACACCCTCGTCGAGCATGACAGCCAGACCGCCCGAATTGCGGACGATTGCATTGTATCCGGCAGTTTCAAGCATTGAAATACCTTCTGCCACATACGGCAGCCGGTGATCTTGGATGCCGAGCACGACTGTTTTGTCATGCACCCATGTTCGGACGGTCGGGGCGCTCATCTGCTGGCCGACAAGATGACAAAGTGTATCATCTGCTGCAAACGATTCTAGCGCGGAACGATTGCGGGTCGTCATGGATTCATCTACGAAACGCCATTCGGGAATATATAAAAAAGATTCATATGTCATTTCAATTTCTCCTGCTCATAGACTTTGCGCCGCTGTTAACAGAGCAAGCTTGTAGACATCGTCAGCGGAACAGCCGCGTGATAAATCATTCACGGGTGCGTTCAACCCTTGGAGGATCGGACCAATTGCCTCGTAGCCGCCTAAACGCTCCGCTATTTTATACCCGATATTGCCTGCTTCAAGCGACGGAAATACGTAGATATTCGCATTGCCTTGAATGACAGAGCCGGGTGCTTTTTTCGCAGCAATTTCCGACACATAGGCTGCATCGAACTGGAATTCACCGTCAAGCGGTAGATTAGGTGCGAGCAATTGAGCAATTCTCACCGCTTCCGCAATTTTTTCCGTTTCTTCCGTTATAGCCGACCCTTTTGTGGAAAAGCTCAACATTGCAACATGCGGATCTACGCCGAATGCTCTCGCTGTTTTTGCACTTTCTACCGCAATCTCCGCCAGTTCCTGTGCTGTCGGTGCTACGGTAATGGCACAATCGGCGAAGACGAGCCGTTCTTTGCCTTTCATCATGATGAATGCGCCGCTTGTCCTTGAAATACCAGGTTTTGTCTTAATGATTTGGAGTGCCGGTCGTACTGTATCTGCCGTCGAATGCGCAGCCCCACTTACTAATCCGTCAGCCCGCCCAGTATAGACGAGCATCGTTCCAAAATAATTGACGTCTTTCAACTGCTCATGCGCTTGTTCCAAAGATGCTTTGCCGTTGCGACGCTCGACGAATTTTTCAGCAAGTTCCTCAAAATAAAGAGCGCTCGCAGGGTTGATGACTTCGATTTCCGAAATAGCAATTCCCGCTTCAGTTGCTGCCTCTGACACCTCGGTTTTATCGCCAAGAAGGACTGGCTTTACAAGCCCTTCTTCTTGTAGCCGTGACGCTGCTTCCAATACGCGTCTGTCCGTTCCTTCCGGAAGAATGATTGTCTTGCGTCTGCCGCTTAGACTTTTTTTAATTTCAGCAAATAAATCCATCAGTATTTATCACCTTTCGCACGTTCTTATACACTAAGCATACACCAACAAGTCAGGCTGTAAAAGCGATTCACTTCATGTCAAATTCGTGACAACAGCGCTCGCAAAGGACGTCTAATGACCTTCTATGCTACACTAATCTAAGAAGTTAATTCATAATGAAGGAGTCTGATTTCATATGATCGAAGCAGCACAAACACTCGATGGCTGGTATGTTTTACACGATTTACGCTCGATGGACTGGGCATCATGGAAATTAGTTTCAAAAGAAGAACGTCAAGCAGCAGTAGATGAATTTCTTGTCTACCTTGAAAAACTCCAAAAAGCGGACGATGCTAAAACGGGCGCACACGCTTTCTATACAGTAATTGGCCAAAAAGCCGATTTCATGCTCATGACTTTACGTCCGACGATGGACGAACTACAAGACTTGGAAACGGAATTCAATAAGCTCGCAATTGCAGATTTCACGATTCCAGCGTATTCGTACCTGTCAGTCGTTGAACTCTCGAACTACCTTGCAGGCGAGTCCACTGATGATCCTTACCAGAATCCATATGTACGCGGACGTCTGTATCCTGAACTGCAACGCAGCCAATATATCTGCTTCTATCCGATGGACAAGAAGCGCGACGGCGATGTGAACTGGTACATGCTCGATATGGACAAACGAAAAGAATTGATGCGTGCGCACGGTTTGATTGGCCGCAGCTACGCTGGAAAAGTGAAACAAATCATTTCAGGCTCCGTCGGTTTTGACGATTACGAATGGGGCGTTACATTGTTCGCAGACGACGTTCTCCAATTCAAAAAACTGATTTACGAAATGCGTTTTGACGAAGTAAGCGCACGCTACGCTGAGTTCGGCTCATTCTTTGTGGGTACGATTTTAGAAGGCGACAAAAAAGCGACATTTTTCAATGTATAATTGACACCACAGAGAAGGGACTATAACCATAGCGGTTTTAGTCCCTTTTATATATATGAATTCAATTTACTTCAACGCCTGATACCTTTTCGTTTCAGCGATTGCTATGTCATTTTCATGCGCAAAGTGAATAAGATCTTCAATGACTTTATCGGGAGAGAAAGAAACAATACGTATATTGACTCCCTTGTCTGCCTTTATGATTGCTCCCTTTTCACGCCAACCAATCCGTTTGAATTTTATGACCTTTATTTGTCCAGCCTGAATCTTTTTTCTATAAATCGGTACAGTCAAGAGAAAAACTTCGTATATCAAATGCCCATCTTTAATTGTAAATTGATACGTTATGAAAATTGCTAAAATCAAGCATACGCCAATTAAAATTAAAATATAAAAAAACCAGCCATTTGAATGATTTAAAAATTCATATCTACTCGTTACCACTGGTATTACCAGTAAAAAAACTAATCCTATCCGTTTTGTTTTTGCCTGATAAACCAATCGCATGCCCCCTCAATGAAAGTAGCTGTCCCAGAAATATTGAGTGTCTATTAATGATACGTGTGTTGCACTCCATTGTTTCATTATTTTACATATATATTCCCGAACAGGAGGAAGGCATTTTTTATTTTTTTAACCATGCCACGATATCCGCCTTCATATCATTGCCATTCCAGAACGTAAACGCTTCTTCCTCTCCTACTCTTTCAACAAGATGCTCAACATACTTTGTCCCCAGTAAATAGCCTAACCGGTTATAACCGAAGTAGCTGCCGCCGGATAAGCGGAACCATTCCTTTTCTTTCACCGTGTCCCATCCAGATAACACATCTTGCAGAAAACGTTGCTTTACTTCGCGTTTATTCCCCTCAAAACAGTTTACCCATGAATCCCCGTCATCATCATACGTGAAATACACCGACTGATTTAGCCCAGGGACAATTTTTCTCGATAAATACGTGGCAACGCCCTCCGTATAAAGTGTTGTCAGTCCGTGTATCCAATCGACTTTCTTCCAGTCCATCCCCTGCCTATCGGCAAATGAAAAATGAGTGACATGACCAATTTCATGTGCAACAATCACTTTTAAATGTTCGGTTACAGGAGATAATTTCTCTGTCGCAAAGTAAATATCCCCCTTAATTTCCCGTGTGACAAATGCATTCGAACCAAATGTGCCAACGAGGATTGTATAATTAATAGCAAGATCATTATTGAATACTTTCGTATAAACTCCGTCAATTTCCTCAATAATCCTCGGCAACTTCTCTGACATGGTACGTATGTCGTTGAGTTTCCCAGGGTATGTATCAGTCGCTGCCTGAAGTCGTTCTTCCGTTTTCGGACAGTGGTTCGGAAAGTACTGGTCAAACACCTCTGGATGCCTATTGATATATGTTTCTAAATCGTGTAACTCAAATTTCGTCTTTGAGTCATACAACGCCAAAAAGTCTGGAATGATCGTTTTAATACGCAAGTGAGTCCCTCCCTTTTTCTTAGTTTACCTAAACGACTTTTCTTTTCCAGTCATGTTTACTACAGTCAATTCATATGATTCCCCAAGGGGGTTGTGCCGTGGCGGTGATAAAATACACTGATGCAGAACTTGATCTGCTCGCACGGTTGATGCGTGCCGAAGCGGAAGGTGATGGCGAGTTAGGTATGCTTCTCGTCGGCAATGTCGGAGTGAACCGCGTACGTTCGGGTTGTCTGGATTTTAATGATATACGAACTTTGCAGGATATGGTTTTCCAGAGCCCGGGAGGCTTCGAAGCGACAACAAAAGGTTATTTTTATCAACGTGCCCGAGAGCTGGACCGTAAATTGGCGAGGCGTGTTGTAAATGGCGAACGTTTCACTCCGGGTGAACGCTCCTTATGGTTTTTCATGCCGGCCGGGGATTGCCCAGCCCAGTGGTATAACCAATGGAACACCGGCAGATTCAAGTCACACTGTTTCTATTCCCCAACGGTTCAAGACTGCCCGAACGTGTAACTCAAAAGAAGAAAGGATGAAGAAATGGTCCAATACTATTGGAATCAGCCCTATCAAAATCAGCATGTCACACCGCCGCAAGTAACGCTTCCAGCTGGAGGAAGGCAACCCGGACCGCCTCGTCGCGAGGAGTCATACATCGAAAACATTTTACGATTGAACAGAGGTGAACCCGGAACCTTCCATTTTTCA
Source organism: Sporosarcina psychrophila (assembly GCA_020742515.1). GTDB lineage: Bacteria > Bacillota > Bacilli > Bacillales_A > Planococcaceae > Sporosarcina > Sporosarcina psychrophila_B. The sequence continues at coordinate 33,668 of DYWT01000245.1, forward strand.
TTCGAGCATGCACTGGATAACGGAAAAAATACGAAAAGCGTGCGTGGTACTGTAGAGGCTGCCGGCCGTGACCATGTCATTTTAAGCGATTCGTCTACAGGACATCGTTTTCTATTCCCGATGATTTATTTCGATTATGCCGAATTTGATAATGAAGTGAAGTATTTCCCGCAGCAACCTTGAAATGAACAAGGTCATTAGAGGTTAGACATGAAATCTATCTGTCCTAACTGATTCACAGTATGGGATTTCATCATTTTCTAAGCCAAAAAAAATCTTCCGTCTGCCTTATTCGGGGCTTTGCGGAAGATTTTTTGTTAAATTAATTTAAACGGGCATCAATATAACTCCGGAACTGAATTGGATCATCCACCCGTATCGCTGCTTTCGAAAATTCTTTTTCGAATCCCAAAAAGAGTGTGGCGCTTAGTGTCCGCTTAAATGTGATGACACATTGCGGCTGCACTTCTTCAAAATCCCGTGCTATAAAATCAATTGTATCTTTTGCCTTCAGATTTTCATTGGCGGCGTCATTTCCCCATGCCACATGTTTAATTTCATCAAATGGAATGACCATCCGTTTTCCTAATCCGAGGGCGACACGGATTTGTTTTTCATCGACAACAAGTGAATTGAGTCGAACTGCTTGAATATCCCCAATAAAGAAAACGACTGAATAGATATTCAAAATGAGAAGAACGATTGAAAGTATCATCGACTTGTCGTGGAGCCACCAGTGGATACCTATAGTTTCAATGACAATCGCATGAATCATCATGACATAGAAGGCAATAAAACTTGTTTTCTTATGAATCGAAAAATGGTTCTCCGCCGTAATCGGACGTTTCTTCCATGTACCGAATGCGTAATAAAACATAAGTGTTTCAGCGCTAATTATTTTGATGAGTGGATGCTTACCAATTTGCTTCTCAACTAACGTTGTAAATGTGAATAATGGACCTTCTCCACTGACTTTTATATCCCGAATGATTCGGGGGGTATGTTTTAAAAGAATAAAGAGGAGGCTTATTTCCGCGAGAAGTATAATACCTTCAATTGCGATTGCGATGTAAGGGATGAATTTGAATGGTTCAAAGTAAGCTGTTGGAATAATAATTCTTGCTACAATTATGCCGAGCATCATGAATGTTACAAACCTTTTCACGGTGAATCCTTTTTTGCGCGTCATTGCAAGAATGAGAAATGGAGCGACTATCGAAAAGTCTATAAGTGACCCAACAATAACCCACGTCGCATCTGCAGGTGCCGGCAAAATCGGGATCGGCAAACGATAGAGAGCAAGATTTGACGTAAAAACAAGTACGAGGACCATCATCAGTAATGGTGATTTTGAATTCTGCTTAGTAAAAACCATAAAAGCACCTCTTTTTCTTTTCATTATAGCATTGCAATCTCACTCAATTATCTGATTCGATTGACAATTTTCCGACATTTTTTACAACAAAAAAACAGGAGAACGGACTCCTGTTTCAGTTTGAAAATTTAACTGCCGCGACAATAAGCATGATCCACCCTGCGATGAATGCAACACCGCCGATTGGCGTAATAGCGCCAAGTATACCGATTCCCGACAAGCTCAGTACATATAAGCTACCCGAGAAGAAAATAATACCGACTAGAATCAAGTACCCCGCCCAGCTCAACTGTGTGACCGATCCGAAGAGTGATGGACTCATAAGAATGCCGACTACAATCAATGCAAGTGCGTGGAACATTTGGTACTGTACAGCAGTTTCCCAGATTGCTAAATAGTGTTCGGACAATTTCTCTTTTAAGGCGTGTGCTCCAAAAGCACCGAACGCAACAGCGATTGCAGCGTTGACAGCCCCTGCGATAATGAAAAATGGCATATTGTTTCCTGCTTCCTTTACGGATGCCAACACACTCACGTAATTTATGGTAGATAAATTTTGTGAATACTCGACACCCTTATTTCAAAAGTCAAATATTGAGCCACCGTTTGCATCCTCTTCTTCAAGCGGTTTGCCTTCTAACGAGGTAATTGATTGAACAGCGCTTGGGGTTGAAAGCATTTTAGGGACAAGCTTCTCTTCACGTTTACCCACTCCGCCAAGTGCTACTTCACAAAGCGATCTGACAGCGGATAACGCTTCACGCATTGCATACTCGTCATTCGTGCGTCTTGCAACACTCAATTGCCGCTCCATTTCTGAGATAAGCCGGTCGTATGGAATCACTGTTTAGTATCCCCTTTCTTCTGTTCAAATTGCAAACAGTCCATGCCGGACGATCTTTTGACAACGACCGAAGGCATCTCCCGTGTCTTAAATCCATATGCTTTACATCCACGCGGATTCCGTTGCTCCCACGTTATGAAGAAATATTGGCATTGAAAACAATTTACTGCCACTTGCGATCAACCTCTTTTCATCCAACTTTAGCACGGCGGCCGCGCTAGTTAAAGTACCCCGCCTGTTCGACACCAGTCAATCGGTGGTTCATCCCACGACTTGAGTAGCTGATTCGTCTTCGTATACGGACGGCTGCCGATAAAACCGCGACTTGCACTCAGCGGGCTTGGATGAACCGATTCGATGATTGCATGACGTGATGTATTGATCAGTTTCTTTTTTTCCTGAGCCGGACGTCCCCATAAGACGAAGACAATCGGTTTCTCTCTATCCGACAATTGCCGGATCACTTCGTCCGTGAATGTCTCCCAACCTTGCTTGCGGTGTGAATGAGCCCGCCCTTGCCTTACGGTAAGCACCGTATTCAGCATCAGGACACCCTGCTCTGCCCATCCCGTCAGTGTTCCGTTTTCAGGAAGTGGACAGCCGACATCAGAAGAAAGCTCCTTAAACATGTTGCGCAGACTCGGCGGTATCTTGACACCGGGCTTCACTGAAAAACTTAATCCATGTGCCTGTCCCGGTCCGTGATAAGGGTCCTGTCCTAAAATGACGACCTTCACATCATTGAAAGGTGTCAATTTGAACGCAGTCCATAAATCTTCCATCTGCGGATAAATCGTTTCCTCTGCATATTCTATTTTCAGGAATTCACGTAGCTTACTATAATAGGGTTTCTCAAATTCATCATTCAGGACGTCATCCCAATCATTTTTAAAAAGCTTGTTATGCACAATTCCTCACTCCTTGAATTCAATTGTCACATCATAGCCCGCGAATGAAAACATTTCACGCAGCGTCTTCTCTGCATTTTGTTGCGCCATTTTCAAGACACCTTGTCCAGCAGTTTCTTCCAATATAAGCTCTTTTGCTTCTGCAGCAAGTTCATAGGCCTCTTCAATATTCGCCTTTTCTCGGAATACACCTTCGTATGAATACACTTCCACTTTATCGAAAAAGATTTCTGCTCCACCTAAAAAAGTAGCTGGCGGCAAGGTAAGTTTTGCCGTTTTCTTCACTTCATCGACGGAAACATCACTTTCTGTCAGGCCTGACATGTCGACGCCTGCTTTCACTGATCCAGGAATGACGACTAATAACTGTCGTTTCGTTCCCGGCAAATTGAGTCCTATACTTTGTCCAAACAATGTATTATCTTGTCGTTCAATAATAACTTTCGTATACGCTTCGGCTGTTGCAAGTTCGTTCAAATCTTGAATTTGTTCAAGGAATGCGCCTTTCTGTTCTGTAAACGTGCTCCCTTGTTTCAATATGAAGAACGTCAAAAAAGGCAAGGCAACTATCAGCAGCAAGATAAGAAGTGCAATTGCAATGAAAGGCTTTTTCCAGACTGAAAAAAAGGCTTTCCCGACACGCCAAAATCCGGATGGACGGTCTTCTACTTCTTCCATAGTCACCGCAGTTTCCTCTTCAGAAGCTTTCAATTCTTTCAGCAACCGTTCGATTTCATCTATTTTCTTTTCCTCCGCCATTTCATCCCTCTTTTCCTCTTTATCCGACATACTCTTATACGTTTACATTATAGGAAATTGGCGGTTCAAACAACTAGAAAGACATGGTAGGATTGTCTGAGGGGGAATGCGACATGGCTGATATGCAATTACGGGAGAAGATGAAAAAAGTTTCTGAAGCCGCAAAACATGGTAACCTTATGCCAGAACGCTCTAAAAATGCAGGACTCATCGTTTTTCTAATCCTCAGCGGGTGCGGAATTATCATCATGTTCTCACTTGCCATAGGACTTATCCTAAATAAGTATTTTATAGGTGCTACTGTGGTTTTTGGTATTGTGGCCCTACTCGTATACTCCATTTATAAAATAATGAAAGCCGATAACATCGGACAATTGTAATTTCCGATTTTTTTGATAAGATTAGGTTAGAATTTATTCAAAAAAAGGAGAGCTACCCATTATGACGCTTAAAAAGACTTTAACTATCGCAGGATCCGATACATCAGGCGGCGCGGGTATTGCGGCGGACTTAAAAACATTCCAAGAGCACGGCACATACGGCATGACGGCAATTACAGTCATCGTGACGATGGATCCGGATAATAATTGGTCACACGGCGTTTACTCCTTGCCGGTCGATGTCTTAAAAGCACAAATCAAAACTGCACTTTCAACAGGAATCGATGCGATTAAGACGGGCATGCTCAGCACAGAAGAAATTATCAAAATCGCTGGCAACGCGATTTACGAATCAGGGCTAAGTCACGTAGTCATTGACCCTGTTATGGTTTGTAAAGGTGAAGATGAAGTGTTGAACCCCGGCACAGTCGACGCCATGATTGAATTTCTTCTTCCAAAAGCGGAAATCGTCACACCGAACTTGTTTGAAGCAGGGCAGCTTGCCGGTATGAAAACACCGAAAACCATTGATGATATGAAAGCGGCCGCAGAAAAAATCCATTCTCTTGGCGCTCGCAATGTTGTCATCAAAGGCGGCAAACAGCTTGAACACGATAAAGCAGTGGATTTGTTCTATGATGGTACTACGTTCACCCTTCTTAAAACGGAGAAAACAGATACAACTTACAATCACGGTGCAGGCTGTACGTTTGCTGCAGCAATTACAGCGAACCTCGCAAATGGCCTAGACGTGAAAGAATCCGTTTTGGAAGCTAAAAAGTTCGTTTCAGCTGCAATTGCAAACGGCTGGAAACTGAACGAATATGTTGGACCTGTTATGCATGGAGCTAAAAGTCGTTTCGGTGCACCTGAAATTACAACAACTGAAATTTAATCAATACATGCAACGGCCGGAAGATCATTTCCAGGCCGTTTTTACGTTGCACAGACTTCAGGCGCTTGCGCATTTCTTACTGTCTAGCTCCGGCGCCTAGAGGCTCGGGTCATAAGTCAGCCCAGCTACTCGGCAAAGGACGCCGCTTCGCCGGTCTGCCATATGCCTGTCGCCTCTACCAAGGCGCTTGCGCATTTCTTATTGAAACAGACAAATCGCATTCAACAGTCCTTTTCTATATACTGAAGAGAAGCATTGTTACAGTTTTAAGGAGGGCTATTCATGGAATTAGTAAAACCAGATCATTTACAAGAACTCATAACTTCTTTCGCGAACAAAGACGTGTACATCCATCTCGAAACGACGAACGGTTCCTATGCCGCTCATTTCAATGAAAATGTATTTAACGCGGGTGCATTCATCCGCAATATCGTCATCAAATTCGAACTTGGAAAAGTAGCCGGCGACTCGCCTCACCGTATCGGTCTGAAACTTCCATCCGGTTGGATTTACGCGCAGGGTATCACACATTATAAACTCGATGAACACGGGCGTCTGCTTATGGCAGGACTCGATGCAGAAGGTAAACTTGCAGTCGCGCTTGAAATCAGCGAGACACCGTTCACATATTAATTAAGGAGGCTATTTTTTTATGATTAAGAAAGAACGTCACGTACTTGTCATATTCCCTCACCCTGATGATGAAGCATTCGGCGTCTCGGGCACTATTTCTTCTTACCGGGATATGGGCGTACCGGTCACATACGCCTGTTTAACATTGGGTGAAATGGGACGAAACTTAGGCAATCCGCCATTCGCGAATCGCGAGACATTGCCTCAAATACGAAAAGAAGAACTTCAAAAAGCGTGTGCTGCAATGGGGATCGATGATTTGCGCATGATGGGATTCAGGGATAAAACAGTCGAATTCGAAGATGATGAAAAAATGGTGAAACTCGTTTCAGATTTAATCGAAGAAACGAATCCTTCACTTGTCATCTCATTCTATCCAGGTCTTGCTGTCCATCCTGACCACGATGCTACTGCACGTGCAGTTGTGCGTGCAATCCGAAGAATGCCGGATACAGAACGCCCGGCGCTTTACACACTCGCCTTCGCGAATAATACAGCTGAAGTCCTTGGTGAGCCCGATGTTATTCACGATATTACAGCTAATGCCGATAAAAAAATTGCAACGCTCAATGCTCACGCGTCTCAGACCGTTTGGATGATGAAAGATATGGAAGTAAAGTGGGCAGCGAAAGATCCTGAAGCGCTTAAATGGCTAAATTACGAGCGTTTTTATACGTATAAGTGGGATCGGGATTTTGAGTAAAAAGACTGCATTATAAATTTGCTGTCTAAATGGCACAACTCAATAAATCATTTATAAAAAGGGACTACAAATCGTATTGATTTTAGTCCCTTTTTAGAGCGTTTATTTACTGAACTAATTATAACTTCCCCTGATTTAAATCCGTTAGCACTGATAGCTATAAGGTATTCAAAAAACAATAGACTGAAAAGTTATAATAGTATATACTTTATTTATAAAGGGATAAAACAATATAATATGTATAATTATTCACTGTATACATGTTATACTGTTATAAAAAGGGGAAGATAAAATGAAAAAGTTCGCGTTATCCACATGGTTCTATTTTTTAGTTCCGTCGATTCTCGG
>DYWT01000246.1 GCA_020742515.1 Sporosarcina psychrophila
AGGACTGATTACATGCATCCGTATCATCATCCGCTGTTCGTAAATTTTATTGTTTATTTCAATAGGAATCAAGATTATTTTGAATGCCACGAAGTACTGGAGGAATACTGGAAGTCTATTCCTGACAGCGATAAAGATCACCCGTTGACAGCCTATATCCTCCTTGCGACAGGAATGTATCATTGGCGTAGAGGCAATAAACCAGGAGCATCCCGTACACTTAACAAAGCAATGACAAAGTTTCCGACTTTCCTTGCTAACTACCCTAAATACACGGAAGAAATTGATTTTGACCAATTAGTTTACGATGTTACAAAAGCAGTCAACCGTTTGGAGCAAGATCTGCCATTCGAATCGTTCCCCATCACTATCCTATCAGCTAACATTACTGACCTGGCTAGTAAGTTGGAACAATCTATGACACTTCTTCCATTCGGCAGTGATGCTGTCATTCATAAACATATGCTCAGAGACCGCACTGATATTCTTCGGGAACGCGAAGAAAAGAAGAAGGGCAGACGTTAATTGTCTGAACCTTCTTCTTTGGGCTTACACTTCTGTATGAATAAATCGGTTTCTTCGGTTCCAATGCATATTTTATCAGGGAAGAGTGCTTGCAATTTCATCACCATTTCCTTACCAATCCCTTCCCCGCGGAAGGATGGATTGACGGAAAGATGCTGTAATGTATAGACGTCTTCGCCTAATTCAATGCCAATCAGACCGATGAAATCCTCATCCTTTTTCACAAGATATAACTGCCAACTATCATCTGTTTCGTATTGGTAAATTGTTTCCTGCAATTTCTTCACAGTTTTGTCGCCAGGCATGTATGAAAGCAGGCCCATCGCAATTTTTTCATAGGTTTTCTTATAACGTAAAAGTATCAATTGAATCCCTTCTTTTCTGAAAATCCTTTGTCCACCATAGTAGGGCTAACACATTTTCTAAGTATGACAGTGCCATTATCTTGGATCGATAATTGGCATGATGAACTTCCAGTATACCGCTCCCCACATAATAGCTGCAACTACTATAAAGATAAACAGGAGGATGTTACGCTTTCTCAAATCCTCTCCTCCCGTCTCACAAGTTGCAATGGGATATCAAGTCTCACAACGTCTTCGTAGGACTCCCTACGGACGACAAGCTGATGTTCTCCATTTTCACAGAACACAACTGCTGGTTTCGGAAGTCGGTTGTAATTGCTGGCCATTGAATAGCCGTAAGCACCGGTACAGAAAACAGCAATGATATCGCCTTCAGTTGGATGTGCAAGATAAGCCTCTTCAATTAGCTTATCCCCCGACTCACAACATTTCCCGGCTATTGTAACCACGTTGTCGTGAGGCTCGTCCATACGGTTTGCTGAAACTGCCGTATATTTCGCACCGTATAACGCCGGGCGAATATTATCCGACATTCCACCATCAACCGCAATATATGTACGAACACCCGGTACTTTTTTTGAACTTCCTGCAGTATATAGCGTCGTCCCTGCATCTCCAACGAGCGACCTGCCTGGCTCAATCCAAATTTCTGGAACCGGATAATTATGTTTGCGGGTCATCGACAGAACAACTGTCGCCATCTCTTCAATATAAGCAGATGGATCCAGTGGTTTGTCTTCCTCCGTATAACGAATGCCAAACCCTCCGCCCAAGTTCAGAACGGGGCAAATAAACCCATAGTCCTCGCGCCAAGATATCATTCTGGACATAAGTGCTTCTGCCGCTAAACGGAATGCATCTGTTTCGAATATTTGGGAACCAATATGACAATGCATGCCTAGTAATTTGATATAAGGATGATCATACAATTGAAGAAAGGCTTCATCCGTCTGGCCATTTTTCAAATCGAATCCGAACTTTGAGTCTTCCTGACCTGTCGTGATGTAATCATGTGTTGATGCTTCCACTCCCGGTGTCACCCGGATAAGCACATTCATGGATTCTTTTCGAGATTCTGCGATTTCCTTCACCAATGCGATTTCGGAAAAATTATCGATAACGATACAGCCTATTTTTTCATCGAAAGCATATTGTAATTCGGTGAAGCTTTTATTGTTGCCGTGAAAATGAATGCGATGTCGCGGGAAACCCGCAGAGACGGCTGTAAACAATTCCCCTCCAGAAACGACATCAAGAGAAAGACCTTGTTGTTCTGCAACTTCGTAAATAGCAATGGACGAGAATGCTTTACTCGCATAAGCGACTTGTGCACGAATCCCAACATTTTCGAATGTTTTCTTAAAGGCGTCCGCCCGTTCACGAAACAAGGCAATATCATAAACGATAAGCGGGGTTCCATAAGTATGTGCAAGATTAACCGTATCAACGCCGCCAATTGTCAAATGCCCCTTGTCGTTGACTGATTGTGTTCCATATAAATGCATTCGCCTTCCCCTCCCGAATCAGATAACTAAAACTTTATCATATAAGGAAGGGTAGAGGCAATGATCTAGGAAGTACGGTCACGGTTAGGCGAGTCCGTTATGAACGGCCGAGGTTCATCGGCAGTCATCGGAAACCTGATAATAACACGCAGCATAGCTTTTGGAAAAAACGGGACAGCAGGCCATAGATAGGGTACTCCCATTGGCTTTAAAGCACATAAATAGTAGAAAAGCACTGCTACTGACAAGAAAAAACCTGGTGCTCCTAAAAGGGCTGTTGATAACAAAATGCAAACCCTGAAAATCTTCGTCGTAAGGCTTAATTCATACGAAGGAATAGAGAAGGTGAAAATAGCGCTTACCGCTACATACAAGACGACTTCCGGGGTGAAAAGCCCTACGTCGATTGCTACTTGCCCAATGACGATGGCTGCAACGAGTCCCATAGCGGTCGACATTGGGGTTGGCGTATGAATAGCCGCCATACGCAGCACTTCTATTCCGCCATCTGCAATCAGAAGCTGAATGAGTAACGGTATTTCTCCGATATCATTTGGTCCGATATAACTGAGAAAGTCCGGTAAATAGTGCTGATGTGTCGCGAGTAAGTACCAAAAAGGTAAAAGAACAAGACTCATGACTGCTGCAAATAGACGCATCAATCTAATGATTGTTCCACTGAGCGGGGCCTGTCGAAATTCTTCTGCATGTTGAAGGTGATGAAATAACGGAGCCGGTACTAAGATTACCGAGGGGGATGTATCGACGATGATGGCGACATGCCCTTCCAGCAAATGTGCTGCACATATATCAGGACGCTCTGTGAATCGAACGAACGGCATTGGATGAAAACGCTGTTTAAACAAAAATTCTTCTAGCGATTTATCCGTCATTGTCAGACCATCGTGGTGGATGCTATCCAATCTCTCTCGAATATAAGAAAGATGCTCTTCACTAGCTGCCCCTTGCATATAGGTAATCGCTACATCTGTTTTTCCATTCATCGATACCTTATGCATTTCGAATCGTAAATCTTCTGTGCGAAGCCGTCTTCTTACAAGTGCACTATTTGTGATAAGGTTTTCCGTAAATCCATCCCTTGAACCCCTGACGACTTTTTCATTATCTGGTTCTTCAGGTTGTCTTCCCGGGTAATTGCGGATATCAATTGTAAACACGTAGCCCTCAGGCGTGATGAATGCCGCTTGTCCGCTTAATATTGCGGTAAGTAATTCGTCGGCGTCTTTTACATTTGAAACAGCATGATACGGGAAAAAGGAGAGGAACCTTTCCCCCCCATCACTTAGCTCTTCCGCACTTTCATTTCTCCCTTGCATTTCCGTTAATAAAGTTGTAATAGAATCACTGTCAATAAGTCCGTTAATATAAAGCAACAGGGCAGGCATATCCCAAAGATGCAATGACCTGACAGTAGCATCGAAAGTTTTGTCCTTACCGAAACGGGTATAGAACCACTCTTCCCCTTCATTCATCGATTGGAATAGCTTTTCCATTGGTTTAATCCGTCCTCACTTTTAGCATAATCTCTTCCGCGTCAACGCCCATCCAGGATTTCAATTGGGCTAATATTTTCTTTTCAAGCCGCGACACTTGTACCTGTGATATGCCAATCCGTTCAGCAATATCACTTTGCGTACAGTCCAAATAGTAACGCATATAAATAATTGTTTGATCCCTTTTATTCAGTTTGGAAATTACATCACGAAGCGGAATATGGTCGAACACTCTTTCGGATCTATCATCTCGCAATTGATCCATCAGCGTTAAGCTATCCCCTTCACTTTCATATAACTGTTCATGAAGTGATGCAGGGTCACGTAAAGCGTCAGACGCCAGGACAATATCATCAACGGTGACTTCTAGGACTGCAGCGACCTCTGATATCGATGGCGATTTACCATGCAATTTAATATAATCGTCGGTTGCATGGCGGATTTTGAAACTTAGTTCGCGAATGGACCGGCTCACTTTCACCATTCCATCATCTCTGAGAAAACGCTGGATTTCTCCGACAATCATAGGAACCGCATAGGTAGAAAACTTCACTTCATACGATAAATCAAATTTATCGATCGATTTCATAAGACCAATACAACCAATTTGGAACAAATCCTCGGGATCTGCCCCGCGAGAAGAAAACCGCTGGACGATGGACCAGACTAGCCGTGTATTCCCTTCCACCATCATTCTTCTCGCTTCTTTATCACCTTCCTGTGAAATTTTTATGAGTTCCCTCATCTTTTCCTGGGTCAACAATGCGGGTTTCACTTCAACGGATGCGTCCATGGGTCACCTCATTCTGCTTGCTTCCGGGATCGGAGAAAACGTTTTCTCGAACTTTACGGCTGTTCCACTTCCTAATACAGATTCGACAGAAACACTGTCGGCGAAACTTTCCATTATCGTAAATCCCATACCCGATCGTTCCATGAATGGTCTCGTGGTAAACATCGGTTCCATCGCCTGTTCTACATCAAAAATACCCATGCCTTCATCGCGAACCGTCATTGTAACTTTACTTTCTTCAATTACAGCATGGACGGTGACAATACTTTTCCCATCGCATTCGTAGCCATGAATGATCGCATTCGTCACAGCTTCCGACACAATTGTCTTAAACTCTGAAATTTCTTCAATAGTCGGGTCAAGCGGCGTTATGAAACAGGTCATTGCCATCCTTGCCAGTGCTTCGTTTTCCTCAATTGCGACGAATGATAACGTCATTTCATTGTTCATGTAAAACCCCTCCTATTTCCCCGATCGCAATATCGACCGTGCAATGCCTTATATTTGGTCCAAGACCGGAAAAAGTGAATATCTTCTCCATTGTCGTGGACGGATTCAAAATAAGCGTTTCCCCTTCCAAAGGCGCTAAATCACGCATCCTTCCAAGAATCAGCCCGATTCCTGCGCTATCCATGAATCCAAGCCCCGACAAATTCCAAATAATTGCCCGAACTTGTCCGCTGTAAATAGATGAAGAGATGTGGGACCGGATTCGATTTGCCTCATGATTGTCCAATTCCCCATGCAGTGTTGCAATTAAAATCCCATTGTCAATAATTTCGATGTCAGCCATGCTGAACCCCCTCCTTACTTGCGAATTATTCCACATCGGAAGGACGAAATCCTTTCACCTGACAAAACTAGTCATAGTCAGCGCAAAGTTCTTACGTTTCGACATTGCCCACTTCTGATAAAAGTATGTACGTTTTCCAAACGTTTTACACACTCGCTGAAAAAAATTGTAGATTTGATGGGTTGGGGTGAGAATATGGTCGGTTGGAGTGGGGTTATTGTCGGTGTGCACGGGGTTATGAGCGGTTGGGCGGCGGGTATGAGCGGTTCGCGCGGGGATACGAGCGGTTGGGCTGGGGTATGAGCGGTGTGCGTGGGAATATGAGCGGTTGGGTTG
>DYWT01000247.1 GCA_020742515.1 Sporosarcina psychrophila
ATTGAAGGAATTGAACCGTCATCAGAAACGATCCAGTCTGAAGATTATCCTCTTACGGCTGATATTTATGCCGTGACTGCCGGGAGTGATAATCCGCATATCGAGGAATTCATCGATTGGATTTTGTCTGACCAAGGACAGGCAATCATCGAGAAGACGGGGTATGTTACAAACCGATAGGCTGAAAACAGGATTGCTTTACTCGTAATAGTATAAGGAATAAAAACACTTCACGAATCTTTCACAACGAAAAGCTACACTAAAATTGATTAGATTATGTTCAAGTTTTTAAGTTCGTAGTTTCAATCAGCAATTAAATTAGGAGGTATTACAGTGAAAAAATTATTACTAATTACATTTGTCTTCATGTTTGTTTTTACTACCAGCGCTCTGGCACATACAGGGTTAGAAACGTCTTCCCCGGAAGACGGAGAAGTTGTTACAGAAGAAATGCGCGAAATAGCCTTAACCTACGAAGGAAAAATCGAACAAGGTGGAACGTTAGAAGTAAGCAGTTCAAATGGTCAATCTATTCCAGTTGAAGAGATTTCCATAGAAGATACGCAAATGACAGGGACGTTTACAAATGCCTTAGAAAATGGTGACTATACTGTAGTTTGGAATATTATTGGAGCAGATGGTCATCCGATTGCAGGAGAATTTTCTTTCACTGTAGATGTTCCTGTATCTGAAACACCAATTGAAACTGAAGATGAAGCCAATTCACAGGATGTAAATCAAAATGAAACAATACTAGAAAATGTCGAAGATACTAAAACAAATGATCAAAGTCAGTTACCTTCTTATCTCATTCCTGTAATTGTGATTGTCTTAATTGCAATCATTGTGGGGATTTTCGTCGGGTTAAGGAGAAAAAAATAGTAAATGTTTATGGTAATTGTTAGTGAAATACTTTTATATCTTTGCGTATCGCTTCTTATAGGTAGTTTTCTTATCGCTTTAGTACCGCGTTCTTTTCGACCGCAAGTAAAAATACCAAGAAGTGTACAAATTATAGCTACAATCGGTATAGCAGTTTTTTCATTTGCGCCTGTTCTAGTGTTAATGCTGTATTTATACGAGAATATGGGACTTTCTGAATCGTTCCAAACAGTTCTTCTTACTTTTGAAGTGGGCAAAGCATGGATTTTCACTTTTCTTGTTGTCAACGTCTTGTTTATTTTTATCGTTTGGTTTGATGATCGAAACAAACCTATCTACTCCTATATAGGAATCCTTTTTGTTGTCATGTTAATCATGGGAATTGGTTGGGCTAGTCACGCTAGTTCCCTAGATCATGTCAAAGGATTCATAACGCATACAAGCCATTTTACAGCAGTGAGTATTTGGGTAGGAATCCTGCTTGTGGTTAGCTGGTTTTCAAAAAATCATTCAAACTGGTTGAATTTCTTGAAATGGTTCTCGCCCGTTGCCATTATTTGCTTTAGCATCACTATCGTGTCAGGGCTTTTTTTAATGACATTCGTCGTGGAATTTAATGAATATACCAATGCATGGATGCTTCCGTATGGTCAATTATTGTTACTAAAACATTTAACGATTATTCCGTTACTTGTATATGCAGGGATCAACAGCGTACTAATTAAAAAGAAGTTACTTAAGGATCATGACTTCAATCCAATACCGTGGACAAGAGTGGAAAGCATACTGATCCTAGTTGTTTTTTCAATAACGGCTGCATTAGGTCAACAATCACCGCCAAGCGTAAACATATTGAAAAATGAAGGACCTTCCAAGCTATTCAGTTTCTTTTATCAAGGTCAGTTTCAGCAAGGAATGAATGTAGAACTTATAGCAAATGCCACAGGACTCTCTCTTTTATTGTTAGCGCTTCTTTTTGTCGTTTTAACTGTGTACTCATTTATTAAGAAAGCACCGGTGATTGTAACGTTCATCTTGAGCATTCTTTTCGTCTTTTCAAGTTATTTAGCTTTAATTCTCAGTATTCAATAAGTAAAGTGAAAGGTAGCTAGCCTAGCTACCTTTTTTCTATATAATGGGGTACTAGTGGTACTTTTGATGAACGTAGTGGATTGGAGGAAGTTGAATGAATTTGACCGCAATGTTAGGAATTGAACATCCAATTATCCAAGCTCCAATGGCGGGTGTGACGACACCGGAGTTTGTAGCAGCATCTGCAGAGGCGGGGATTCTCGGTTCAATTGGGGCTGGGTATCTATCGGCCGACGAGACGCGGAATTTCATTCGTGAAGTGAAAAGTCATACAAAGAAGCCGTTTACAGTGAATTTGTTTGTTCCGGAAAAGGTGAATCCGAGTCAGGAGCAATTACAGGAGGCATATGAAGCACTCCAACCGATAGGTAAGGCACTCGGGATTCCTCAGTGGAATACAGACTTCTCAAAATCGGAATTTGAAGGGCAAGTTCAAGTATTACTAGAAGAAGATGTAAAAATTTGTTCGTTCACTTTTGGACTGCCAGACGAAAAAACTGTGCAATTATTGAAGGGAAATGATGTCTTCCTAGTAGGGACAGCAACTTCAGTAGAAGAGGCAGAACTGGCGGAGCTTGTCGGAATGGACGCAGTTGTCGTACAAGGCAGTGAAGCGGGAGGGCATCGTGGTTCTTTTTCAGGCGAATTAACATTGATTCCATTGAATGAATTACTACCGGAAATAATCGCATCCGTTCGACTTCCTGTTATTGCAGCGGGTGGAATTGCGAATAAGGAAACGATGGCAGATATGTTAGCTGCCGGGGCACAAGCTATCCAAATCGGAACTGTACTTCTGGCGTCCGATGAAAGTGGTGCGCATCCACTTTATAAGCAGGCAGTTTTGGAGGCGGAAAAAGGGTGCACCGTGTTAACAAAGTCCTTCTCGGGCAAAATGGCACGCGGGATTCGTAATCGATTTATTCATGAGCTATCGGAATTACCGCTTGCGCCGTACCCATTTCAGAATGATTTAACAAAAGAGATTCGCAAAGAGGCGGCAAAGCAAGGGAATACTGACTTCATGTCATTATGGGCGGGCGAAAATGTGCATTTAAGCACTAGTGGTAAACTCAAGAATATTATTGAAAGATTTATCTAACAACAGACTCCATTCGTCAATCTGATTTGGTACACTTGATATAAAAAACGGCGGTGGCTCATATGCGGAAATACATCGGAGAAATAGGACTTATCATTACAGCAATTATATGGGGGAGCGGGTTTGTGGGCAGTGCCGTAGCCTTGGAATACTACACACCGTATCAAATTCTGGCGGGGCGCTTTTTAATTGGAGTACTTATATTAGGAATCGTATTTAATAAACGGCTGAAAACGATAAAGAAAAGTACACTTATAAAAGGGTCGGTATTGGGAATTTTTCTCTATATCGCCTTTGCGCTTCAAACAGTAGGTTTACAATATACGACACCTTCAAAGAATGCATTCTTAACTGCTATCAATGTGGTTATTGTTCCTTTTATAGGGCTCATCATCTATAAAAAGAAAATTGATATTTTTGAACTCGGCGGGGCATTTATGGCCATGATCGGAGTAGCGGTACTATCCCTTAAATTCTCTTCCGAAATCAATATAGGGGACTTACTGACGTTATGCTGCGCATTTGCATTCGCGTTCCATATCTTCTATACATCTAAATTTGTAAAAGATGAGGACCCTATTCAGCTAACAATTATTCAAATGATGGCAGCGGCAGTCGTCGGATTTGTAGTTGTAGTATGTAAAGGCGAAACAACTTTTTCTACGCAAACAGAAGGGGTGATTCCACTCCTCTACCTGGCAGTTTTTTCGACAACAATCGCATTTCTTTTACAAACAGTTGCTCAAAAGTACATAACAGAAACAAAAGCTGCAATCATTTTATCTACTGAATCATTTTGGGGCATGGCATTTTCTGTTGCAATTTTAAGTGAAGTGATGACGGTCAAAATGGGAATTGGTGCAATACTTATTCTCGGAGCAATTGTTTTATCCGAGACGAAGCTTAGTTTCCTGAAAAAGAAACAGCTTAAAGGACTGTTGTAAAGAAGGATAGAATTGTCGTGGTGACAGTCACCACTTCAATCGTGAAAGTTCAAACAATCGTGTTTGTTTGAAATACCATGACTGTTTCGGCACTTGTCACCCAGTGAATTAATATCTTGGAGTCACGAGTGAAACTGTAATCCAAAGAAAAAATCGGCAAGAGAAATACTCATTTCTCTTGCCGATTCTAATTACACGATATATTCAACTTGGCAGATAACGAAGGGCGAACACAAGAATCCCGTAACTGTTAGCCCAAGATTTAAAAGGGGTTTAAGCGCTAAACGTTGATCTTTAAACAGTAAAGAGCTTTAATGCGTAAGTTTTACAGCTTTAAGATTTAAGCCTTGAGCTTTTATTATATTGCTACATCATGTTCGATTGTAAGTTAGGTTTGTATTGGCTCTACTTGCTAAACCTAAGAAATGCCAACAAAAGAAGGGTCTTGTGGAAATCGTTTTCGAATACTCATGCAAAGATAGGGGGGGACAACTTACCGGCTTACTAAAGTTAAACGGTAATTTTCGTGAGTGCAATAGATTCAGAAAGGACTACGTCTACTTCTGCTTTGAAACTTGCAATTTTTTCTTCTAATGCTTCAATTCGTTTATCAATTTTTAACGGGTCAATTAAAATACACTCGTTTCGTTTCATATATCTGAATGTTTAATAAAATGATTGACCCGACCCTATGCGATAGGTTTATAGTGGAATAGAGGAGGAGATGCATATGCAAACACGTATCGTTGAAGTTGAGGCGTTCAAAGTGAAAGGGTATGGATTAAAAGGACCGCTATCGGAAATTCCGGGTAAATGGGATGTACTGAATGCGGAAATTGATAAGCAAGGTATAGTAGCGGAAGAATCATTTGGGCTTTGCTTGGCGATGAAAGCCGAAGAAATTCACTACATCGCTGGTATCAAATCACATCTTGCCGAAGGGTTTCCAGTTACAGAAGAAGTTGTAGTGCCGGCAGGAAAGTTCCTCGTTGCGAAGGTAGAAGGTGGTGTCCCTGCGATACCAACTGCGTTTAATACACTGATGAAAACGGATGGTATTCAACTACGAAGATGTTTCAGTTTTGAGCGCTACATTCATCCGAAGGGGACGAGCGGTTATGAAATTGAAGTTTGGCTACCGATTGAATGATGAGATAATGATAGGAAGAGATTTAGGCATGGTTCAAAGTCCCTTTTTTATTTGTAATTTGACTCGCACCTAACGGGTAGGTTTATTGTTAGTTAAGAGGAGGGATGTTCATGCTGTCTGTCGGAAAAACGGCTCACCTTGTTGGTGTTACGGTGAAGGCAATTAAACATTACGAAGAGATTGGACTTATTAAACCTGCCTTCGTTAATCAAGAAACAGGCTACCGTTTTTATTCACAAACTGAACAGCAACAACTGCTACGGATTAAAACATTGAGGCAATTCGGGGTATCACTTTCCGCTATTCTCGCTGAAGGAGACGAGCAAATGGAGTCGTTGTTACAGAAAAGGAGACAGCAAATTGAACTTGAAATGGACGATTTGCGTCAGACGATGGAAGCGATTGAAAGCTATTTAAACAAGGAGGAGATTCAAATGCAAACACGTATTGTTGAAGTTGAAGAGTTCAAAGTGAAAGGGTATGGATTAAAAGGGCCGCTTTCGGAAATTCCGGGTAAATGGGAGACGTTGAATTCAAAAATTGCTGAGAAAGAAGTTGTCGTGGAGGAATCATTTGGTGTGTGCTTATCAATGGTAGGCGATGAGATTCACTACATTGCCGGTATCCAATCGTCACTTGCTGAAAGTTTTCCAAATACGGAAGAGGTCATCATCCCAGCAGGGAAATTTATCGTTGCTACGGTGGAAGGGGGCATCCCTGGGATTCCTGCAACATATGACAACATCATTAAAATGGAGGGTATTCAACTGCGGGAATGCTATGACTTTGAAAGATACGTCTATCCTGCAGGAGCAACGGAGGATATGATTGAGATTTGGATGCCGATTGAGTAACTGCAAAAGAGATAGTAATTTATAGTGCAATATATTTATTGATAAAGAAGAGATTTCGGTATAGTCCGGAGATCTCTTTTTTTGATTCCTAAGAATAGTTAAATAGTAGTTGACAACCAGTAGCCGAACCAATCACGATGTATGAAAGGGATGGTGACGTGGGAAATGAAAGAAATTTATAGGAAAACGTCGAAAGTCAGCTTTATAGGTGGCATTGGCGCAGCAATCTTCGGAATCATTTATTACTTTTACGGATATGAAGGGTTTGCTGAAAATGGTGAAACGTTGTTTGGGGCCGGATTGTTCGCATTACTTTCGATTGGCGCAGGATTTTATTTCAAAAGTGCACATGAAAAATTAAACCATGGAACAATCAGTGCCAGAGATAGCATGTTGAACTTGGAAGATCTCAATGAACTAAATTTTCAGCGAGTGCCTTCCCTCTTACCAAAAATGTATAACGTCGATTCGGATGGCAATCCGTTATTTACAATTGAACCAGCTAAAGGGCAGCTATCTAGGTGGCTTACGATTTTTGCCTTGTTTGAGAAGGGCTTTATCATTCCTGCACACTACGAAATTTTAGATAGAAGTGGACAACAAATAGCATCTTTTACGATCAAAGATAATGTGAAGCGATACGAGTTATCTCTGAGGAAACCGGATAGCACATTAATGAGCACTTATAGTCAATATCTGTCGAAATCTGCCCTCAAAAATCGTGGTATTTTGTATCAAGCAGATGGTTCGGTTTGGCGTGAATTGGAAGCAAAAAGCATGGCGGGTGACATTGACGTAAAGGATGAGACGGGAAGAATGACAGTGTCGTATCGTTTGGGAATTTTTCCTTATGCGCTGAAACCTGCTTTTCAAAGCACCGCCTATCACGAACATGTTCGTTTTGGAGCGCATATTACGTCTGATGAAAAGCTTGCTTATACAATGATCTTCTTTTTGTGGTTAAAAGGTTGAATGAATTTTCTTATCTGTGTTGACTCTAACGTAACGTCATACTTTATAGTTGATTTTGAAGGGAGACTAGAAGCGATGAAAGTAAAAGAAGTAGCCCAGTTGACCGGTGTTAGTGTGCGCACACTTCATCATTACGATGCCATCGGTTTGTTACAGCCAGATCGCACGACGGAAGCAGGGTACCGGCTTTATTCCGATGATAATTTGGCGACGTTGCAGCAAATATTGTTCTTTCGTGAACTTGGTTTCTCTTTGAAGAAAATCAAGAAGTTGCTTACAAGCCCTTCATTTGATCGGGCGGAAGCTTTTGAAATGCAGCGTAAAATGCTCCTTGAGAAGCGAAAGCAGCTTGATAGTATGATCAACACGATTGAGAAAACAATTCAACATGGAAGAGGGGAATTAGCAATGACGAACGAAGAGAAGTTTAAAGGGTTTGACTTCGGTGAGAACCCATATGAACAGGAAGCAAGAGAACGCTGGGGCCAGGAGGCGGTAGATGAATCGAATAAAAAAGCGGCACAGTTTGGGCCAGAGCTAGGGGAGGAAATGAACCGCATTTACGTTAGTTTAGCGAAAATACGTCATATGGATCCATCCTCTGATGAAGCACAAGCTGGTATTGGTGAATGGTTTAATTTCCTCAATAAGATAGGAAACTATTCGTTGGAAGCATTCCAAGGTCTAGGTGAAATGTATGTCGCCGATGATCGATTTAAGAAGAATATTGACCAGTTTGGAGAGGGGCTTGCGGTGTTCATGAGGGATGCGATGGGGAATTATTCTGGTAAGGGAAAATAATACAGTGAACCTAAAATATAACTGTGCATCTTGGTGAGTCTGTGTTAAAGTCAATTATAATGAGCATATTATAGAACACAAACCTTAAAGTGAGACATCTGAGGAAATGGATGTTTTTGTAGCCGTACTAATCTGCAGAGTGAACCAATCCGTTCGCTCTGTATTTTTATTCGGCATCCGAATATTCTCGGAAATATGAAACCCCGACCCCATTTGAAACGTATAGTAAGTATAAAGAAGTTTAGTTTATCAACTGTCCAGAAAACCCGTTGCTATCTAAGTCCCGGGTCTTAGACAGTTTCCATCCACAGCCGGTTTAGTTATCTTATCGGAAGGCACATAATGGATGTAACAGTAAGAGATCGCAAGGGGTTGATGGTTATGAAAAAAACAATATATATCGTTCTTACGGATACGGGGACTTTGCTGTCAAAAGCGATAGGGATGTACACGCGGAAAGATCTGAATCATACATCAATCGCATTTGATGAAGAGCTAAATGAGATGTATAGTTTCGGTCGGAAGCAGCGACATAATCCCTTTGTTGGTGGTTTTGTGAAAGAAAGCGCTACGGAAGGGATATTCCGACAGGCGACATGTGCAGTTTATAGCTGTGATGTGACGGCGGAGGAATACACGCGGATGCTTGATAAAATCCGAATGATTGAACAGAATAAAGAACTTTATAAATATAATTTTATCGGATTGTTTGGCGTAGCCGTGAATAAGGGGATTCAACGCAAGCATGCATTTTTCTGTTCGCAATTTGTAGCGATGGTCGTAAATGAAGGTGGCTTGCATATGTTCAACATTGCTCCAAGTTTAGTACAGCCCCATCATTTTTCGCAACTGCCCTGTTTAAAGCCTGTTTTTGCGGGAGATTTGCAAACCTATTTGGATCAGGCAAGAGGCCAGCGAGAACAACCGCCTATCCGTATGAGTATGTGGAAAAGTTTAGCGTTTCGGCTGCTCGCCTAAAGAAGTCAATAAATGAGAGCAATTCTACCGTCTGGCAGGGATGCTCTCTTTTTGTATACGAATTTTCTATATCAGTTTCCTCAATACATGATAGTTAGCATCCACGGTAGCCTAAAAAAGAAGCTTGGACTATTTTTCTCCATGCTTTTCAGCTTATTTTCTTCGCTTTCCTGTCAATCAATAAAGGTGGAAAGATGAATATAAGGAAAATAAGGACATACTACGTTTGTCGCAATTCCTGCTAAAACGTGCGATAATAAAGAAAACGATCAAGTAAGGATGACATAATGACAAAAACAATTGATTTACAAGTAAATGCAAGAAATATTTCCGATTTTAAAAAAGGCTATCCGTTAATTTTAAAGGATGCCATTATTAATTCCAATGTTCTAACCACGGAAGGCACTATTGTTCGATTAGTGGATAAAGATCGTCGCTTTGTTGCGAAAGGCTATTATGGCTTGCAAAACAAAGGTCTCGGCTGGGTACTGACGAGAAAAGAGGAAGAAGAAATCGACTTCGACTTTTTTGAGTCAAGAATCGCCGCGGCACTTGGGAGACGTGAAGCTTTATTTGCAGATGCGTATACGACAGCTTTCCGCGTGTTTAATGGAGAAGGCGATGGCATCGGTGGATTAACAATCGATTATTTCGATGGCTACTTTGTAGTAAGCTGGTACAGTGAAGGAATTTACTCACTCAAGCATCATGTTTACAGTGTATTTGATAAAATCATTGATTATAAAGGGATTTATGAGAAAAAACGTTTTGACACGAAAGGCGGATACATCGAGCAGGATGATTTCGTTAAAGGGGAGCAAGGGGATTTCCCGATTATCGTCAAAGAAAATGGCATGAATTTCGCAGTCAATTTGAATGAAGGTGCAATGACTGGTATTTTCCTTGATCAGCGTGATATGCGCAAAGCGATTCGCGATAAGTATTCCGAGGGTAAAAACGTGCTGAATACATTCTCATATACGGGTGCATTTTCCGTTGCGGCAGTCCTTGGTGGAGCGATGAAGACAACAAGTGTCGATTTGGCGAAACGCAGTAATGCAAAAACAATCGAGCAGTTCAGTGTCAACGGCATTGATTATGAACAGCAGGATATCAAAGTGATGGACGTCTTTGATTACTTCCGTTATGCAAAACGGAATGATTTGAAATTCGATCTAGTCATCCTTGACCCGCCAAGTTTCGCTCGTACCAAAAAGTACACATTCAGTACAGCGCAAGATTATCCGGCATTACTAATGGATGCGATTGCGATTACTGAGAAAAATGGCATCATTGTTGCATCGACGAACAACTCGAGTTTCGGCATGAAGAAATTTAAAACGTTCATCGAGCAAGCGTTCAATGAAGCGGGCTCCCGGTATAAGATTCTTGAGGAATCGACATTGCCTAAAGACTTCCGGACGAACCGTGATTACCCTGAATTCAACTATTTGAAAGTTGTTATTCTGCAGAAGACAAAATAATTGGGAAATATGAAAGCCGTGCCGAAGTTGGCATGGCTTTTTCTATTTAGAAAAGAAGGATAAAGTCTTTCATTCAAGAATTGAATAGGGACAGCGATTGAATGAGGTGGGAAAGTGACTGAGGCGATTTTACACGGAATCATTCTGGCATTCGGCTTGATTGTGCCGTTAGGCGTTCAAAATGTATTTGTATTTAATCAGGGGGCGTTGCAGCCTACGTTTATGAGAGCGATGCCGGTTGTTATCACTGCGGGGATTTGCGACACACTTCTAATTGTGGCGGCGGTGTCCGGGGTATCAGTTCTAGTCCTAACGTTTGCCTGGTTGAAAAATTTTATTTTCAGTATTGGTATTCTTTTTTTACTCTATATCGGTTTTGTTTTATGGAAAAGTGATGTGATGTCGAAGCAGGTGGATGGAGAGCGGTTTTCAGCTAAAAAGCAAATCATCTTTGCGGCTTCGGTTTCTCTATTGAACCCTCATGCAATTCTCGATACGATTGGAGTTATCGGATCAAGTTCACTGAATTACACGGGGAATGTACGTATGGCATTCACGCTGACGACAATCATCGTTTCGTGGTTTTGGTTTTTCGGGCTCGCAACTGCCGGGCGCTATTTCGGGAAGTTGGATTCGACAGGCAAGCTGATGACGCTGTTGAATAAAGTTTCCGCTTTGGTCGTTTGGGGAATCGCCGTTTATATGGCGATCAGACTTATCAAGAATATAATGTAAGAGTCGTGCCTGGCAACAAACAGGCACGGCTTTTCTGTAATTAAACCGTTGCCGGTCATAACCTGTCTCGTGGCGAGCATAACTACGTCCGTGCCGGTCATAACCCGCCTCATGGCGAGCATAACTACATCCGTGTAGGTCATAACAAAAAAATAGCGATGAATATTGATAAATCAAAGTCCGTCCAACTCCGCATTCATCTTTTTCGCCTGCCCTCTGAAATAAAGATAGAAAGAAGTCCAAAATACAGAATAGAAAACAATGAATAATCCTAATGCGAGTAAAAAGCTTTTTACTGTAAACGGAATCCAACCGATTCCGAATGCGAGAATGAAATACAGAATTACCACTGTAACGAAATGCAGCGCGGTCTGTTGAGACAAGCGCAAATTTGCATTTTCAAAAAAGAGCGGTGTGACTGTGAAAAACCAGCCGCAGAAAATAGAACCAAGCGATTTTTTAAGGAATAATTGTCCATCCAGCATATCTTTATCACTGAATAGCACAACTGAATTGGTCAGAATCACAGCGATGAATGCGCCGAAGAAAATCCCGATGATACTTCTATACAAAAAGGTTTTCATTCGCTTTTCCTCCTGTTCATTTTTAAGGAATCTTTAATGGAATTGACGTATGTTCTGGAGACGTATTCTTTTTCCCCTGACTTGAAATACACGCATAGCGTTCCGTTAAACGATGCTTCGAAACGACTCATTTCATGAAGATTAGCAATGACCGATTTAGAAAGTCGGATGAATTTACTCGATGGTAGAAACGCTTCAAGTTCATATAATTTCTCTTTTAGTTTAAATGAACCAGCAGCTGTCACAGCGACCACACTATCTTTTTCAGTATGAAAGTAGTGAATATCCGTCGGTTTTAAAATATGCTGCATATCGCCGTCTCTCCCGACGAGGAACTCCTTGTCCTGACCTTTGATGAAATCAAGAATTTCTTGTATAGAATCGTCCAATTCCGGGCATTCAATCGTCACTTTAGTTTCTCCATAATCGCTATCAATGTTCACTGATACTTTCATTGCGAGACACCCCTCTCGACAATAGTTTATCTGTTTACTTTCCTGTTGTCTGCAAGAAGTCTGTCAAATGCGTCTTTTATTTGAAAACTGAACAACGACTAAAGCGGCAATGACTAAACAAGAAATGTAGCAGATGGAAATAAGCGCACTGCCGTCAACTATAAAACGGTCATTCCAAACTGCAATGAATAAATTATTCATATGAAAGAGCGGATTAAAATCGGCAATGACTTGTATGAATTTCGGCATCATACTGATTGGGAACGCAAATCCTCCAGTGAAGATGACAACTTGGAAAATGACAATGGAGAAAACCAAAGCACTTTTCATCTCGTTGAAAAAAGAATAAATAGCTGAAGCGATAACAAGCAGAACGGCATTAAGTATGATGAAAAACCCGTAGGCCGTGATGAAATTCAATACTTGAAACTGCAAATCATATACAAGCATGCCAATTGCGTAAATGAACAGGTATCCGAAACTTGTAATGATGATGGAGCGGATGATACTTGACAGTAAAAGCGTGTTTTTAGAAACGGGTGAAAGTCTGATTCGCTTTTCCACACCCGTTGTACGATGCGTCACCTGATCGAACCCGAAAGCAAAAAATACTGTGGTGAATGTAATAAGTAAAATATATGACGGTGTATACGTTTGTGCATAACTCAAGTTACCTGCATATGTCTGATCTCCGAACAATTGCCCCATGAAAATATACGTAACTGGCGGCACGACAATCGTGAAAACCAAGTAAAACAATTCCCTTGAAAACATAAGTAAGTCGTACTTTAACTGTGTCGCTAACATATTTTTCTCCCCCTTATATGGATACTTTCTCAAGATAAAATGCATTGACGGATGTATAGCCTGATGCCAAAATACCTTCCGTTGTATCGAAGATTTCATTGACGCCATTATCTATAAGCATCACTTTGTCGCAGTACAATTCGATTTCATCCATATTATGTGTTGTTAGAATGACCGTGCCGCCTGTACGCTCGTTGTATTCCATAATGTACGTCCAAAGAATATTGCGCATATGCGGATCTAGACCCGTCGTCGGTTCATCTAATATTAGAAGTTTCGGTTGTGATAAAAAGGCGATGGCCAAGCTTACAATCTGTTTCCATCCTCCGGAAAGTTTATCGAAGTATTTTTTTCGATGCGGTTGTAACTTGAAATCAGTAATGATTGTTTCGATATCAATGGGCGATTTGTAATACGCTTTAAATAACCGCAGCAACTCCTGCACCTTCAGCGTCTGATAGAACTGAGTCGGCTGGAGGACGACGGAAATTTGTTGTCGAACTTGTTCCAGCTTGTTAGTTGAAAGTGCCTTTA
>DYWT01000248.1 GCA_020742515.1 Sporosarcina psychrophila
GCATATTCATTACTATCTTCTATTTCCTCTTTTAATTTGTCCCCTATAAGTTTTGCTTGTTTTCTCCCTAAATCTGTTAAAGGTGTATCTGTCCATCCTCCTGACATGTTATTTATATGGTGTGCTGATTGACAATGCTGTATCAAGATAATGTTGCCCATTCTGACTTCCCTCCTCTAAAAGTTAATTCATTTCAAATTATCCTTACTCTTGTAATTATTCCAATATTCTAATACCTTACTAACTAAACCGCCCCGTTAGTTGAACAAGATCACCGTCTTCAACGTAATCCAAATACAATCTTTTCTGTTATATCAACTTGGTACTGTAACGCCTCATATAGCTTACCATCATAGCAGCTACACAGTAGCCGTCATGATGGTCTATTGCCTATGATGACCATACTTCGCTACAATGTACATAATGCAGATCGTAGAGGGTATGGTCATGACGGATACAGTCAATACATACACCGTAAAACACATCGAAAAGACACTCGGAATCAGCGTGTCAACCGTGCGAAAATACGTCTTGCTCTTGGAGTCGCACGGCTACCGGATCAGTCGCAATAAAAACAACATCCTCTATGATGCCGACATAACGGTATTCCGACGGCTTTATGAGGATTCCACAAAGGGGTGCACATTGGACTCCGTAGTTAACAGAACTCGCGACTGCACAGAAGGAAACGGACATAATCAAAGGGACTCCGCCAACGCTGAATTTGATGAACAGTTTTTAATTCCATGAAATCGACGATGCACGGAAGTATATCCAATAAAATCATTGAAGGTTCCCCGCATTGACAGCTACTGTAGCGATTATTGCATGATTCATCAATAGAAAAAAGTAACCATTCCACTTCCGACCAAGAAGCTGAATGGTTACTTTTTGTGTATCTTTTGACTAACCGCACTACATGCGAATGTCAGCCACATTATATAAAAGCACAGGCACTCCAACAAATATGTGAGTTGAAACTTTCACGATTGCATGATTGCCCGTCACCTCAATAAACAAAACCTTCTTTACCGAACCGACACCTTTTCCTGTTTAACTTGGCGTGCAATTTTCTCTGTTAAGCGTGTTGTCACTTTCGGCAACACCATTTTAATAACAGGTGTCAACACAGCACCTGTTAAGCCGCCTGCATTTACTTCAACAGTCCCTGTCATCGTTGTTTGCCCTGCCGTTTCTTCAGCAGTAAACTTGCCACTGCCTGTAAAGTTGTCCGTTAGGCCTTTTAATTCGAACCGAATCATCGAAGGCTCATGAAATTCAGTGATGTTTAACTCCATTTTCACAGTCTTTTTAAACCCTTTAATATTCCCTTCGAATGTCCAAACTGACTTTTGTTCGTCAATTTGTTCATGCTCCTTATAGGCAGGAACCATTACTGCCCAGTTTTCAATTTGACTAACGTATTCCCATACGTTCTCTACAGGTGCTGGAATGATTACAGAATGCGATGCAATTGCCATACGTTTCACTACTTCCTTCTTTATGTATTGATAATGTGAATCTACCACTACCATTTTAGCATTTTAATTGTATAGATTCATATTTAATTCCTTTTGGAAAGAAGGAACAAAGAGATAGTAGCCCATCCATGAAGAGTAAATCCTCCTTCTTGGATGGGCTAACAACGGATGCTTTATTTTAATATAAATAAGATATGCGTTGTTTGATTGGGGTCTTACACTAATTACCAGTTTAATAACTATCTTGTCACTAAATCACGTCAACCCAAATACAATAAACATCATGAAGATGACAAGGGCAAAAAATACAGATAGAATCCCTAATAACCTTGGATTTTTTATATCCTTTCCTTCGTGTAAATTTTTCATATACGTCAACTGACACACGTAACCACTTGTTCCCAATAATGCCCCTAGTACAATCCAAAACAATTCCATACAAAAACCCCCTCGTACTTTTATTAGAACGAATAAGTATTCAAAAAGACAAGACTAGTATTCATCAAAGAAATAACTACTTATAACCCATCGGTAAAATGATAGACACCATCCGTTATATACCTATATGTAGGAACACCATCATAGGGTTTCGATTCCAGTATTTCATCTGTGGAAAGATCTTTACCGTTCCTACTGATCGCAATTCCGCTAATTGATTGGAAAACAGCACCGAAACTGAAATAGATGACATCTTTATCTACTAGTGTATAAGCACCAACGCCGGCAGACCGTTTTAATTTCTCCATTTTCTTCACAATTTCATTGCTAGAAAAAACAGAATCCGGATTTTCTAAATCATTTGTGTTAGATGACCATGAAGAAAAATGCTCTCCAACTGGCACTTTACCATCATCGTACGCTTGAAAAATGGCATCCGAAACGGCGTAAAAATCGTTTTGATATAATTTGAATTTACCCTCTGATTTTAATGACGGTACAAAAACAATGATAATTGTCATCGTCAAGGCAAATACAATCGCACGAACGATTTTCTCACTATCTTTTCCTCCATTACTTTTCACAATAATAGTAGTTAACCAAATTACGGGTATTCCAACCAGAACCATTGCGGATAAATTAAG
>DYWT01000249.1 GCA_020742515.1 Sporosarcina psychrophila
AGTAGTAATGAAGCAACAGTCGTTACAAGTAGCTTAACTACATCGAAATTTTATTTTTAAAAAACTTGAAAATCATCAAGGGGCTACTCTACACATTTTTAAAAATGGCTATTATGAAATTGATTCACTTAATAAATTAAGAAGAGTAAATTCGGAAAATAGAAACTTTCTTGGATAAGAGGAAATTTATTTCTAATCCATATCAATGAAGAAAAAAAGGAGTAGAATAAGGACGCGTTGATCTGAATCGCGAAATAACTATCCGCTATTAAATAGATTTACCAAATAACGGGATGTTCATTTACGGAATCGAAAAGAAAGGAGAATGAAGGTGTCACAGTATTACATTGAAGAGCTTAAAATAATGAGCCAGGTATTTTTACCGATTTTATTAATCGGGGGTTTGGCTACTTCTCTTATTATTTTTAATGATGGTTATCCATGGTACACATTCATCGGTGCAGCAATTGGCCTATCTATTATTATCATTTCATGGACAGAAAAAAAGTATGCGATTTTCATTGCATCGCTGTTAATGTGTGCAATCATCTATTCTGCTCTTTCTAGTTTGTACAACTAGAGTATTTTTGTTATTGTCTGATACTTAACTAGCTAAATAATTAGATTATAGTAATACAGTTAGA
This sequence comes from Sporosarcina psychrophila, assembly GCA_020742515.1. Taxonomy (GTDB): domain Bacteria; phylum Bacillota; class Bacilli; order Bacillales_A; family Planococcaceae; genus Sporosarcina; species Sporosarcina psychrophila_B. The sequence continues at coordinate 645 of DYWT01000249.1, forward strand.
ATTTGGAGGTTTTATCATGTCGGAGCAAGAAAAGAATTCATTTGTAGATAAGCGTTCCTCAAGACGTACCTTTTTGAAAAATTCAGGATTAACGGTAGGGGGAGTAGTACTGGGAGGTGCATTGGGGAGTTTGCTAGGGAACGATTCTAAAACACCTGCCCCAGTAAAACAGGCGCATACTCCTACTGCAAATCCGAACGTTGCATTAATATTCTTTACACAAGAACAATATCAATTAACGGAGGCGGCAAGCGAGCGGATTTTTCCGGAAGATGAAAATGGTCCGGGTGCAAAAGAATTGAATGCTGCCATCTATATTGACCACCAACTTGCAAGCCCTTGGGGGTTAAACGTGAAAGATTATCGCTTAGGAGCATTCCATGCACCAGAGCCGACACAAGGCGGACAAACGAAAATGCTTCGCAAAGATTTGTTCCCGGCAGGTTTACAAGCGTTGAATACCTACAGTGTTAAACAATATGAAAAGAAATTTACTGAATTGGAAACGGCGGAACAAGATGCTGTATTAACTGACTTTAGTGAAGGTAAAACGACTGTTTATAAAGGTGTTTCTTCAACCGAGTTCTTTAACCTATTGCGTTCATTAACGATGGAAGGCGTGTATGCCGATCCGTTATATGGCGGTAACAAAGAGATGCTTGGTTGGAAAATGAGGAAATATCCAGGTTCACGGATGACTTACCTCCAAGAAATTCAAAGTGAAAACTTCGTCGTATTAGAACCGCAAGGCTTAAACAGCCATATGGGACATTGATTATAGGAAGGAATGACAGTAATGAGTACAAAACTACCTAAAGTACCTGTTGTTATCGTAGGTATGGGCTGGGCTGGCGGTATTATCGCAGCCGAACTAACTAAAGCGGGAATTCAAGTTGTAGGACTAGAGCGGGGAAAAGACCGATCAACTGCAGATTATTTAATGGGACATGATGAACTTCGCTATCAACATCGTACGGAATTAATGCAGGACCTATCGAAAGAAACAATTACACACCGTAATAATCTTGATATGCGTGCTCTTCCAATGCGTTATTATGGATCATTCATCGTTGGTGATGGAGTTGGTGGAGCAGGAAGTCACTGGAATGGCCAAACGTATCGTTTCCTTCCATATGACTTTGAAATCAAGACATTAACAGAAAAAAGGTATGGCAAAGGGAAAATTAAATCGGATATGCCTCTCCAAGACTGGGGTATAACGTATGACGAAATAGAGCCCTATTATGATACATTTGAAAAAATGGCGGGTATTTCCGGCGAAACAGTGGAGGCTTACGGAAAACGTTCGAATCCATATCCAACAGGCCCGATGTTGAAAACGCCTGTCTTAAAAGTCTTCGAGGAAGCTACGAAAAAATTAGGCTATACGCCTTACATGGTTCCTTCCGGGAATCTATCGGAGTTCTACGAAAATCCAGATGGTATTTCACGCGCAGCATGTCAGTATTGTGCCTATTGTGAGAACTTCGGTTGCGAGTACGGCGCGAAAGCTGACCCAGCCGTAACGGTTATTCCTGTCGCGAGAGAAACAGGAAAACTTGATCTGCGTACACACTCGAATGTGGTACGTATTTTAAAAGACGGATCAAAAGCAACAGGTGTTGTTTACGTGGATACAATTACTGGAGAAGAGTTTGAACAGCCGGCAGACGTAGTCGTTGTTGCAAGTTATGTATTTAATAATGCGCGACTTCTGCTTAACTCTGGTCTCGGACAACCTTATAATCCGAAAACTGGAAAAGGTTCAATCGGGAAAAACTATTGTTACCAAGTAAGTACTGGTTTTTCAATGGCATTCTTTGAAGACAAAGAATTCAATCTGTATGCAGGTGCAGGGGCGTTAGGCATGGAGATCCCTGAATTCGTTGGCGATAACTTTGACCATACGAATGAGAACTTTATTCATGGCGCAGGAATTCGTATGTTCCAATACGGTGCACGCCCAATTGCAAACAATGTTGTACCAAGCGGCACGCCAAATTGGGGACCGGAATTCAAGAAACAATCAATTAAATATGCAAACAGCTACTTGAAGGTCGCTTCACAAGGCGCAAGTATGCCGCATCAAAATAACTTCCTGGATCTTGACCCTGATTATAAAGATGCATACGGTATGCCATTGCTTCGTATGACGTATGATTACACAGAACAAGACCGCGAATTAGTGAAATACATGTCGAAAGTTACGCATTCGGTAGCAGAAGCAATGGGTGCTGACATTATTGATACAGCTGATGAACAAGGACCATTCAATGTAAACAAAGATACAAATACGCATAACACAGGCGGCGTAATTATGGGTGCTGACCGTGAAACCTCAGCAGTTAACTCATACTTGCAAATGTGGGATGCCGAGAACGTTTTTGTGGTGGGTGCTTCTGCATTCCCTCATAACAGTTCATTCAATCCAACTGGTACACTTGGCGCTCTATCATATAGAGCGGCAGAAGGAATTCAAACATTTCTAAAACAAGGCGGCTCACTCGTCTAATTGATTGGGTGACAGTCACCAAGACAATTCTAAAAAAAATGCAACAAATGCAACAATTGCGGTTGTTTCAATAATTACTAAAACAGCCTTAAATCGATTATCGATTTAAGGCTGTTTTTAATTGCGTTCATAATTGTAGCGGTGACTGTCACCACTACAATTATGAACGTTTGATGGGTTAATTTAAGAGGAAATGCTTAGGTTGATTTTTTATTTTCAAAAAACTCATTGACAGTGAGAATCGTTATCAGTACAATGAGAATCACTGAGAATGATTATCATTATTAATTAGGAGTGTGGGAAATGAAGAAGGTATCAGTACTTTTATTATCTGTACTGCTGTTATTTGTTTTAGCAGCATGTGGTACGGAGAATGGTAAAGCAGCAGTGAAAGAAGAGGAACCAAAAGGTAAGGAGAAAAAAGAAGTGGTCACGTCAGCTATTGAAGTGACAGATGCATCGGGTGAAAATATTACGTTTGAAAGTGTTCCAGAATCAATTGCAGTTTTAAATTCAGGAGACTTAGATATTTTACTAGCATTAGGTGCTAATGTGACAGGCCGCCCAACGGCAAGTGGACCTGTTTCAAAAGAAGTAGAAAGTATTACGGAAATCGGTAATCCACATCAGCCAAACTTTGAGAAATTAGCTGAAGTTCATCCGACTGTTTTAGCAGCGGCAATGAGTTTCAAGCAACATGCTGAAAATATAGAACGACAAGGAACGAAAGTTATTTACACTAAAGCAAATTCAATCGCTGATATTCAAGAAACAATTCGTCTATATGGACAGCTATTTCAAAAAGAAACAAAAGCTGAAAGTATGAATAAAACGATTACGGAAGAAGTAGAAAATAGCGAAAAAACCAATTCTGATCCAGTAAAAACACTATTGGTATATGGTGCGCCAGGTACGTATCTAGCGGCTCTTCCAAACTCTCTTACAGGAGATTTATTAGAAAAAGCGGGTGGAGAAAATATCGCATCCGATTTTCCACAAGAAGAGAATTACCCACAGTATGCAAGTTTAAGTGTTGAAAAAATTATCGAAAGAAATCCAGAAGTTGTGATGTTAATCACACATGGCGATCCAGAAGGGGTTAAAGCGGCATTTGAAAGCGAAATGGAAAAGAACGCGGCATGGAAAAATCTTGATGCAGTAAAAAACGGCAATGTATTTATTTTACCTTCACATTTATTTGGTTCAAACCCAGGTATGAAAGTTATAGAAGCACTTGAGGTGATGAAGGAAAATCTAGCGGCGGTTAAATAAAATGGAAGCAATAGAAGTTCAGGTATCTAAAAATACCCATCCACTTGCAAAAAAACGAACAATTGTAGTTATCTCTTTTAGCATCCTTCTTGTACTTGCGTGTACGGCAAGTTTAATGATTGGACCTGTTTCATTTACGATCAGTGAAGTTTGGAGTGGAATTTTTCACTCAGATGATTCATTGGCTAGACGAATTATATGGGAATTACGTTTCCCGCGAGTTTTAATAGGCATGATTGTCGGAATGTGTCTTGCGGTATCTGGTGCTATTTTACAAGGCGTAATGAAAAATCCACTAGCTGATCCGGGGATTATAGGGGTGTCGTCTGGAGCGGGTCTTGCTGCAACGACTATTATGATAATTTTCCCGGCGTATATACTATTTTTACCTTTAGCAGCTTTTATAGGAGCCCTCATAACTGCGCTCATTATTTATGCTTTCTCTTGGAAAGGCGGCACTTCACCTGTACGTATTATTTTAGTTGGTGTAGCCATTAATGCTGTGATAGGTGCATTTATGAGTGCACTCATGCTTTTATATAGTGACCGTGTGCAATCAGTTCTTCCGTGGCTAGCGGGCGGTATTGGCGGTGTGGGGTGGATCCAATTTGAGATGATTATTTATTACGCGGTTGGAGCGCTTGTATTATCTTTGTTTGCAATTAGGCATATTCGTATTTTAAGACTTGGTGATGAAGTTGCAAAACTGCTTGGCCATAATGTTGAAAAAAGTCGATTTTTCCTAATTGTTCTTAGTACACTTCTTGCGGGAATTGCTGTGAGTGTTGCCGGTTTAATTGGCTTTGTTGGGCTTGTTGTGCCACATATATTAAGGATTATGATAGGTGGAGATTATCGCTATTTACTGCCTGCTTCCGCACTTGGCGGAGGGTTGCTCGTTGTATTGGCTGATACAGTTGCGAGGAGTGCTTTTAATCCAATCGAGTTACCAGTCGGGATTTTGTTGGCATTCTTAGGCGGCCCATTTTTCTTGTATATGATCCAGAGAAGGAGGGACTCATTTGCTTCTAACTAAAGATGTAGCATTCGAACATTCTCCTTCCTTTCAGTTACAAGCGATTGACCTACACATAAAGGAAGGTGAGATTGTCAGCTTAATAGGACCAAATGGATCTGGAAAATCCACATTGCTCCGGCTTGTTTCACGTCTTATTACTCCTAAAAGCGGTGAAGTCATCCTAGATGGACAAATGATTGGATCAATGAAAAGTCTGGATGTCGCAAAAAGACTTGCCATGCTACCACAAATGCAAGATCATCAACTCGATTTGACAGTAGGTGAACTCATCGAATTTGGAAGGTATCCACATCGGGGGGCTTATGGCAAGTTGACAAAAGAAGATGACGAAATTGTTCAATGGGCGATGGAAGTTACGAGATTAACTCGCTTTAAAAACCGGACGTTGCAATCACTTTCTGGTGGAGAAAGACAACGGGCATGGATTGCGCTGGCTGTTGCCCAGCGGCCAAAGATATTACTGTTGGATGAACCGACAACATTTCTTGATATATCACACCAATTAGAAGTGATGGAGCTTGTCGAAGAGTTAAATACAAAGTTTGGTATGACTGTTGTAATGGTCTTGCATGACATCAACCAGGCAGCACGTTATAGTGACCGCCTTGTCGTTTTAAAGGATGGGAAGATCCAGTACGATGGAATTCCGCAATGTGTGTTATGCAGGGAAATGTTTCAATCTATCTTTGAAATAGACGCGGATATCTATAAGGATAATGGTAAACCATTTTTCACTCCAATAAGGTTACGAAAGGAAGAATGTGTATGAGAAAAGAACCACTAAGTGATGAGTTGGTAAGGGCATTTATTATTGCAGCACATGGAGATTTCGAAGAGGTAAAGAAATTAGTTGAGCAAGAGCTGGCGCTTCTTCATTCCAGTATGAACTGGGGAGGTGACGATTGGGAAAGTGGGCTTGGGGCCGCAGCCCATACAGGTAATCGTGCAATTGCGGAATGGTTACTCGAGCGTGGAGCACGCATGGACATCTTCACGGCAGCGATGCTTGGCGAACTAAGTATCGTCAAAGCAATTCTTGCTATTCAGCCAAATGTCATTGGGGCTCCAGGTCCGCACGGAATTCCACTACTTCGCCATGCACAAATGGGCGGAGAACCTGCGCTACCTGTATACGAGTATTTAGAGTCTTTAACACTAAGGGAGGAAGTTAAATTATGATGAAAGCAGTAAATACAATTCGTATAAAAAAAGGAAATGTAGATGAGGTACTTGCACGTTTTCAAACACCGAAATCTGTTCATACATTTGAGGGATTTGTATTGATGGAAGTGTTAAAAAAAGAAAACAGTCCGGAATATGATGAATTGAAAATATGCACTACATGGGAAGAAAGAAAGTTTTTTGATGCATGGTTGGGTAGCAGAGCATCTCAAAAAGCACATGATAAGAAAAGTGAACAAAATCCAGCGGATAATCCAATCATAAGTTCGCAACTAACTACATTTCAAGTAGCAATTCAGCACAAACCGGCTAAACAGGAAGTATGAAATTGTTTGGGTGACAGTCACCAAGACAATTCTAAAACAAACACGACAAACACGACAAACGCGATTGTTTCAACAATTAATAAACCAGCCTTAAATCGAAAATCGATTTAAGGCTGGTTTTGTCTGTATTAATATAAAAATCATCATATTCTACCGCTATTATTAACGGGAATTGCAAACTTTTTGTTTTGTTTGCCGACTGTTAATTTTGTAGCATCTGGCTTTGCTTTAGGAACCAAGAACATAATCGCGATTAACGCAAGTACCGCGAAAATAACGTTTGTGATGATTCCGGCAGAGGCTGCCTTTTCAATATTGCCTGACATTGTCATTGTTCCATACACCGTGGCAGATATCGCGACCCCGAAAGAACTTCCAAGAGAACTTGCCATTTTATATATACCTGAAGCGGTCCCCACTTTATCTTCCGGGGCACTGGAAACAGCGGTGTCAGTGGAAGGAGTTGCATACATCCCGAGTCCGACACCGAACAGAATGAATCCTATAAAGACGACGATGATATAACTCGTGTCCGGTAAAAATGTCAAAGCCATTAACCCAATGCCGATTGCTGCCAAAATAGCACCTGCCATCATTGGCAATCTTGAGCCAGTTCTCTGTAATACTTTCTCACCAATACGGATCATGACGAGGACAGATACTAAATAACCGATGGATAACATCCCTGATTGAAACGCCGTGAATCCTCTTCCTACTTGCACGTATGTATTCGCTACAACAAGTGTTCCAGCTACCGCGTTCAATAAGAAGTTGGAGATAGTAGCACCTGTATACGGTTTATTTTTAAATAGATTAAAATCAATCAGTGCATGCAATTTGCCTATTTCAATTTTAATAAAGAACAGCGTACCGAGTAACGTAACGCCCATTAAACTTAACGTGAGTGGACTCGACCAACCAAAGTCCGCACCGCGTGTGATGACAACATTTAAGGCGATCATTGTTAAGACAAATACAACTAATCCAGTAAAGTCAAAACGGGAAGATCCTTGCTGTTTCACTCTACTTTCAGGTGTGTCTTTGAGTAAAATCATCGCAAGAATAGCGAAAACGATTGAAAAGACAAAGATCCATCTCCACCCCATATAGGTTGCAATGGCTCCGCCTGCGAAAGAACAAACACCTGAACCACCCCAAGAACCGATGGACCAATAGCTAAGTGCACGCTGTCTTTCGGCACCTTCGTAGTACGTTCTCATCAAGGCGATGGTTGCTGGCATAATACATGCTGCAGATAGCCCTTGGATGATACGCCCAATAATTAGGAGGGCGGCCCCGTTCGAAAATACGAGGAAGAGGGAGCCGACGATACTTAAAACGAGACCGAAATACGTCATTTTCTTCCGTCCGATTTTATCGGCAAGTCCACCCGCCGCTACGACAAAGATACCTGAGAATAATGCGGTTAAACTGATCGCAACATTGAGCACGCCCAATGAAATGCCTAAATCTGATTGGATTGCCGGAACGACATTGATCATGGATTGCGCAAAAAGCCAAAACGTTATAACACCGAATACAATTCCTGTAATCATTTTATTCGTACCTTGATAGCTTGTGGCCATGATCTTCCTCCTCCAAATAGAAAGCAACTGAGTGAAACTAAGCGTTCAGCCATTATTTATATATTTCACTACTTTAGCATAATGAAGCGGAGGGGTGAAGGTGAAAATGTGATTTTTAAATTAAAGTAAAATTCTTATTATTTTAATTAAATGGAAAGATATAGTTTTTTATTCGGCCGCTAAGAGGATTTAGGAACACTTATCTCGAATCCTTAATAGTTGGAAGAGAGAGGAATGGAGATGATTCCATGAACTATGTAAAAGAATTAAGAAAAATTGTCGGTAGTCGGCTCCTCATGTTGTCGGGCGATTTACTGGAACATTGAGAAGGTAGGGGGCGTGAAGGGTGGTAATCAAAGGGGTCAATCATTTTTTATTTTCAGTGACAGATTTGGACAAATCTATTGCGTTTTACGAGAATGTATTTGGAGGAAAGTTATTAGTGAAAGGACAGAAAACTGCATACTTAGATGTTAGTGGGATGTGGTTTGCACTGAATGTGGAAAGAGATATCCCACGCAACGAGATTAGAGAGTCGTATACACATATTGCATTTTCTGTTGATGAACACGGATTGAAAGAGATGGTCGAGAAATTAAACGCAATTGGTGCATTGATCCTTTCTGGTCGTGAACGAGACACGCGTGATATGAAATCTATATACTTCGAGGACTTTGACGGGCATAAGTTTGAATTCCATTCGGGCACACTGCAAGATCGGCTTGATTACTATAAAGAAGCCAAAGTACATATGGACTTTTATACAAAGGAGAACAACAATGAAATTAACAGCAATAAGTATGAGTGAAGAATTTGCATATGAAATTCTAATTTGGAAATATGATCCGCCATATGACTTTTATAACAATGAGCATGATGCCGAGGCAGTCGAGGAATTGTTGGAAAATAACTATACAGTCGTTGTAGACCAAAACAGGGAGTTGATTGGTTTCTTTTGTGCTGGTTCTGCGGCTCAAGTCCCTTTAGGTGCAAATGTTGGAGCGTATAAGGAAGACATCATTGATATCGGGCTAGGCATGATGCCTACATTAACAGGCAAGGGAAATGGTTTCACATTCTTTTCATTCGTAATAGAGTCACTTTATAAAAAATATGGCGTTGTACCTGTTCGTCTTACTGTCGCCAAGTTTAATCAGAGAGCGATTCACCTGTATGAGCAGTTTGGATTTGTGAAGGAAAAGGAATTTACGACGGATTCAGCTGATTTTCAGACGATGAGGAAGGTGTGACGATGTTCAATACATGTATCAAAGTGAATGAATGGATGTCGGAATTCAACGAACAATGGGGAATTGCTGGCGGCTGGGCAATTGATTTATTCATAGGCAAACAAACGCGTCACCATTCGGATATAGAAGTGGCGCTATTTCGAGAAGATCAGCACAAACTGAAAAAGGCATTGTCGGATTGGTCTTTTGAAAAAGTGGTAAAGGGAGAATTGATTTCTTGGGGAGAAGAATGGTTGGAATTGCCGGTTCATGAGATTCACGGTGTACATAAACAGACTGGGGAGCGGTTGGAAGTATTGCTGAACGACACGAGAGATAGTGAGTGGGTTTTTAGGCGAGAATCATCGATTTCATTTCTGAAAAGCTCATTTTTTCTTAACTCAAATGAAGGGATTCCTTATTTGCATCCAGCGGTTGTCTTGTTATACAAAGCAAGAAATGCACGTAAGAAAGATCATACCGACTTTCTTGCAGCTAAAGATTTTTTGAAGATAGAGGACAAAAACTGGTTACGTCAGGCACTTCAAATGCACATTCCTGAACATACATGGATTCCTGAATTATGAAAAAGGAAGTGACAGTATGAATAAAATCATGGTCATCGGGGTGTCTTCCGGCGCTGGCAAGTCAACATTTGCCAGGCAATTAGGCGAAGTGACTGGAATCGAAGTGACGCATTTAGATCGTTTGTATTGGAAACCAAATTGGGTGGAAGCCTCACTAGAAGAGTTTTCAGCAGATCAACAACTAGTTGTCCAAAATGATCAATGGATTATTGAAGGTAATTATTCGGGTACATTCCCTATTCGAGAGCCGCATGCAGACACTGTTATTTACTTGGAACTCCCTCTCTGTGTCTGTTTGTATCGAGTGCTGAAAAGAAGGGTGCAATTCCACGGAAAAACAAGGGATGATGTCGGGGAAGGGTGTAAAGAGAAGATAGATAAGGCATTTTTGAAATTCATCGTGTCGACATATGGCGCACGGAAAAAGAAAATGACAGAGCGTATGCAGCGTTATGCACAGGAAGGAAAGACAGTACATTATTTGAAAACACCCACGCAGATTGAAGGGTTTTTAGGGACGTATAATAAGAACACATAAAGCCGATTGCAATAAATGCAATTGGCTTTATGTGTTCTTTGAAAAAGGTTCAGCTACAATCCATGTTTTTGACCAGTTTTCAATTTCTTTCATAATTGGTGTAAGAGACATCCCTTTTTCGGTTAAGGAATATTCGATTCGTACAGGCGTTTCAGGGTAAACATTACGAATGACAAAGTCCTGCTGTTCAAGGTCTTTTAATCGCTCTGTTAATGTTTTTCCACTGACGCCGAGTTTGTCGGTCATTGTGCAAAAACGCTGCGGACCTGCCATTAATTGATACAAAATAAGTGCAGTCCAGCGTTGGCTTAGGATAGACATAGCTTTTTCAAAACGCGGGCAAAGTTCAAATTCATGCATATGTTGTTGACTCCTTTCGCCGTAAAGTTCATGTGTTGACAATTGTCATTATAACATATAAAGTTAGTTACATAAAGTAAGTAACTTACCTAATTATCGATAGGAGGAATATACATGAATTTTCATAAAGCGCCACATATATATACAGGGGAAGTACATCTTAATGTTTTAGATTTAAATAGATCTGTTCAGTTCTATCAAGAAGTGATTGGTTTTAAAGTACTTAAGGAAGCTTCGAATAAAGTAGTGCTGACAGCGGACGGCAAGACACCATTGCTGATTATCGAACAACCGGAAAACGTCACGCCAAAAGAGCCGCAAAAATCTGGCTTGTATCATTTCGCGCTTTTATTGCCGAATAGAGCAGATTTAGGGGCAATCATTAAACATTTTATACAACAACATATACGGATTGGGGCATCGGATCATCTTGTGAGCGAGGCTCTCTATTTGTCAGACCCAGATGGCAATGGCATTGAAATATACACAGATCGTAGTCCTGACTTTTGGAGTTGGGATAATGGAAAAGTAGCAATGAGTACGGACCCACTCGACGGCGAAAGTATTATTGCTGAAAGTGCGGGGCAGAATTGGGATGGACTTCCTGCCGGGACGGTAATGGGCCATGTTCATTTGCATGTAGCCAACTTGTTGGAGGCAAAAACGTTCTACAATGCACTTGGTTTCGAAGTCGTGTCCAACTATCCGCAGGCATTGTTCATGTCGAATGGAAAATACCATCACCATATTGGCTTGAACACGTGGAATGGAGAAGGGGCTGCAAGACCTACTTCAGGTAGTGTCGGACTTCAATCATATACGCTCATTTATCCGGATAAGACAACGTTGAATGATGCCATTGGGGAATTGAAAGCGCTAGAAGTGGAGATAGAATTGAGCGGTAGCGGATTTGTGGTGGAAGATCCTTCTGGAAATCGGATTAATCTTCGAGCCGCGTAATTTATTTCATCGTCAACGTGTAAAATTGGCATCGGTTTACGATTTTGCAATGCAGCTAAACTTAGCTAAATTTTTTGCGTTTTTTATTTACATCGGAAAACTTGAAACTTCCTTCGACGTCATGCGTATAACAACGTATACTTAAAACAGCGATATGTAAATATGTTGGACTGAAAAGGAAGTGGGATATGTGACGAAAAAGTTATGGTTTCAAGTGGGTGTCGGAATACTGCTTGCGATGCTCATTATTAAATACTTTATGGAGATAAAAGGGATCTTAGCACCGTTGGTCATCATAGCAAAAGCTATTTTTCTACCACTATTACTTGGTGGAGTTCTTTATTATATTACGGAGCCCATTCAACGATTTCTGGAAAAACGAAAAGTACCGCGGTGGGGAAGTATTCTCTCTATTTTTGCCATCCTTATCGCGGTAGTTTGGATATTCGTGGCGATTATCGGACCTCCGGTTACAAAGCAAATTAATAACTTGGTCGAGAATGCGCCTGCAATCGCTAAGGAAATTAATGTAATGCAAGATTCTTTGCTTCAACAAAAGAACAATTTACCGGAAAAACTTGAAGAATCCATTGACAGTGCCGCTAACTCGCTTCAAACCATTGCGGTCAATTTCGGAAAATGGGTTGTCCAATTTTTACAATCTTTCTTACAGGCGATGTTTTTACTAATACTTGTTCCGTTTTTCTTCATTTTTATGTTGAAAGATCACGAGAAATTTGCGCCGTTCATCTATAAATTCTTTTCCGGAACACGGCAAGAATGGATCAAAAAAACCTTACATGATATTGATACAGTACTCCGATCTTATATCCAAGGACAGCTATTAATCAGTTTTCTGTTAGCGGTATTGCTGTTCATCGGTTACTTGAGTATCGGTCTGGAATATGCTTTATTACTGGCGATTTTCGGGCTCTTCATGAATCTTATTCCATTTATCGGTCCTTGGATTTCAGCTGTACCTCCAATTATCATCGGTTTCATACAGGATCCGAAAACCGGTATTCTTGCTGCAATCGTCATGGTTGTCGCTCAGCAGATAGAAAGCAATCTTATTACACCGAATGTCATGGGGAAAACATTGGATATTCATCCGCTCACCGTTATTACCGTCATATTGGCTGCGGGAAATATTGGAGGTTTTCTTGGAATCATCATTGCTGTTCCGACGTATGCAGTTGGGAAAGCAATTGTCAAAAATATTTACGCCCGGCGTAAAGAGATTAAAGAGGCGGCAACGTCAACAGTGTAGTCCGTTTATTGAAAGAAGCACACTCCTTAGTGGAATGTGCTTTTTTCATACTTGGAAATAAAGATGCCGATGTAAGTTGCACCCAGGATTAAACGCTGCGGAACATCCAGGGCATGCCGATTTACAGTTCAAATATTCCTTAATCGTCAGCTCATGACCGCACGCGCCGCATAATACTGCTTTTTCATCAAACATTTCTACGGGCCAGACATCAGGATTGCCGCAACCATCTTCTTCATGACATTCATAGCATGGGAAATAGGTGTTGCAACAATAGAACTTAATGGCAATCCGGTCGATATCGGAATGATAATGTGCACAGCGCGTTTCGTTGTCGATAATGTTGCCACGTACAATTTTTCCTTTTACTTTCATGACACATCTCCTTACATAATCATAATAAATGCATGAAAACTAATTAGTAGGGGTACTCTTTCACTAAAAGGATTGATCCTGTGCTAAATGAATTCCCTGTTATCCATACGAACATTTGGGATGCGATTTGGGCAATCCCTGTTATCGTACTCGTGGTACTGGTACTGAAAGGATTTTTCAATCTTCGTACAAGTTGGCTATCTACAGCGGCTACAGCAACCGGCTTACTTCTATCAATTTTCATCAGTCATCGCGGCAATTTATCAGCTGGTATTTTCATGGGTTTTTTTTATGGAGGTGCTGCAATCGGCTTAATTTACTCGACGCGAAACTCTTTCAGGGCATACCGAGAAAAGTAAAAGTCTAAAAGGAAAGAAGGGAATTGAATGGATAATAGTTCATCGACAGAACGATTTCTGCCTGTTACATCAGTAAATAGTGGAGAAGGAGTTGAAATAACACCCGACCTATATTGCTTCACGATTCAAATTGTGAATGTCTGTTTTTACGGGAAAGCAGGGCGGGGGGCAGACTGGGTATTAATTGACGCTGGTATGCCAAAGTCTGCAACCGCCATTAAAGGAGCGGCGGCGGAACGTTTCGGGGAAAGTAATCCGCCGAAAGCGATCATTTTGACACATGCGCATTTCGATCATATTGGCGCGATAATCGATTTGTTGGAAGAATGGGATGTACCGGTCTATGCCCACCAACTTGAATTGCCATATTTAACAGGGGAAAAAGATTACCCGAAGCCGGACGGAACCGTTGAAGGCGGATTGGTTGCTAAAATGTCGCCATTGTTCCCCAATGAAGGAATCGATATTCGTCCTCACATACAAGAACTACCGTTAGATGGTTCGATTCCGATGATGCCGGGGTGGGAATGGATTCATACACCGGGCCATTCGGAAGGTCATGTATCGCTTTTTAGAAAACAGGATGGCGCACTTATTGCCGGCGATGCTTTTGTCACTGTGAAGCAAGAATCACTCTACCGTGTATTTACACAAGAGTTGGAAATGAATGGGCCACCGCGGTATTTGACAACCGATTGGAAAGCCGCAAAAACATCCGTGGAGAAACTTGCATCCTTAAAACCGAAAATGGCAATTACCGGTCATGGCATCCCGGCGGAGGGCAGTTGGCTTACAGAAAACCTGGATATGCTTGCACGTGAGTTTGATAAACGTGCAGTACCAACGCATGGGAAATATGTGGAAGAAGAGTGAAAAAATTATTTCAACGGGCAAAACCCACATTGCATAAGACCTGGAACGTCTTTGGAAAAGCAGCAAGTTGTCCGGACTTCAGTGTTCAAAAGTGCGGAAGGTTCGCATCCTCTTAGATAGGTCGCAAATAAAGAACGCGGGGCGATGCTCTTCCAAAGTGCATCGTCTTTCAACAAGTCAAAATCAGCCCGTGCTTCTGTCGAAGTAGCCGGATTTTCAAGCAATACATGGTATTGCCATAGAAGAAATCCGAAAATGTTTTCCCATAACGTTAAAGGGGAAACAGATGTGACGGTGCGAATCTGCCTGATGACTGCATCGCACTGGTCTTTTAGAATGTATCTGATGATTTCCTGACGTTCATCATCTTCTACATATCGCCAATCATCCATGTTGGCAAACGTACTGACGGCCAAGTTGCCGTATTCTTTTTTTGCACCGAATAAAAGTCGTTTGTTGTCCCCCTCCCATACTTCGCCGTACGTAGCCAAGTTATAAAACTGCATTGCAATAAACATACCAAAACGACGCATAAAATAAGAAGCAGCAATTGTTCGATTGGGACTGCCGCTTACTGCTTGAATACTATTTAGGACATCTTCGGTCTTTCCGCGGTCGAACAGTGTTTCCAATGTGAATAATGTACGCTCTGGTTGTTCAACATAAATACTATACATATTCAGTTGTCTGAGCTGGTCCATAGTTAAGTTTGTCATATAGCTATTATATCGTTCTTACTAGTCAACCATCAAGTTGAGCGAGCGCTCAGTCTGCTGTATACTAAGTAAATAGGCGAACTTTTATAGGAGTGGAAATCAACGTGGAGAAACGATTGAATATAGAGGATATCATTGGTTTGATTGAAAAAGAGTCAGATATTATCATTCCGATTGCTAATGGGGAGCCCCACTATCTTCTAGATATATTGGAAGTGAATCATACAAAATTACATGAGGTTAAAATTCATCAAATGCTGGCTCTTCGGGAGCGGGATTATATAACTGGTAAAATGAAAGGTCATCTTTCACATATTTCATATTTTTTAAGCGGTGCGACACGAAAAGCGTACCAAGAGGGCAAAATAGAATTAGTGCCAAACGTTTTCCATGAAGTGCCGCGCATGTTGCAGGAAATTACGAACCTGTCGCTAATCATGTCAGTTGCGTCTCCAATGGATGAACACGGTTATTTCTCTTTAGGGACACAGGCAGACTATGTTTCTGAGTTCATTGGTCATGTTCCGTTTGTTTTGGAAGTGAATAAGCATATGCCGCGCACATATGGTGGAAATCAGATTCACATTAGTCAAATTGCCGGTTATGTTGAAAATGATAAACCATTATCTGAAGAAAAGTCTCCTTTAATTGGAGAAAAAGATCTTCAAATTGCTGAATTTGTAACGAATCGCATTGAAAACGGTGATTCACTTCAAATCGGCATTGGTGCGATTCCGAATGCGGTTATGGGAATGTTGAAAGACCATCGTCATCTCGGTATCCACACTGAAATGCTGACAGATGGCATCGTTGACCTTGTAAAAGCGGGAGCGGTCGATGGTACAAAGAAGTTCACACATAAAGGGAAGATTGTGGCGACATTTGCATTTGGATCACAGCGTTTGTACGACTTCATACATGAAAATCCTGCGGTTGAATTTTTACCGGTAAGTATGGTGAACGATCCGCGTGAAATTGCGAAAGAAGAAAGAATTGTTTCCATTAATGCGACGACGGAAGTAGACCTGTATGGACAATGTGCTTCTGAAACGGTTGGTGGCCGTTATTATTCATCGACGGGCGGGCAAGCCGATTTTGCCCGCGGTGCACGTTTTGCAAAGCATGGCAAAGGGTTTATCTGTATGCATTCTACAGTAAAGAACGACACTATTTCACGCATAAAATTGCAGTTGACGCCGGGTTCTGTCGTAACAACATCGAAAAATGACGTTGATAATATTGTTACAGAGTATGGAATTGCGAGTTTGTACGGGAAATCGCTAGCTGAGCGAGCAAATGCACTCATCGGTATTGCTCATCCGGCATTCCGGGAAGAATTATTGTATGATGCCAAGAAAAACGGCATAATTTATTAAAATATCGGCAGCGTCCTTTGCATAGGGCGCTGTTTTTTATACTTAGATAATAGTTAACCCGTCTGCAGAGCAAAGTACGCCTCAACATTTTTATTTTTCTTAAAAACATATTCATTGTCTCAATATACCCATGGTGGTATATTGGGATTGGAGATAAACTAGGAGGTGGATTAGTATGGAATGGATTTTTATTTTACTAATCGTTGGATTTCTGGTTTGGCGAATGATGCCGGCTAAAGGAGTTCGATCTATTTCAACAGAAGACTTAAAAGAAATGCTGAACAATAAAGCGATACAGTTCATCGATGTTCGAACACCCAATGAATTTAAAGGGCGCCATATCAAGGAGTTTAAAAACATCCCGTTGAACATCTTGAAGCCGCAGTTGGAAAGCTTGGACAAATCGAAAGAAACTGTAGTAATTTGTCAAAGCGGCATGCGGAGTTCACAAGCAGCTAAAATTTTGAAGAATGCCGGTTTTATGAACGTTTTGAACGTAGCAGGCGGTATGAGTGCTTGGCGAGGTTAAATAGAATCGGACATTATCCATGGAGAAATATGGGGCCATGGATTTTTTTTGTGTAAAAAAAGGGGTGAAATTCCTCTGTATATCAGCATATGCCCAACACACTTTATTAGGCTGATACATACTATTTGAATGAAGAGGTGGTGGACGTTGAAGAGAGATGATAAGGCTGTCCGATACGATCCGTTTGAAATCGAACAGCGTGAATGGAAACAAAGGCAAACGAAAGAACGGCTAAAACAGATGTTGACGATTGCCTCGCCCGTGTTTCTTCTACTAATGTGGGAATTCTTGTCGAGGACGGGAATGATTGATATTCGTTTCTTCCCACCTCCCTCTGCAATTGTGAGCACGTTTTTTGAGATGATTTCGAGTGGTGAAATGGCAAGTCATATCGGCGTATCATTGTATAGGATTTTCGCCGGATTTTTATTAGGCGTCATTCCTGGCATTGTCATTGGTTTGCTTATGGGGCTTTACTCACCCATCCGGCATTTCGTTTCGCCAATTGTGATGGCGCTCATGCCGATTCCTACCCTTGCTTTGCTTCCAATCATTATTATTCTTTTCGGAATCGGGGATTTATCGAAAGTTGTTACGATTGCGGGGAGCGTTTTTTTCCCTGTTGTTATTAATACGGCTGCGGGTGTTATTAATATCGACTCAATCTATTTAGATGTAGCAAAAAATTATGGTGCGGGAAAATTGAATTTCTTTATGAAAATCGCTTTGCCGGGTGCAATGCCTGTCATGTTGGAAGGAATTCAGATGGGGCAGGCGATTGCACTTCTGACGATTGTAGCGGCGGAAATGATGGGGGCTACATCTGGTATCGGCTATTTAATTTGGGTTTCGTACAAAGCGTTTTTACTTCAGGAAATGTACGTAGGGCTTATTCTCATTTCATTTTTCGGTTATCTGTTCTCGTTGCTGCTCCGAGGAATCCAGAAAAAGATGTTACCGTGGAGGTGAGCAGATGAGCAGGAAAGCTAAAATTATCATTCGTAGTCTGACGAAGGCGTTTTATAAAAAACAAGGCAGCGTCACAGCACTTGACGACATTAACCTCACAATCGAGGACGGGGAATTCGTCTGTATTGTTGGACCAAGCGGGTGTGGCAAGTCAACGTTGCTACGTATATTGGCAGGATTAGAGAATCCAAGTATCGGTGAATTTACGATTGCAACGGATGGAGAAAATAGGCCGTTGCAGTCGATGGTGTTCCAAGAAAGGGGCATCATTCCATGGCTTACTGTCGAAAAGAATGTAGCGTTCGGCCTTGAAATGCGCCATTTACCGAAAAAGCTTATAAAAGAGCGGACAGCGTATTATTTGAAGAAGACCGGACTTGAAAAATTTTCATCCCTTTATCCGAAGGAGCTGTCGGGGGGGATGAAACAAAGAGTGAGCATTGCACGGGCATTTGCCAATGATCCTGAAATTCTATTGATGGATGAACCGTTTGCAGCGCTCGATGAACAAAATAAATTCATCTTACAAGAAGAGTTGTTATCTATTTGGTCAGAAACGGGGAAGACAATTCTATTCATTACCCACAGTATCGACGAAGCATTGTTATTGAGCGATCGAATCCTTCTTATGAGCTCACAGCCAGGCAAAATCATACAGGAAATCAAAGTCGACATGCCACGTCCACGAAAAATAGAAGATATACGTGAAAATCCAATTATGGCTGGACAGTTTGTGGAAATATGGAAACACCTGCAAGAAGAAGTACAGCGCTCAAGGCGAGAAGATGAGTGAAAAGGAGAGATTCCATGGGGAAATGGATGAAAAGCGGGTGGTTAATGTCATTATTCGCGTTGGCACTGCTCATTGGTGCCTGTTCTCCAAAAGAGACAGCGAAACCTGTACCTGAGGATAAAACGCCTGAAGAAACGGCCAAGGATAATCCATCCGGCGATTTGGCTCCGCTCGAAAAAAGAGCAAAAGTCATCGTAGCAGAAGATGGAGCGGCATCTGGTGCAGGCTTCTATATTGCAAAAGAGAGAGGATACTTTGAAGACTACAATATCGAAGTGGAATTTGCTCAGTTCGCAAACAGCGATGATATGCTGCCGGCATTAGCGGCCGGAGAAGTGGATATCGCAGGAGGCGTTTCAACTGCCTCTTTCTTTAACGCGATTGCCCAAGGAATTGACGTGAAAATTATTGCGGATAAAGGACATAACGTGCCAGGGAAGTCGTATTTCACTCTCGTCATAGGTAATCATATGGTTGACGTCATAAAAGAATATAAAGATTTAAAAGGGAAGAAAATTGCCGTTTCCTCACTTAACTCAATCGATTGGTATATCTACAAAGAAATGCTTATCCACGCGGGGTTAACTGAAGATGACGTCGAGTTCGTCCTTATGGGTGACTTTGGAAGTATGCTCGGTGCAATTAGCAGCGGAACAATCGATGCAGCCATTAATATTGAACCAATTATCGCACAAGGCGTTGAAAAAGAGTTCCACGTCAGATTTGGCGATGCGACCGATTATGCGCCAGAATCCCAAATCGCATTAGTTCTAGGATCGCCAGACTTCATGAGTAAAGAAGAGGACGTTTCATTACGATTCATGTCCGCTTATTTGAAAGGTGTCCGCGATTACAACGATGCATTCATTAAAGATGAAGGAAAAGATGAAATTATCGACATTATGACAAAGCATACAGCATTGAAAGATCCAGAATTATGGGAAAAGGTGAATGTTACGGGGCTTGATCCTGATGGCAAGATGTTTATCGACGACATTAAAAAGCAATATGATGCTTATAAAGAAAACGGTGCTATCCGCGGAGAAATCGATTTTGATAAAGCGATAGATACCTCGATAACGGAAAAAGCGGTCGAGACAATTGGGGAATATATTCGGTGATAAAATTGCAACTACAAAAAATTGCCCCACACCTTAGTCGGTAGTGGGCAATTTTCTTTTCACGAGTGCTGTTTGAAAACTATGCAACGCCATCCCGGCAATAATGACTGCAATTCCGATTAGCGATAATGCACTAGGAAGCGCAATGCTGAGGATCATCATTTCTCCTAGCATAACAAAAATGAGTTGAGTGGATTGTGTTGCCTCCACAGCTGCAAGTTTTCCTTGGTCTCCCCGTACACGGTCGGTTGCCATGAAGAATAAGGTCGTAGCAATGACACCCGAACTGACGCCGACGATAAACGATTGACCGAGTTGGCTCATAGAAGGGGGACCGACCGTCCATAACGCATAGACGACAAAACCAATCCAGACTGGAATTGTCATAAGTGTCATGCCAAGTACGCGCTGAAACGTGTCGAGTCTGCCGCCGAGAAGCTCCATCATCTTCCGGTTGCCGAGCGGATAAGCGAACGCCGCTACAACAACAGGAATGATTCCGAGCATCAGCGTACGGAGTTCCACGCTTTGTGCATGCGGAATTTGGATTAACACGACACCAGCAAAAATGATAAGTGTAATGCCAAGTGATACTAGCGGGATTTTTTGCCGGACCGTTTTTTCACCATCCTTTGTATTTACAATAAGGGTGAAAAGTGGAGCGAGTAAAACACCTGCAACAATCGTTAATTGCCACGTACCGGCGAGAAGCCACCCAGGACTATAAGCTGCTGCGTATGTAAGTGGGGCGTAGAATAACACAAAAGCAGTTACGCTCCAAATGAAAAATGGAGCGGGTTTCCGAATGAATTCCCTCTTCACATCACCAAGTCCTTTTCGGTAAGCAACGATAGCGATTAAAAAAGGCACCATAAATAGATAACGCAGGGAAGCGCTCCAAAGCCAGCTCCCCCCCGACAATTCCATCGATCTGTT
Source organism: Sporosarcina psychrophila (assembly GCA_020742515.1). GTDB lineage: Bacteria > Bacillota > Bacilli > Bacillales_A > Planococcaceae > Sporosarcina > Sporosarcina psychrophila_B. The sequence goes on from DYWT01000249.1 coordinate 21,553, forward strand.
TAAGATGAATGTCACCGCGAAAAAAATGGAAGAAAGGATACCAATCCAAATTTCCTTCATAAGTTATCCCCCTCTTACTTAAGAGCGTTCTTCAAAAAGCTTCACGGCTTCAATGATAACCTTTGTTGCTTTTTCCATATTATCGACCGAAATATATTCGTATTTTCCGTGATAGTTTTCTCCGCCCGTAAAAATATTAGGGGTTGGCATGCCCATGTATGACAATTGCGATCCATCTGTGCCGCCGCGCACGGGTACAATATTCGGCTCGATATTGAGATTTTTGAACGCGTCAGACATAATATCGACAATCTCCATGACCGGTTCAATTTTTTCACCCATATTGAAGTATTGGTCTTCAATTTCGAGTACAACTGCGTTTTCTCCATAGTTCTTTTTCAATTGGTCAGCTGTTTCAATCATCAGTTGTTTTCTCGCTTCGAAAGTTTCTCGGTCAAAATAACGAATGATATAGCCGAGCGTTGTTTCTTCAGTGGATCCGTTGAATTGCATTAAATGGACAAACCCTTCATAGCCATCCGTTTTTTCAGGAATTTCATTCGCAGGCATTGCGGCTTGGAATTGATTGGCGAGTAAAATTGAATTGACCATTTTATCCTTAGCAGAACCTGGGTGGACGCTTACGCCTCGCAATGTAACGGAAGCGCTTGCTGCATTGAAACTTTCATATTGGAGCTCCCCAAGTGGTCCGCCATCCATTGTATACGCATACTTTGCACCAAACTTTTCGACATCAAATTTATGCGGTCCACGTCCGATTTCTTCGTCCGGTGTGAAGGCGATACGCAGTTTGCCGTGTTTAAGATTCGGATTCGTAATTAAGTATTCCAGCGCTGTAACAATTTCAGCAATCCCTGCTTTATCGTCCGCGCCAAGAAGTGTTGTTCCATCCGTCGTAATGAGAGTGTGGCCGACATAGTTTTTTAGTTCAGGAAAAGCGTTTAGGGTCATGACTGTGCTACCGTTCAGTTGTATATCTTTGCCGTCGTAGTTATCGATACGCTGTGGATTGACGTTTTTCCCGGTGTAATCGGTCGCGGTATCAACATGTGCAAGGAAACCGATGACAGGTACATCACGATCTGTATTGGCCGGAAGTGTTGCAAACAAATAGCCGTTATTGTCTAGTGTAATGTCTTCCATTCCAATATCAATAAGTTCTTTTTGTAATTCATGTAACAGATCCCATTGGCCAGCTGTTGTCGGTGTGGACGAACTACCCCCATCTGATTGTGTATCAATTTTTGCATAGCGTATAAGGCGCTCAATTAATTTTTCTTTCATATCCCAAAATTCCCCCTAATAATAAATTACTGATTCCCTTATCTTATCAGATTATTACGGTTTACGGAATACTTTACTACACGGCTTCCGATACTGGCTGCAATGAAGACTTGCGCCGCATAATAGGTGACCATAACGAATGCATCACGGTATGGGAGGGCGTAAACGAACCGATCAATTGCAAGAACGGAATCTGAGAAAATGAACAACAGTGCCCCAATAATTGCAAGTTTCAATCGAGTACGAATCGCCATCCAGCCCATCGTTAAAATAACGCCTATATAGGCGATAATGGCAATACCGAGCACGGTTTGTCCTGCAGAAAATTGTGAACCAGCTACCCAAATAGCCATGCCTGCGCCGTAAAGGAGAAGAGGAGCAGCTACCCATATTGGCACGGACTTCCTTGCGGCATGATGGAAAGCGAAGATATAAAAAACATGCCCAATGAAAAAAGTGATAAGTCCAGGTAAGAACCAATAGAGAACACCGTCTGCAATCATGCAAACGAATAGTCCAGCGATAATGATGCGTTTGTATGTACGAGAAAATAGAGATCTTGCCGTTAATGCAAACAGGATAATAAGCGCCATCGGAATCAGTTTCATTAAAATTTTGAAGCCGACAGGATCAGCAGGGATAAAGAAAATATAAACAATTCCCATCAAGATAATTGCAGCAAGCAGCAGATTTCGAAACATAAGGACAACCCCCTTTCCTACTACTTTTCGGGAAAGGGGAGGAGAAACCCTTTTTGGGCATACTGTTTTAGAAGGCAGCTGTAGTGGTTTATCTATTTTTCAAAAGGAAAATATAAGTTTTTTAACCTGGAGCAGTGTTCAGCTCCACCGTCTCTCCCAAGGCGCTGGAGCTTTTCTTATTGTCTAGCTCCAGCGCCTAGAGGCTCGGGTCATAAGTCAGTCTGGTTATGCAGCAAAGAACGCTGCATTGCCAGCCTTTCTTATGCCTGTCGCCTCTCCCAAGGCCGCTGGAGCTTTTCTTATTCAGATTGAAGCTCTTTCAAAAAAACTGTAACATGTTTTTTTTCAGCCATCAGCGGCGAGCACAAAGTTGAGAAAGTTCGTTTTTTAGGAGGCGTAAGAACCTTTAATTGTACAAGCTGCCCGCTGTCAAGTTCAGCTTTCACGGTATGAACGGAAACGGCTGCGATACCTAGCTCACATAGAACTGCTTTTTTTACACCTTCATTTGAACCAATAACAGTTTTCGAGGGTTTGATATGGCCAATTGATTGAAGTAAATAATCCGTATATTCCCGTGTACCAGAACCAACTTCTCGCATGACCCAGTGAGAAGTTTGAAGGTCGGTTCCTTTAAAGGGGTGAATACTTGCTAATGGATGTCCGCTTGCCGCGACTAAGATAAGTTCATCTTCCATGAATGGTTGGATGATGAGACCTTTCGCTTGTACACTCCCTTCGATACAACCGATATCTGCCCTGAATTCGCGAACGGCAACTTCCACGTCTTCAGTATTGACAATTGCAACTTCTACATGTAAATCAGGATACTTACGATGGAGCTTCGTAAGTATTTCGGGCAATACAGATTCTCCGATTGTGTAACTTGCAGCGATTCGGAGACTGCCGCTTACCTTCTTATGTTGCCATAGTATCTCTTCTTTCGTTTGTTCTGATAGATGAAGCAATTGTATCGCGCGTTCATATAAAAACTCTCCGGCAGGTGTAATGTGAAATGTTTTATTCGCACGAATTAGCAGGGAGGCTTGCAGTTCTTCTTCTAAATGTTTGATATGGAGACTAACAGTTGGCTGAGATATATGTAGCGATTCGCCGGCCTTAGTAAAATTCTTTTTTTCAATTACAGCGACAAACGTTTTTAGTTCTTCTAGGAGCATGGTCGTTATCCTCCGATCGATTAGTAATACTAATCAATTTTATCATATATCCTCATTTTACTGATCAATGATATCAGATTATACTGAATGAAATGGAAGGAGGTATAGCCGTGAAAAAAGGATTCTGGATTGGAATCGGATTGACGTTTTTCATCGCAATCCTCTCAAAACTGGCGACAACATTACCATATATCTCATTAATCGGTCCACTTGTATTTGCGATACTGATCGGTATGTTATGGAATTCCTTTTTTCCTGTTCGTGCAGCGTGGGAAAGCGGTATTACATTTTCATCGAAAAAACTGCTACGCGCGGGGATTATCCTACTTGGCATGCGATTGAATTTAGGGGATATCGCGTCTGCTGGATGGCCAGCATTTATACTGGCAGCGGGTAGTGTATTAATTGGAATCGGGGCTGTATATGGAATTGCAAGGGCGATTGGGGCTGATAAAACAATTAGTTTCCTAACCGCTTGCGGAACGGGCATTTGCGGGGCAGCAGCTATTGTCGCGGTAGCCTCTCAAGTAAAGGCAAAACCTGAACAGACTGCAGTTAGTGTTGCGATCATTGCCATTCTTGGAACGTTATTCACATTTGTCTATACGTTGTTGTATCCGATATTAGGATTTTCAACTGAGGCATTTGGGATGTTTGCAGGTGGGACACTTCATGAGATTGCGCATGTTGTTGCAGCAGCGGATGCCGGCGGAGCAGAAGCACTTGATTTTGCACTTGTCGTGAAATTGACTCGTGTCATGTTACTGGTCTTTGTTGCGGGGGGAATTGGAATCTGGATGTCACGGAAGAATAAACAGTCTGGGGAGAAATTCAACTTGAAGACACTCCCAATCCCGTGGTTCATTTTCGGATTCCTTGCAGTGAGTGCACTTTATACTACTGGGATTGTTCCAGAAGCTGTTGCATCGTTATTTGTCACGCTCGCTTATCTTTTAATGGCGATGGCAATGGCAGGCCTAGGATTGAACGTTAAGTTCGAGGCATTCCGTAGTGCGGGCATGAAGCCGTTCATTGCAGGATTTGGAGGAACAATTTTACTCATTCTTTCGGGATATATATATGTACGTTACTTTTTTTGACTTGTTGGGGTATAGAAAAAAGGCATCGCTTGTAGAGCGAATGCCTTTTTGCAAAGATAAGAAAATATACTTTTTCAACACGAGTCAGCATCTAGAATCCGCCCACTCTGTACTTTTCTTACCTATTTATTAAACGATTGAGTAATTCTTATGTGAAACAACAGTGAGATTTGATGCGGCGCCAATAAGTTCAGCGTCCTTTGAAGAGATTTCAACGATAACGGAATTCTCGAGTATTTTAAAAATAGTACCATTTACTTCGTGATCATTACGGACAAATGAAATCTCTTCATCGATTTTGCGCGCTGCGACAAAATCCGATACTTCTTTTTCCCTGCGTGGAAAAGCCATTCGAATTCCCCCTATTATCCATTCTCATCTTGCCATCTATTTAAAGAGTGCTTTGGGGAACCCCGAAGCAAAAAGTAGATGAAGATGGAAAACAACTAACCGTAAACGATATTTCACATGTTGTCTACTATTAGTATACCATATTTTAACGAAATTTGCAGGAAAGTTGATTTAAATAGCTTTTCCTACGTTTCAATAACTTTTACTTTACTAAAAGCAAAGGGGTTGACATTATACCTACGGGGGTATATAGTTTTGGCATAGCATAAATAAAAGGAAGTGATGAGCATGGAATACGATGACAAAATGAAAAATAGATTAAAACGGATTGAAGGCCAAATTAAAGGCATTCTAAGAATGATGGATGACAATAAAGATTGTAAAGAAGTCATTACACAATTATCGGCCTCACGCTCAGCAATAGATAGAACGATTGGTGTTATCGTCAGCTCCAATCTAATTGAATGTATACAACAAATGGATGAAAGTGATCCAAGAACACAAGAGGATATTGTAAAAGAAGCAGTAGAGTTACTAGTCAAGAGTCGATGAAACAGTGGACTCTTTTCTTTTTAATAAATAATATACCCTGCTGGGTACAAAAAGAAAGGGAGATTTGATTGTCTGAGACGAAAAGAACTACCATTG
>DYWT01000250.1 GCA_020742515.1 Sporosarcina psychrophila
AAAACTTTGTTTTTTGTCGCGACAACGGTTATCCGTTTGCTCCGAAAAATATAGGGGTTAGAATGGCTCGATTGGTTGGAAAGACATCTATAAAGAAGAATGCGACGCCACACATCTTTAGACACACTCACATTAGTATGCTTACGGAAGCTGGGGTTGAATTGCCGACTATAATGGCAAGGGTTGGCCATGAGGATATCGAAACGACGATGAAGGTTTATACACATGTTACTAACAAAATGAAAAAGGATGCCTCCGTTAAGATTAATGACCTCTACGGAAACATCCTTCAAAATATTAATTTTAAGCTTTCTTGATACAAATGTTATTTTCTTGTTATGTTTTAGCTAAATAATTGAATATGAAGCGTCAGAAACCTTGATATATCAACCTTTTGGGCTGATAAATTACATCATGCCGCCCATACCGCCCATGTCAGGCATTCCGCCACCCATTGGGTTTTCCGATGGTAGATCTGCAACAACAGCTTCAGTAGTCAAGAACATCGCTGCAACAGATGCTGCGTTTTGGAGTGCATAACGAGTAACCTTAGTCGGGTCAACGATTCCAGCTTCCATCATGTTTACCCATGCGCCATCTGCTGCGTTGAAACCGACTCCGACTTCTTCGCGTTTCAAGCGGTCAACGACGATAGATCCTTCAAGACCTGCATTGTTAGCGATTTGGCGTACTGGCTCTTCAAGTGCACGAAGTACGATTTTAATGCCTGTTGCAACATCGCCTTCAGTAGACTCTAGTAATGTCGCTACTTTACTGTAGACGTTTACAAGCGCAGTACCACCACCTGAGACGATACCTTCTTCAACAGCTGCACGCGTGGAGTTCAATGCGTCTTCAATGCGAAGTTTACGTTCTTTCAGTTCAGTTTCAGTAGCTGCGCCAACTTTGATAACCGCTACGCCGCCTGCAAGTTTAGCAAGACGTTCTTGCAATTTCTCTTTATCGAATTCAGAAGTCGATTCTTCAAGTTGAACACGGATTTGGTTAACGCGTGCTGCGATAAGATCCGAGTTGCCGCTGCCTTCAACGATTGTTGTGTTGTCTTTTGTAACGACAACTTTCACTGCATGACCAAGTTGAGAAAGGTCGGCTGATTTAAGGTCAAGACCAAGGTCTTCTGTAATAACTTCTCCGCCTGTCAATGTCGCAATATCTTCAAGCATTGATTTACGGCGATCGCCGAATCCTGGTGCCTTAACAGCAACAGCATTGAATGTGCCGCGTAGCTTGTTCACAACGAGTGTTGCTAGTGCTTCGCCTTCAACGTCTTCTGCAATCATAAGAAGTGGTTTACCTTGTTGAACAACTTGCTCAAGAACAGGTAGGATTTCTTGGATATTCGTAATCTTTTTATCTGTAATCAAGATATAAGGATTGTCCAAAACTGCTTCCATTTTGTCTGTATCTGTTGCCATGTAAGCAGATGCATAGCCGCGGTCGAATTGCATTCCTTCAACAACGTCCAGTTCAGTTGTAAATCCTTTAGACTCTTCGATTGTAATGACGCCGTCGTTGCCAACACGCTCCATTGATTCAGCGATGAGTTGTCCTACTTCTTCGTCTCCGGAAGAGATGGATGCAACTTGTGCAATTTCTTCTTTTCCTTCGATTTCATTCGAAATTTCTTTAAGACCTTCAACAGCAGTTGCAACCGCTTTTTCGATTCCTTTACGGATTCCGACAGGGTTAGCACCAGCAGTAACGTTTTTCAGTCCTTCACGGATCATAGCTTGTGCTAGAACCGTTGCAGTTGTTGTACCGTCACCAGCGATTTCATTCGTTTTAGAGGCAACTTCAGCAACAAGTTTTGCACCCATGTTTTCGAATGCATCTTCAAGTTCAATTTCACGTGCGATTGTTACACCGTCATTTGTAATAAGCGGTGAACCAAATTTTTTCTCAAGAACAACGTTACGTCCTTTAGGTCCAAGCGTTACTTTTACAGCGTCCGCTAATGTATCTACCCCACGCAGCATTGCGCTTCGTGCGTCTTCGTTGAATTTAATTTGTTTAGCCATTTATAAGTACCCTCCTGATTTTTCGTGTATTTTTAAACAATCCGAGCATCAGTTTATTAACCGATAATCGCTAAAATATCGCTTTCACGCAAGATCAGATATTCGTTATTTTCATGTTTGATTTCAGTACCTGCATATTTTGAGAAAAGGATTCGATCTCCTTCTTTAACTTCTAAGTCGACACGTTGGCCGTTTTCAAGAACGCGTCCAGTACCTGTTGCAAAAACTTTACCTTCTTGCGGTTTCTCTTTTGCAGAGTCCGGTATAACAATACCGCTTGACGTTTTTTCTTCTGCCTCGATTAGCTCGATAACAATACGGTCACCTAATGGTTTCAACAATTGAAACAACCTCCTCAAAGTAATATCTCCCATTTAGCACTCATTAGACTGGAGTGCTAATACATTTCTAATCATAATGAACATTTGCATTTATTGCAAGTGAAATACTCTGCATATTTCTTTGCTTATCTCCCTTGAAACAGATAAAATTGACTTCATCCCCATTTGAAAGGGTGGCGCTAGTTGAAAAATTGGAAAATCTATATTTATCTCTTAGTTACTTACATTTTAATGCAGTTGAGCAGTGTCTATGTGGCAAAGGGCTTGTTCAATTACTTCCCTTGGAATGAGCAATACACTATTCAAGAAATTAAGTACCACGCAAGTTCTTGGTCGCTCTTCCTGGTTAACGTAATTGCGGTAATTCTTTTCTTGCTAATCATCTTGCCTAAGAAAAACTTCTTCCAAGTGTTCAAGGGTAAAAAATCTTCCATCGGCAATTCAGTCCTTTGGGGATTCATTGGCTTCTTCCTAGCCCTAGGAGGGCAGATGCTAGCCGGCGCAATCGAAATTGCAATCGGAATAGAACCGGGATCCGACAACACTGCAATCCTTTCCGATATCGCGAAAGTCTCGCCGATTATCATCATTTGCATAGTACTGTTTGCACCGATTTTGGAAGAAATCATCTTCAGAAGGGTTATCTTTGGAGGAATTTATCAAAAGACAAACTTCTGGATTGCAACCATTGTCAGCGCCCTCGTTTTTGCTGCTGTACATAACGAATTCGAACACCTTCTGACATATATGATGCCAGCTTTTGTTTTCGCCTACTTGTACTACCGGACAAAACGAATACTGACACCAATGATCGCTCATTTACTAATGAATGGATTTGTAGTTATCCTCAACCTGAATCTCGACAAGTTACAGCAAATGCAAGATATGAAACAAGCTATCATTGCCTTCCTGCAATAGGAAAAGCGTAAAGCGGTTTGCGCCTGAAGTCTAGACATCGACTCGAAAACTTATGCTTTGTCTATTAAAAAAAGTCTTCCAAAACCCAATTTCGGGTTTTGGAAGACTTTTTCATTATTGCTGCTGTTGATCATTAACTTCATCAATCTGACGTTGTTGTTCAGCTTTCGCTTCTTCAAATTGCCGTTGCTGTTCTGCCTTCAAGTATTTTCTATGCCCAAAACGGGATATGAAAATACTTATTTCATAGAGTGCAAACAACGGAACTGTGACGAACATATGTGACAATAAGTCAGGTGGTGTAATGAACGCCGCAATCACGAAGAGGACAAAATAAGCATACTTCCGTATTTTCACAAGCGTCTTGGGGTTCAATATGCCGAGCCGTGTTAAAAATAGCAAGACAACCGGCAATTGGAAGACAATCCCAAATGGTATAAGCAGTTGGAAAAGAAATGTGAAATACTCATTTATCCCGATTGTCTGGGTTATATCGAGCTCTGTGGATAAGTTCATCATGAACTGCATCACATATGGAAGCAAGACAAAATACGAAAACGCAATTCCCCCCACAAACAGTAAAAAGGTGAACGGAATATAATTTAATGTCGCACGTCGTTCAGTTTCATGTAATCCAGGTGATACAAACGACCATAATTGGTACATCAGCACCGGAGAAATAACGATGATGGCTATAAAGATGATCACTTTTACGTAAATCATGATTGGATCGAGTACGTTAAAAGCATTTAATGCGATATTATTCGCTTCTCCATCATTCTGCAGAAATTGGATAAGCGGCTTCGCCACAAAAAAAGCGCCAACTATCCCAACTGCAAAGAAAACGACAATGACCATCAGCCGTTTTCTAATTTCATCTATATGTTCAATGACTGTTAAATTTTTATCATTCATCTGACAGACATCCTAACTTACTTCAGTTCTTCTTTCTTGTCTTCCACTTTCTTTACGTCGTCATCTTCAGCGAGACCTTTCGTCGCGTGTTTAAACTCACGCAGTGAAGAACCGAAGGCTTTCCCGATTTCAGGCAGTTTCTTAGGACCGAATACGAGCAATGCAATAACAGCAATGATAATCAGACTTCCTGGACCTGGCATTCCGGACACCTCCTTCATAAGATAGGAATTGAACTCAATCCTTCTTTGGGGAAGAACGTATTTCAATTCTTCCTGTGTCTATTTTACACGAAACCTGTCGGCATTACTATTTATGAACCATTACATATGTGAATCTTTTACGTCATTTTTTATAAAGTAGATAAGCGTTTGTAACTCAACAGATAAATCGATTGTATGGACCCGAACTGATTCCGGCACTGCAAGCCGGATGGGAGTGAAGTTAAGAATTCCTTTTATACCGATTTCAACAAGCTGGTCTGTCACTTCTTGGGCTACACGGGAAGGGACTGAGAGGATAACAAGATCGATACCTAATTCCTTTATCTTTTCTTTAATCATGTCGGGATGAAAGACAGGGATTCCGCTCATTTCTTCTCCATCACTTGGAGCTTTCGGATCGAATGCAACGACGATACGCGTATTATGGTTCTTATGAAAATTATATTTCAAAAAAGCATTTCCTAAACTGCCAACCCCGATAAGGGCAACATCCGTTACTTCATCCTGATCAAGCGTCTGACGGAAAAAATCAACGAGATAGTGTACATCGTAACCATAACCTTTGCGGCCAAGCGCCCCAAAATGTGAAAAGTCACGGCGTATTGTGGCTGCATCGATTTTCATTGCTTCACTTAACTCACTGGATGAAACACGTTTTTTTCCTGAGTTCGCAAAGTTTTGCAAAAATCTATAGTAAAGTGGCAATCGTTTCGAAGTTGCCTGTGGTATTTTCTGTGTTTCTCCTATCATGTTAACCCTCCTGCACGTACTTAAAGGCGATTCTATCGTACAGTAGATAATGAATGTTGTAAAGCCGACCGTTGCACGCTTGGCGCCATTGATTTAAACTGAAGAGGAATAGAGGTGCTTACTTTGATTGTATTACAAGTGAACGGACTAACAAAATCATTTTCGGGAACAGATATATTAGAGAACGTAAAGCTTGAAGTCCAGCATCGTGATCGTGTCGCACTCGTCGGACGGAACGGCGCTGGAAAATCGACATTACTCAAAATAATCGCGGGAGAAATGAGTGCTGATTCGGGGGATTTAATTGTCCCTAAAGATATACGAATCGGTTATCTGGAACAGCATTCAGGCATCGATTCTGAATTGACGGTTTGGGAAGAGATGATGACCGTATTTGAACCGCTCCATAGTATTGAAAGACGGCTTAGGTCGCTTGAAGGGCAGATGGCGGACCCATCTGTCTATGACACCCCGGCCGACTATGATCGCGTGATGAAAGAATACGATGCACTGCAAATTGAATTCAAAGACTCCGGCGGCTACCAATACGAATCGGATACGCGTTCTGTCCTACATGGAATGCGTTTTTATCCGGAGGACTACAACAAAAATGTCACTCTTCTTTCTGGTGGACAGAAGACGCGATTGGCACTTGCTAAAATGTTGCTTAGCAAACCTGATCTTCTTATCCTTGACGAGCCGACAAACCATCTTGATATTGAAACACTCGGCTGGCTGGAGAAATACCTAGTGTCTTACGAAGGTGCCATCTTGATTGTTTCTCATGACCGTTATTTCCTGGATGAAATCGTCACCATTGTCTACGAAGTATCGAGAAAAAAAGTTGTGAAGTATACAGGTAACTATAGTGCTTATCTTGACGAAAAGGCGAAGAACTATGAGCGTGATCAAAAGCTATTTGTGAAGGAAATGGGAGAGAAAGCTAAGCTTGAAGATTTTGTTCAGCGGAATATTGCAAGGGCATCAACATCTAAAATGGCGAAAAGTCGCCGTAAAACATTAGAAAAGACCGATTGGATGGATTCTCCAGATGGAGATGAAAAATCCGCAAACTTCACCTTTTCAATCGATCGCCCAAGCGGTAATGATGTGTTAGCACTAGAAGATATAGCAGTCGGATACGACGGGATTCCTGTTTCAACCGGTATCGGTATGCGTGTCTACAAACAAGACCGCATTGCCCTTATTGGACCAAACGGTGTTGGGAAATCAACAATATTGAAGACAATCATTAAAGCCCAGAAACCGATATCCGGAAATATCCGTTATGGGACAAACGTTCAATTCGGCTATTATGACCAAGAACAGGCTACATTAATCGGCACTGGTTCCGTTCTCCAAGAATTATGGGATGATTGGCCAATGATGAACGAAAAAGATGTACGCACTGTACTTGGACGCTTTTTATTCACCGGTGAAGATGTTGAGAAGTCTGTCATGTCTCTATCAGGTGGAGAAAAAGCCCGGCTATCACTCGCTAAACTAATGCTCCAAAAATCAAACACGCTTATTCTCGATGAACCGACGAATCATCTTGACTTGGATAGTAAGGAAATTCTTGAAAATGCATTAGATGACTTCCCCGGTACACTTATCTTCGTATCGCATGACCGGTATTTCATCAACCGCATTGCAACAAAAGTAATTGACATTAGCGCAACTGGCGCAACCGAATATCTCGGGGATTACGATTACTTTATAGAAAAAAAGCTAGAACAAGCGGAACTACTTGCTGAAGCAAATGCTACTAAAGCAACCGCAGCTCCTGTTATTGTAAAAAAGAATGATGATGACAAAGAATTAAAAAGGCAGGAACGGAGACTAACAAGAGCCATCGATGAAATTGAGTCTCAACTTTCCGTTGTAGACGATGAACTTGCAGCACTTCACGAAGAACTTGCTACCCCTGAATACGCAGATGATCACGTGAAATTGATGGAACTGCAGGCACGGATTGATGCCCTTCAATTGGAGCATGACAACAAATCAGAGAACTGGCTTACACTTCAAGAAGAACTAGAATTATTATAAGAAAAGACGGAGCAGTGCGTCACATTGAATCGATATTTTTCGGTTCATTGTGACGCTTTGTCATTTCTTGCTGTCGCAACTTATCGAAGAACAGAATACAATAAGAGTTGCCGATTAATTATTCCACAATCTTATACACATCAGAAGTGTATATATAACGCTAATAAACAACTATTATCCACACGATCAACAAATACATCATTTTTTATACACATAGTTATCCTTTAATCACTGTTATTAAATGTACATATACAATTGTTATGCACACCTTATCCACAATTGTGCATAAGTACGAACGTTCCCTATTGACATCTAGAAAAAATTCCGGATAAAAAAACGCGGAAGTTGTCAAAATATGACGACTTCCGCGTGATTAACCATTTAATTCTTCCATGACACAAGAGGCATACCGGGCTTGCCGTTCATTGCAAGATTGCCGCGAATTCCATCAATGAACATTGCTGATCCAGCTGCCGCAATCATTGCTGCATTATCTGTACAAAGCGCGATTGGCGGAACAAAAAAAGGAATTTCTTCTATCCGAAACGTTTCTTCAAGAGAAGAGCGCAGTCCTTTATTCGCAGCAACTCCACCGGCTGCAATCACTTGTTTCACTTCAAACTCTTTAGCTGCTCTCAATGCTTTCGCCGTCAGTACTTCTACGACACTTGCTTGGAAACCTGCGGCAACATGAGATGGGTTAACTTCCTCACCACGTTGTGCAAGATTATGTTTGTAGTTAATTACAGAAGACTTTAGGCCACTAAAACTAAAATCATAAGTACCTGGCTCAAGCCAAGCTCTTGGGAATTCGATTTGGTCATCACTTTCTGCCGCAAGCTTATCAATTTGCGGACCTCCTGGATAGGGAAGACCTAGTACGCGTGCTACCTTATCATAGGCTTCACCAGCAGCATCATCACGTGTCTCTCCGATCACTTTGAACGAACCATGCGATTCCATTATTACGAGCTCTGTATGGCCGCCTGAGACGATAAGCGCAAGGAGTGGAAACTGCATTGGCTGCATTAGCTCATTCGCGTAAATATGGCCTGCAATATGGTGAACACCGATAATCGGCAAGCCATTGGCAAAAGCAAACGCTTTTGCCGCATTGACACCGATTAGCAGTGCTCCGACAAGTCCAGGACCTTCCGTAACAGCAACTGCATTAAGCTGTGAAGGCTTCAGTTCCGCATTTGCCAGTGCTTCTTCAATCACCAGAGTAATTTGTTCAACATGATGTCTCGATGCGATTTCAGGTACAACACCCCCGAACCGTTTCTGACTTGTAATTTGAGAAGCTACAACGTTGGAAATAATCTCCGTTCCATTTCTAACAACGGAAGCAGCTGTTTCATCGCAACTTGTTTCAATTCCTAAGATATAGATATCTTTTGTCATTTGAACTCCACCCACATGACGAGCCCATCTTCATGGTCGTCCGTATAATAGTTTTTCCTAATTCCGCCGTCCTGGAACCCAAGCTTACGGTAAAGGTTTTGAGCCGTAATATTGGACATCCGCACTTCCAGTGTCATTAAACGGACTTCTTTCTCCCTGCAAAGCGTAATTGCTTCCTTCATCAACGCTTCACCGATCCCATTGCCTCTCATATGCTTGCGCACCGCAACGTTCGTAATATGGCATTCGTCCAGTACAATCCACATACCGCAATGACCAATGACTTCTTCTTCAACAATTGCTACGACATAATGCGCATAGTCATTTCC
>DYWT01000251.1 GCA_020742515.1 Sporosarcina psychrophila
TTAAGTCAGTTGTGGAAGCTAAATCCACACCACCTATGCCGTACCTCGGTTTGAGTTGTGCTATATCGAATTTTTCTTGGTTGTTCAATTGCTCAAATGTCAGCCATGCTTCTCCGTTCGTTTCTCGAATATTAAAATCTTTGCAAACTAAGTTCTTTACAAGTAGCGGATTAGACTGGGCCTTTTTGACCTTCGATGCTAAAGAATCAATTTTCTTGATTGTTCCCAATCCTGGGTTAGCTTTCTTCCAAGCTTTAGGGTCTGTCCACTCTTTTCGTTCGTCCAGTTCGTAAATAACCGGCAGCAGACGTTCGTTTTTATAACCTTCTGGATCATCGTAGCCATTAATAACCATTTCGCATTCATCATACAATCTGTCAAATACAGATTCACGAACTGTTCCCGCTGTCGAAGTAGTAAACACGATTGGCTGTTCACGAGAAGATGTCCCATCGACTACAACATCATAGAGGTTCATATCTTTCCAAGCATGAACTTCATCGAAAAGAGCACCATGTACGTTCAATCCATCCAATGTGTCTGAATCTCGACCAAGCGGCTTGAATACTCCATCGTTTCCATCGCTGACCATTTCAGCAACAAGCGTTTTGATACGCTTGTTTAATGCTCGTGACTTTTTAACCATACGCTTGCCTTCAAGCCAGATAATCTTAGCTTGATCTTTTTTTGTGGCTACAGCATAAATTTCTGGACCTAGCTCACCATCAGCAATTTGAAGATACAAGCCTACAGCTGCTGCTAAAGTTGATTTCCCATTTTTACGTGCGACAATTAGAACGACTTCTTGATATTTCCTCAACCCGTCTACCTTGCCAACGATGCCAAACATAACAGCGATGAGAGCCTTTTGCCAAAGTTCTAGTATGAATGACTGTCCAGCTACTGATCCTTTGCTATGCTTGCAATATCGTTCGATGAAGTCAATTGCATGCCATGCTTTTGTTTCGCTATATTCCCATTCGGATTGCTTATTATGAATGATATCTTCCACGATGTGTCTATAGGTTCTAGAAATCTTTGAAGAGACTATTTCTTTTCCACTATCGATTAATTTCCAATATTCAAGAATCGGATTCAATCGGCATCACGACCGCGGATGAAGTCGTCAAATCCATCATCCTTTTCTCTCGGTTCCGTCTTTTTAGGTATATAGTCACCCAATTGCTTCATGATAGATTGGAAATTTTTATTCATGGAAATGTACCGTCTTGCCTGCGGACGTTCTCGTTCATAAGGTTCTTGATGCTCGGACTGGCTAAACATTTCATCGTATCCGTTTATATCTAAGTCTTTGCGTATGTCTTCCAACCGTATACGCAAGTCAGCAGCCTCAACAATCAACCCTTCCACCATTTGAAGGTTATCTTTTGGCATATCTGAAAATATCCTCTTTAATCTTCGTACTTCTTTCATTACTCGCTGTTCTTTTGTTAACTCTTTCTTAATCGCCATATTTTCACCTCTCTTTTTTTGGGGGTAGGGGGTCACGTGCGCGACTTGTGCGTTCTAAATGGGTAGACACATGGCATTCAGAGTCGCCTCTATTCGATTCTAGATGGGGGCATGGCTTTTACTTAGGTATAAGCTGTCCCTCGCTATCAAACATCACATCGTCTCGTGTAGCCTTATATTTCGTCATGTGTTCAACACTATGGCATGATGAACATAAGAACTCCAAGTTATCCCACCCCAATGTAATGTATGGATCGTTAATGTTCTCTGGTGTTAACCACACCTTATGATGCAACTCATAACCTGGAGTGTATTCTTTTCTTGCTAAACATCTCTCACACAATCCATCGACTGATTGAATGTATCCTTCTCTACAATCTTTCCATGCCTTGCTGTTGTAAAATCTTTTACTAAATGCCCTCGCCAAACCATCACCTCCAAATCAAAGTAAAACAAAAAGAGCAACTAAGTTAGCTGCTCTTACATAATCTTTGTTTCTAGTAAATTTATTGCCTACAAACTACAAAGGAGTTGCCTAGGCTAGCTGTCACGATTACTCCTATTGCAGTTTGTAAGTAACAAAAAAGACCTCGTGTGAGGTCTTTTGCTACAGAATAAAATCTATGTCACACTCAAAAGCTACTTACTTTTACTAATTTTTTCCAAGCATAGTTTACAGTAAAAAATCCTATAAATGAGAAAAATTGTCCGTATAATCTTATTTCATTCATGATACCCCTCGTTATTTAAGAGTTGTTATGAATTTTTTTATTTCTTTTAGGATCTCTTCAGTGAATTTTACATCGTAATCCGTTATTTTTGCTTTTAAAAAAACTAAAGGATCAACCATATAGCCAGTAAAATCATACTTAAGATGAGCTAATATATCGGCAAACATGTACAGACTGTACTGTGTTCTGTACTCCCCTAATTTGCCCGACGATTTCTCTGTATATAATTCATTCAAATATTTAGCATATAATTCAATTGTATTACTTGAACCATATAAGAAAACTTTTTGAGAAATTTCTAAAGCTTGTTTAGTATCAAAAGTTTTTAGTTTATTCATATCAACAAACATTTCAGTCCATTGTACAAACAGTTCTTCAATTTTGTCTCCAGAAACTTGTTTGTAGTAAGCTTCTTGCTGCAAAGTATGTTGATGGCTGTGCTCTTTTTCTTGAAGCTTTAACTCTTTGTGCAAGGCAGGAAGCTCTTTTAAGTAGCCAATTACAATGACTCCTATTACCATCATTGCCACGTCAAAAACAATACCCAATATTTGCATCGTCTTCATTCCTTTTATTTTTAATATACCAAAAACCACCGCGATATACGAGGTGGAAAATGAAAGGAGGTCTTAGCGTGTGAGTTTGGATTTATCTAACAAATCCACAATATCAGTTTATCTTTTTAATGTTGGGAAAACTATATGATTCCGACCCAATTATATTTAGATATATCCTATCAGCTTAGCAAACCTTTCAAGTACTCGATACCTTACTCTGTATACTTGGCTCTTTGACATGCAATGTATCTTGCCTATATCTTCCCAGTTCATGTAGCTTTCATCGCTCCAATACTTTTTAGATATAATCTGCTTAACTTCTTCACTGCTCGTTAGATAGACAGAGTCAATAGATTGCTTCCACTTTTGTCTGGTCAATATGAATTCATCCGACTGCTCTTTAATCACTTGTGTCTCGATTGGGTTTCCAGCGAAATTTGTTTTCCCTCCCCCAATGTTTGTGTCTTCTTCTTTTATTTTTAACTCTTCTTTTCTAATTGCGACCTCTCGATCCAATTGATTATAACGATAAAATTTATCTTCTAACCATACAAGATCATCCCTCGAAAGTTCAAACATATTTCGCATTTGTCTCCTCCTACCTCAATCTTAAATATCTGCCATTAATCTTTCTGCTTTGATTCTTTCGTTTGCAAGTTGGTCACAAACTTCAAAAGGCTTCATCCAAACCAGTTCTTCTAAGCCATAGTAGTCGACTATTTTATAAGGCAACTCATGAGCAACCAAGATGTAGTTATAACGTTTGCTAGAGTATACCTTTGCAAAATCATATGCGTAAGGAAGACCTTTGGATGATTTATATAGCGTGTATACAGCAACTGACATGTTATGCGCTCCTTACTGTACTTTTTTTTAATCATTTTAAATTTTGATTATTTTGATTACTTTAAGAGTTTCTGGCAACATTTTACGATTAATGTCTACGTAGACATTACGCTTCCCCTCACAGGAGGGATACTTTTCATGTATCATTCTCAAAGCCTCTGCTTTTGTCTTAGCTTCTGAATAAATTCTGTAGGTTTGAGTTCCGATAACCCGATACATCTTAAAGGTCCTCAGCTTTCACGAATACCCCATTTACGGTTCTACCTGTACGATGTTTAATAACGTTGTATGCATGTGACAGACACTCTGTTAAGGTTAATCCATTTTGTTGAGCAAGGATGATAAGAGTAACCACAACGTCGCCAATGGCATCTTTCAGTTCCTCTTCTTGACTTCTGGCCAATGCAGATGCCACCTCTCCTACTTCTTCTGTTACTTTTAAAAACTGTTTGGATGAGTCTGCTTTATCCAAGCCTTTATCAAGGGACCAGTTCTCAACTAATCTGATTAGCTCGTCTGGATTAGTGGTCTCTTTGTCGTTTGTGATTGCTTTTACGATTACCTGTCCATCTATATTTAAATTCATGTCTGATCCTCCAATTCGATTTTACCGTCAAAGTATGCCTGTGATCTTTCTACGTCTTTTGCGTATAGCGCATTCCGAAAAACAAAAGCTTCTGATTTGTCGTCCGTGTATTCATCCACTTCAATCTTTTCTCCAGGTAATGCTCTAATTGTTTTGGCATAGCCTAGTAAGGTGTTTACAACTGCTTTATATGGCATACTATCCCTTTTCCTCCTGACTTTTAATTTTTCTAAAACATCAGCCACCTAAATCTGGATATAAGCATTCCCACTTATAATCATCAAACCTTATTACTTCATTCTTAATAATTTCCCCTTTGTGTATTTCTATGTTTTGGTTGAACTCCATTCCACTTTCAAAAGCGTATATCTTTATATCCAAATTAAACTCTTTAGATATTTCAGAAAACTGACTGGCTTCTACTACCCATGCTTGTTTAAACGATTCAATAGTTAGAACTTCAAGTTCCACATCATCAAACCACCAATTTATTTCTCCATCAATGAATGAACGCCTAGTGTTTTTGATATAAAAGCCATGTAAAGCTTTCATTGTCAACTCGAATTCGTCTTCTTCAATTTCAACTTCAAATTGTTGGCTGCTATAGCTATAATTTGTTGGTTTCAGACCCTGCGTTAAGAATTTTCTAATGTCCTGTCTAGTACCTCTAATTTTAATTAGACCTTCTGCCCAATTCGGCATATCCTTTTTCCTCCTTCATTTCTCGATATTATATTCGTCAATACGGACCTGTAATTTCTTGGAATTACTCATTCTTCCAGCTCCTCTGAATAAAGGTAGTAGTCTTTTTCTCTGACAATTTCCGCAATTATTTCATCATCCCCGCCCGCTAACATGACTTGGAGAACTACTACATTTATTTTTTCTTCTTCTCTATACTTTCCCATTTCAAAAATATGCGGCTCCTCACTCAGTACATTTTTACCGTACGGGCTACCCAATTGAAACCTCTTAAAAAAACTATTTGGGTGGTTTTTAACTAACGTCCCGCTTACCGCGTTTATATTCGTGTTAGTAGTTACGCCGCCTGTTTTTACATTGTATGAATTAAACATTTACCCAACCCCCTCTACTTTTACAGCAAATGCCCAGTATCGTTCGTCGATTGCTTTGATTTCTGCTTCTGTGAAATAGGATGGTGACGTTGAAAAACCGTCTACCCATTTAACGCCTTTGGATTGAGAGTCGTCACGGATTAAGAATTGTCCTGTGACGGGTTCTTTGATGAAGTGCCGCTTCTCTTTCTCAACCTCATAACCGTCTATGCACGCACGATAATAATTCTCAACATTTAGGGTGTCGTCAAACCATTCGGCTATCTCTCCAGTAAACCTTGTTGTCCCAT
>DYWT01000252.1 GCA_020742515.1 Sporosarcina psychrophila
AGAAGCACAGATGAAAAGAAGACTCACTTCTCTATATGAGAAAAGAGGGTACCGAAATTTTATAGAGTATTATGAAGCTATACATAATGATAAAGAGCTACTTGAGGAATTCCTTGATCGGATGACCATCAACGTTTCTGAATTCTACCGCAATGCCCAGCGCTGGGATGTGCTGGAAAAGAAGATATTCCCCAAGCTCCTTGCTCAAAGTAAAAAACTGAAGATTTGGAGTGCTGCCTGTTCCACGGGTGAAGAACCATATTCGATCGCGCTTGTTTTATTATCCCATGTACCACTTCGCGATATATCGATTTTGGCAACAGATCTTGATTTAGGCGTCATTGAACGGGCGAAAGTTGGTTTATACCCTGAAAGAGCTTTGAAGGAAGTGCCTGCTCCGATTGTAAATCAGCATTTTGTCAATGAAGGTCATTTTTATCAGGTGAAGGATGAAATCAAGCGGACCGTAACGTTTAAACAGCAAAATCTATTGGAAGACCGGTACGATACGGGATTCGATTTAATCGTTTGCCGCAATGTAATGATCTATTTTACAGAAGAAGCAAAAGACCAAATTTACACAAACTTTTCCAAGTCGCTAAAACAAGGCGGAATTCTTTTTGTGGGAAGCACAGAGCAGATTTTTAATCCTTCAAAATATGGGTTAGAATCAGAAGATACATTCTTTTATAGGAAAATTTAAAATATCCGGATATCTTTCCGGATATTTTTCATATAAACATATAGTCAAAAGCATCTTACTTTGGTAGAGTGCTATAAAACGAATGTTAACCCATTCGTCGGAGGAGGAAATGGAATGAGGTATTTCACAGCCGGTGAATCACACGGACCGCAATTGACTGCAATCATTGAAGGACTGCCTGCCCAAATGGAATTGACTGCTGAAATGATTAATGGGGAACTTTCAAGACGTCAAGGTGGACACGGACGCGGAAGGCGCATGCAAATAGAAAAAGATCAGGTTGTTATTTCGTCGGGTGTCCGCCATGGCAAAACACTGGGCTCTCCGGTCACGTTGACGGTTATCAACGATGATTGGAAACATTGGACCTCGATTATGGGGGTAGAACCTTTAGCGGATGATGTTAAACCGGAAGACGTTAAACGACAAATAACACGTCCAAGACCGGGCCATGCAGATCTTGTTGGCGGGATGAAATACGGTCACCGGGATTTGCGCAACGTTCTGGAACGATCGTCTGCACGTGAGACAACGATGCGCGTCGCTATCGGTGCGGTTGCAAAACAATTCCTTCGTGAACTTGATATTGAAACTGTCGCACATGTAACAGAGATTGGAGGAGTCACAACAAATCCAGATACATATGCAGGAAAAGGAACGGAAGAATTGCGTAACATCGTTGAAAACGATCCTGTCTACTGTGCAGACCCTGAAGCTTCTAAATTGATGGTACAAGCCATTGATGACGCGAAAGGGCGTGGAGATACAGTAGGCGGTGTCGTAGAAGTGGTGATTGAAGGGTGCCCTCCTGGAATCGGGAGTTACGTTCAATTTGACAGAAAAATGGATGGTAAGCTTGCTGGAGCGATGATGAGCATCAATGCGTTCAAAGGTGTTGAAATCGGGCTCGGATTTGAAATGGCAAAAATACCAGGCAGTAAAGTACATGATGAAATTACCTGGAGTGAAGAACAAGGTTATTACCGTAAATCGAACCGTTTAGGCGGGCTTGAAGGCGGAATGACGACAGGTATGCCGATTGTTATCAGGGGCGTCATGAAGCCCATTCCGACATTGTATAAACCGCTTGAAAGTGTCGATATAGATACAAAAGAACCATTTGTCGCAACAATTGAACGCTCGGACCCTTGTGCAGTACCAGCAGCCTCCGTAGTAGCAGAGCATGTAATTGCCACAGAAATGGCAAAGGCCATTATGGAGGAATTCCGATCAGATACAATTGACGGTCTAAAAAAAGAAGTCGAAGAATATAGAAGGTATGTAAAGGAGTTTTAACATGGGGAAACTTACGGTTGCTGTCCGAGATCACCACTATAACGTCGATATCGGTTCAGACACATACAATCTATTTATTACAGATTATGCTGAACTTCTAGGCAGTGTCGACCGAATTGCAATCATTGCGGATGAAAAGGTTGCGGCTATTCATTTACCGTTGCTTCAAAAGGCGTTGGAGTCTGTAAATCATGAAATTATCGTAAAAACAGTTCCAGCCGGAGAAAGTTGTAAAACATCCACAGTTTACATTGATTGCCTATCCTTTTTGTTGAATGAAAAATTCACAAGAGATTCACTCCTCATTGCTTTTGGCGGTGGTGCATGCGGAGATCTCACTGGATTCGTCGCAGCGACATACATGAGGGGGATAAAGTACCTGCAATGCCCTACGACAATCCTGGCGCATGACAGTGCAGTAGGAGGCAAAACGGCAATCAATATGCCGGAAGGAAAAAATATGGTCGGTTCTTTTCATCAACCAACCGGGGTTTTATTCAACACCTCGCTTTTTGAATCGCTACCGCCGCGAGAAATCAGATCGGGCATGGCGGAGTTGTTGAAACATGCGTTAATCTCGGATGAGAAATGGGCACTTGAGTTATTGTCTGAATCATCCTTTTCACAACCAGACATTGAATGGTTATCACACGAACTGTTGCGGGGAATCGAAGTGAAAGCGAAAATCGTCACCGAGGATGAATTTGAGCATTCCACCCGTAAGTTTCTAAATTTTGGCCATACATTCGGTCATGCCGTGGAAGGGGTGTGCGGATTCGGGGGTCTAAGCCACGGTGAATCAGTTATGATCGGCATGGCTTACAGTCTTATTTTAAGTGAAAGTCATGGGGCGATCGATGAATCATTGACAAGTCGTTTCATTAAATTTGCAAACACGCATAGCTATACATTCCAACCAGTCCATGAACATGCATTTAATGTATTTATGGGATATATGGAAAAAGATAAAAAAGCCTCTTTCGGTAAACTGAATTTTGTTTTACTGAATGGTGTTGGAAAACCGTATGTAAAAGAACTGTCAAAAGAGCAATGTGAAGAAGCGTTCAATCAATTGAAGCAAAGAACGAAAGGGGATGAGACGAAATGATGGTTAGAGGATTAAGGGGAGCAACGACGGTCGAGAATGACATAGAACAAGCTGTTCTTGAAGCGACACAAGCACTTGTCGAAGAAATGGCCAAAGAAAATAGGGTTTTGCCTGTGGATATCATTTCTGTACTTATATCCACAACGACAGACATCAAATCAGCCTTCCCTGCAAAAGCAGTTCGATCGATTGATGGGTGGATGTTTGTTCCAGTCATGTGTACACATGAAATGGATGTCCCAGGAGCGATGCCATCATGCATCAGAGTCCTTATGCATGTGAACACAGATATTCCGCAACGTTATGTAAAACATATTTATCAAAATAACGCGGTTAAATTACGGCCAGATTTACAAAAGTAAACTCATTTCTATTGACCGGAGGGATTCGTATGAACTGGAAAAAAGCACTTGACGGTATAACCCCGTACAAACCAGGCAGATCGATTGAAGAGGTAACACGCATGTATGGACTAAAAGAAGTAGTGAAGCTCGCTTCAAACGAAAATCCTTACGGCTGCGCGCCGTCTGTTAAAGAATCTCTGGCTTCTGCCGCTATCCAACATGAAATTTATCCGGATGGCTATGCAAGTGCTTTGCGCAGTAAACTAACCCAAAAATTGGGGGTAGATGAAGAAGCACTATTGTTCGGCAATGGTTCGGATGAAATTATTATGATCATTACTCGAGCACTTCTTGGCACAGATACAAATACAGTTATGGCAACGCCGACATTTCCACAATATGCACATAATGCGAAGATCGCAGGTGCTGAAATACGGGAAGTTACGTTGAAAGATAATGGGCAACATGATCTCGAAGGATTTCTAAAAGCAATCGATAGTGAGACAGCTGTTATCTGGATATGTAATCCGAATAATCCGACTGGTAACCTAATTCCAAGCGACGCTTTGGTGGCTTTCCTTGGTCAAGTACCCCCAAATATTCTTGTCGTCCTTGACGAAGCATATATAGAATACGTTATGGCACCCGGATATATAGACTCCGTCACCTATTTGGAACAATTTCCAAACGTTATCTTGCTCCGAACGTTTTCCAAAGCATACGGGCTGGCATCATACAGAGTTGGCTATGCAATCGGTCATCCTGCAGTCATTTCCAATCTTAATAAAGTACGGAACCCGTTCAACAATAACTCGATTGGACTTGCAATCGCTGAAAAGGCACTTGATGACGAAGCGTTCATAGAACAGTGTCGTAAATTGAATCATGAGCAAAGGAAACGATTCAAGCACTATGCTGACGAAAAGAAAGTACACCTTTTTGATTCGGAAACGAATTTCGTGCTAATAGAGGTTCCGAATGATTCAGATGACGCTTCAGAAACCTTGTTGCAACAAGGTTTCATTGTTAGAAGTGGGAATGCACTCGGAACTCCAGGTTATATACGAGTGACGATTGGGTCAGAAGAACAGACTAGTAAATTTTTAAAGGCATTTGATACATTGTGGCAATCCGAGGGTTCGCCCGTATGAAACTGAAAGTCGCGATAATTGGGCTCGGTCTGATCGGTGGTTCGCTCGGACTTGCATTGAAAAGAAATCCTGAACTGCATATAACAGGATACGACCGATCATTCAGTACGTTGGAACAAGCATTCCGCAGGGGAATCATTGATACAATCGCTACTTCTATTGAATATGCATGTGAACATGCGGATGTCATCATCTTTGCGACGCCCGTCAACACGACGGTTGCAATGATGCAGCAGGCAGGCGACTGGAAATTGAAAAAAGACGTTATCATGACGGATACGGGCAGTACGAAAGGCCCGATCATGGATGCGGCAAAACAATTGCGTAGGCTGGGAATCACCTTCATAGGTGGTCATCCCATGGCGGGCTCCCATAAAAGTGGGGTAACGGCGGCTAAAGAGCATCTATTTGAAAATGCGTATTATATATTGACTCCAGATCCTCAAACAGACAGTGTAAAAGTCGAACGCCTTCGCAACCTTCTCGAACCAACGAAAGGGAAAATAGTAGTGATCGATTCTGAAGAACATGATCGAATGACAGCAATCGTCAGCCATTTTCCACATCTGGTCGCCTCCTCGCTCGTGGGAAGGCTTGAAGCTCAACAAGAAAAGCAACCATTTGTTAAAAAACTTGCTGCAGGCGGATTTCGTGACTTGACTCGGATCGCATCTGCGGATCCCATCATGTGGCGTGATATTACGTCGCAGAACAGGGAAGAGTTGTTAAAGCAACTTGACGGATGGCTTGAAGAGATGGAAAATGTTCGAAATATGCTAAAATCGAATGATCCCGCCGAAATCTATGATTATTTTGCAGGAGCGAAACAGTTTCGGGATGACTTGCCGATCACATCTCAAGGTGCATTTTATATGACTTACGATTTACATATCGATGTTCCGGATCATCCTGGTATCATTTCTGAAATTACAAAAATACTTGCCGATGAACTGATCAGTTTGACAAATATCCGAATCGTTGAGACACGGACGGATGTCTTCGGGATACTCGTCATCAGCTTCCAAACTGCTGATGACCGGGAACAGGCAAAATCTGCCCTTTCCAAAACGATGAATTTTAGCATGTACATAGTATGAACGGGGGGCTTTTATTGGTGGAAACGAAAATAGTGGAGTTCACTAAACCTGTACTACAGGGAGATATGGTAGTTCCGGGTGATAAGTCAATATCACACCGGGCTGTAATGCTTGGCTCCATTGCTAAAGGGCAAACACAAATCACCGGATTCCTTGACGGGGAAGATTGTCTGCATACAATTGATATCTTTCGGCAGCTGGGCGTATCAATTGAAAGGGACGGCACCAGCGTCATGATAGACAGCCCCGGAATGCAAGAATGGGAAACTCCTGCCGACAATCTCTATGCCGGTAATTCAGGGACTACAGCACGTCTAATGCTTGGCATACTTGCTGGTTCAACAATCAACTCTGTTTTAACAGGAGACGAATCATTGTCTAAGCGACCGATGAATAGGGTTACACTGCCATTGGCGTCGATGGGGGCATCCATAGCAGGTGACTCAGACAGCAATCTGCTACCGATTTCCATTACTGGCGTGACACTCTCAGCAATAGACTACGAGATGCCTGTTGCAAGCGCGCAAGTAAAATCAGCTATTTTATTTGCAGGCTTGAATGCGGAAGGGACGACTACTATCAGTGAGGAAACCGTTTCACGTGACCATACTGAACGAATGCTCTTACAATTTGGCGCGAAAATTCAGGTTGATGGAAATAAAGTACATGTTAAAGGTGGGAATGTGCTCCATGGGACAGATGTCATCGTTCCAGGTGATATTTCATCAGCAGCATTTTTCATGGCCGCGGCAGCAATGATCAAAGGAAGTTCCGTCACATTTACAAATGTTGGGCTCAACCCGACAAGAACAGGGATAATAGATGTGCTCGAAAGTATGGGGGCACGTGTAGAAATTCTTGAAAAGGTGGATGGGATAGGTGAATCATATGGCACAGTCAACGTTTCCAGCGAAGGCTTACGTGGGACAGAAATCAGTGGAAATCTCATACCGCGATTGATTGATGAATTGCCTATTATTGCTCTAATGGCAACGCAGGCAGTAGGAACGACTATTATCAAAGACGCTGGAGAACTGCGGGTCAAAGAGACGGATAGAATTGCGGCTGTGACGTCAGAATTAAAAAAGATTGGCGCCAATATTGAAGCGACAGACGACGGCATGATTATTCATGGTCCATCGAAGCTTTCTGGCGGGACATTAGCTTCTTACGGTGATCATAGACTGGGTATGATGGCTGGAATTGCAGCACTTGTTGCATCATCGCCGATTCATATCGAAAATCCGGCATGTATAGCCGTTTCATATCCAGGATTTTTCGATGATCTTGAAAAGCTCACAGTCTCCAAAAATGCAAAAGGATAACGTACTGATGTATACATTGTGAAAGAACAGGTGAAAATATGGGACAGTTAGAAGAAATTGAACGAAATATCTTAGAAGGTGATGTTGAAATACTCACTGGCGTTATTGATCAGTTAAGTGGGTCGACCGATTTTGATTTACTTTATGAAGCAGCAGACCTATTTGCAAGCTATGGATTCATGGGGGAGGCTGATCGTCTATATGAAACATTGCGCCTCCATCTGCCGGATGAAGCACAGCTGAAAATTGACCGTGCCGGCACGTTGCTGGAGCTTGGAGAAGAAGATGAAGCCCTTTTACTTCTCACAGATGTGCGTCCAGATGACGAAGAATATGTTCAAGCTCTATTGGCGTTAGCGGATTATTATCAGATGTCTGGAATGGCGGAAGCAGCGCTAGCGAAGATTAAGGAAGCCCATGAACTTGTACCGCATGAGCCTGTCATTCGGTTCGCATATGCAGAACTGCTCCTTGATTCAGGGAAGTATGGAGAGGCAGCGCGGATGTACCTCGATTTGCATGATGAAACAGATGAAATCGGCGGCATTCGTATTTTATCAAGGCTGGCGGAAACGTATAGCGCCGGTGCGGCTTACGAAGAAGCAATTCCATATTACGAAGAAATGTTGGAAGATAACGTCTTGCCGGATACACTTTTCGGTGCGGCATTTGCTTACTTTCAATGTGGAAATGCAGAAAGGGCTGTCACACTGTTAGACGATTTAATTGAGATGGATCCAGATTATTTTTCTGCTTATATGCTCGCAGGACAGTCGTTGTCAGTACTGGGGGATGATCAAAGAGCTTACGATATGTTCAAAGATGGAATCCGTAGGGACGAATTTGACAAGGAACTTCAATTGACTGCTGGTAAATCAGCATTAAAGCTTGGTCTCTCAGAAAAGGCAGAAGAGCATTTGAAAGAAGCACTGGTGCTTGATCCAGAGTACATCGAAGCACTTATTACGCTTGCTTCGTTGTATAATGAGAGGGAGCAAAGCCATGAATTGCTCGATCTTCTTTCGTACTCAAAAGATAATCAGGTAGATATTCCATTATTGGATGCATTTATGGCGTATGCACACGAACGTGAAGAACAATATGATGATGCATACGAATCCTATGGCAAGGCATATATTGGCATGAAGGATGATCATGATTTTCTTGGAAACTTCGCGAAATTTCTTCTTGAAGAAGGAAAACGTGATGAAGCCCTCAAAATAGTCAAGGAATTGGTTGAAATGGTTCCTGATGATGAGTATTGGAGAGCTTTTCTAGAAGCACAAAATGACGAGGAGGTGTGACATGACGGCCATGATTCCTGTCGCTGCTAAAAAGGACTTTGTGCGATGGTTCTTAAAGCGGTACAAATTGAAGCGCCGTGAATGTGTGTGGATTTTGAATTACCTTCTAAGCCATGAACACCTACTGCAAAACGTCCACTTTACGGATGAAGCACATTACTGTCCAAGGGCGATGGTAATGTCAACAACAGGTTCGGAGAGCATTCCATTCCGTTTTTACAAAGGGAATTTAATGACTGCTGATGCCGAAAAATCATTCCATGACTTAAGACTTCATCCAGATGATAAAATGTATATACAACTTAATTTTTCAAACAGTCATTCTTGCCCGGAGTATGCAAGTGTTCGGGAGGAAAATCCTTTTCTTCCGGATTATCTACAAGTAAGTGAAGGTGATCGGAAGATTGCTGAGCAATTACTTGAGGAAAGTGTTGCATTGATGACCGTTGATATGCTTATGAAAAGGGTGGATGAAGCTCTTGACACAAATGACAAGGAACGGTTCATCGCATTATCTGCACTGTTGAATGACATGAAGGTATCGAAGAATTAATGACTCCACCCAATACGGTGGAGTCCTTTACTGATTTCACAAGGAGGCAATTTTGGAATGAACTGGACTGCGCAAGATATGGATACATATTTGCAACAGAAAGAATATATCGATACACTTATTGTGCCCTTGCTTAAAGTAGAGACAGACCCGGGAAACATGAAAAGTAGCACGTCATCTTCCGAGTTTCTGAGACATCTTACGACGTTTATCGAAACTCAATTTAAAGGGCGCATGATGCTAATGCCTCCATTTGCTTACACGCAGTCAATGAATTTGACGGAAATGGCTGAAACTCTGTCTCGCGACCTTTCTACCGCACCATTTAAACATATATTTTTCTTGACAACGGATTCTGCTTGGACAAGCATTGAAATAGATGGTGAAATGATCTGGCTGCCATCGATTCCGCTTGAAAACATGGAACCGCAATTAAGGAAAACCATTATTGAAGATCAGTTACGGCAAGTTCTACCCCGCTTTACAAAAAAGTGGTCAGAACAGTAAAATTCGATATTTGTTCACAAACTTGCATCCGTACAGAAAGCATGATTGAATTTCCCTTAGTATTGATATATCATAGATATGTCCTAGTATTACAATTAGCAAAAGAATGTCCGTTGGACTGACCTTTAAGTAAGAGGAGGGAAAATGATGAGCAAGAAAGTGTCAAGACGCCAATTCATGAGCTACACACTTATGGGTGTTGGTGGATTCATGGCTTCTGGTATGTTGATGCCGATGGCCCGTTTTGCAATCGACCCTGTGTTGCAGACGAAAGATGAAGGTGATTTCATCCCTACTCAACACAAAGTGGACGAGCTATCGGAAACGCCGATTCGTATCGATTTCACTATCAAAGATCGAAAAGATGCTTGGTATAAATCCGATGTGTCGAATACTGCCTGGGTTTATAAGAATGGTGATACGGTCATCGCGCTTTCTCCTGTCTGTAAACACCTTGGTTGTACAGTAAACTGGAGCGGTGATGAAAAGCACCCAGATCAATTTTACTGTCCATGCCACGCAGGACGTTATATGAAAAATGGTGAAAACGTAAAAGGAACACCACCGCTTGGACCACTTGACGAATTTGACGTTAAAGTCGAAGACGGATACCTGTTTCTCGGAAAAACAAAACCGAACACATTAGTTTAAAAATGTAAGGGGGTACGACCGAAGTGCTAAATAAAATTTATGATTGGGTTGACGAACGGTTGGATATCACCCCGATTTGGCGCGATATCGCTGACCACGAAGTACCTGAGCACGTAAACCCTGCACATCATTTTTCCGCATTCATCTATTGTTTCGGGGGACTGACATTTTTCATTACTGTCATCCAGATCCTTTCTGGTATGTTCCTTACAATGTATTACACACCGGACATTGAAAATGCATGGAAATCCGTTTATTACCTTCAGAATGAAGTAGCATTCGGTGAAATTGTGCGTGGGATGCATCACTGGGGAGCGTCACTTGTTATCGTGATGATGTTCCTACATACACTGCGTGTATTCTTTACAGGCTCATATAAGAAACCACGTGAATTGAATTGGGTTGTCGGAGTATTGATCTTCATGGTCATGCTTGGTCTCGGATTCACTGGTTATCTACTGCCATGGGATATGAAAGCATTGTTCGCTACGAAAGTAGGAATTGAAATTGCTGCATCTGTTCCGTTCATCGGCGAAGCGATTAAGGTACTCCTTGCGGGGGACTCAACGATTCTCGGTGCACAAACACTAACACGTTTCTTCGCGATTCATGTATTCTTCTTACCGGCTGCTTTGCTTGGGTTGCTTGCAGCACACTTTATCATGATCAGAAGACAAGGTATTTCAGGACCGCTATAAGATTGACCGGCGTCCAATGAATTTAATAAGGAGGGGACATTATGCACCGCGGAAAAGGGATGAAATTTGTCGGAGATTCGCGCATTAAGGCTACTAACAAAATGCCGAACGTCCCGAAAGATTACTCAGAATATCCGGGTAAAACGGAAGCCTTCTGGCCTAACTTCCTTTTGAAAGAATGGCTGATTGGTGCGGTTTTCCTTATTGGATATTTAATATTGACAGTTGCTCATCCGTCACCGCTTGAACGTCAAGCGGACCCGACAGATACGATGTACATGCCCGTTCCGGACTGGTACTTCCTATCGATGTATCAATTGTTGAAATATCAGTTTGCTTCAGGACCGTTTAATATTATTGGTGCTATTATCATGCCGGGTCTAGCATTCGGCGCATTGATGCTTGTTCCGTTTATGGATACTACGAAGGAGCGCCGAGCAATTAAACGTCCGCTTCCGACTGCATTCATGCTTCTTGCATTTGCAGCACTCTTCTATTTGACTTGGGAATCATATGTGAACCACGACTGGGATAAACAGAAAATACAAGGTGCAATTGTTGAAGAAGTTGAGTTCGACACTGAATCTGAAGGCTATCAAATCTACGCCGCAGCATCTTGTATTGGTTGTCACGGCGATGCATTCCAAGGTGGGCTCGGTAAGCCGCTTGTGGGTACCGGCCATACAGCTGACGAAATTATCGATATCGCTCATAATGGTGTTGGAGATATGCCTCCCGGAACATGGGAAGGGTCAGATGAAGATTTACAAATACTTGCCGAGTTTATTGAAGGCTTGAAAAGCGAGTAATGAAAAAGAGTCAGGAAACTGACTCTTTTTTTGTAGTTTAGGAAATTATAATATCTCGTACTATGGATAATCTGCGACAGGTGATATTTCACGTTTCGATTCCAACGCCTAAGGACGCTTGTGCTTTTGTTCTATACATATTAAGTTATTTTGGAGAGGTGCCCATGAGTTTATTCATACAAAAGATTTGGCTCGTTCTATCCAGTAAATCGTTTCTTTGGATCCTGTTATTTGTGAACTTGGTCGGCACGGTGTTCGGGTATGACTGGTATATGTGGCAGCTTGAAATAACAGAGCCGAAGTTCTGGATTTTTGTACCGGACAGTCCAACCGCCAGTCTATTCTTCACGCTTGCTATCATAGGCTGGTTAATCGGAAAGAACTTCAAAATGATCGAGGCACTAGCGCTCATCACGCTTGTTAAATATGGCCTTTGGGCAGTTGTCATGAACTTATTGTTGCTTGTTGAAAATGGTTCAATCGGTCCGATGGGCTGGATGCTTATTGGCTCGCATTTTGCAATGGCGCTTCAGGCAGTGCTATACAGTCCGTTATACAGATTTTCATTCATTCAAATTGCAATCGCAGCGGTTTGGACACTTCATAACGATGTTATCGATTACGTCTACGGTCAGATGCCGATTTATTATGACTTGATGAAACATATAGATCATATCGGGTACTTTACATTCTGGTTATCAATATCCTGCATTTTACTTGCTTATTGGGTCTGGAAGAAGAGAACGAAAGCTGTTATATGGTAATAGTAAAAAGTTGCGATTGCAGTAAGACCGTTATAGAATAAGTATATAGAGAAAAGGGAGGAAGTTGATTATGTTCTGGATTTACTTGGGTGCAATTATACTTTTGCCGCTTTATGCCCAATTTAAAGTGAAAAGCACATACAAAAAGTATTCTAAGGTACGTTCCTCATCAGGTATGACAGGTGCGGAAGTCGCTCGTCTCATCCTCGACAAAAATGGTTTACAAGATGTACAGGTCGTAGAAAGCAAAGGGTTCCTAAGTGATCATTATAACCCGCTTACGAAAATCGTTGCACTATCCACACATAATTTCTATGAAGCATCCGTCGCGGGTACAGCAATTGCGGCCCACGAAGTAGGTCATGCTATACAAGATCAGGAAGCATATGCATTTCTGCGTTTCCGCCATCGTCTGGCACCAGTTGCAAGTATCACTTCCAATGCATCTTGGGTTTTCATTATGATTGGACTGATTTTCTCAAGTATGAATTCTATGCTTGGAATTGGTATTGCACTTCTGGCAGTAGGCGTTCTGTTCCAAGTTGTCACACTGCCAGTTGAGTTTAACGCTTCCACACGTGCGATGAATCAGATTGTCTCACTTGGCATTATCCGCAATGAAGAAGAAGGACACGCGAAAAAAGTATTGAGCGCAGCAGCGATGACTTATGTTGCGGCAACAGCAGTTGCAGTGCTTGAATTGGTTCGTCTGATTCTGATTTTCACGAACAGAGACTAAGTATACAATAATAAAATCCGTCCTCAGATTTCGAGGAGCGGATTTTTTTTGGTTATATTAAAATGAAAAATAGAAGTTTTTCAACCTTGAGCATTGTCTAGCTTCATCGCCTAGCCCTTTGAGACAAAGTTAAAGAAAAAAAGCGCCTTTAGCTTAAGGCCCTCCAAATGGAAGGGATTGAAGCATATCCCTCCAATTTGTCGGATCTACTAAGATGCTTAGTTTTTTTACCGTTCAAGCGGACGTTTCAGTTCATCCAGCGTAAAACCTTCGCCCATAACGTCGTGGACATCGGTGAGTGAAACAAACGCATGCGGATCAACGGAAGTGATAATGTTTTTCAAACGGACGATTTCATTCCTGCCGACGACACAATAGAGAATTTCACGATCGGATTTAGTGAAATGGCCGTACCCCCTAAAGACGGTGACACCGCGGTCCATTTCTTCAGTGATTTTTGTCGCAATTTTATCTTGCGATTCGGAGATGATGAAAGCGCCTCTAGCCGCGTATGCACCTTCTTGGACGAAGTCGATGACACGGGCACCAACAAACAGTGCAACGAGCGTGTACATCATGGAGCGGTGGTCCAGATAGACAGCCCAAGAAACAAGAATGACAAGCGCATCAAATAGAAACATTGTCTTCCCCATACTCCAGCCGATGTATTTATGGGCCAGACGTGCGATAATGTCTACACCGCCGGTTGTTCCTCCGTATCTGAAAATAATACCAAGTCCGATTCCGATAAACACACCTGCGAACAAAGCAACAAGGAACATATCGTCTTTCAGATGGATGTCAATCTGATATATCATGAAGACTTTAAGGAAGACTGACACCGCTATCGTTCCTATGACCGTATAAACGAACACCCTTTTCCCCAATAGCTTCCAACCGATAATGAACATCGGAATGTTTAGGATAAGGTTCATAATTGCTGGGTCCCAATTGAAAGCGAACAGGAGAATAAGTGTAATTCCTGTAAAACCTCCCTCGGCAAGTTCATTTTGAATATTGAAATGGACGAGACCGAAACTGAAAATTGCAGCACCAAGAATAATGAAAAAGATATTTTTGAATTTGATCCCGTCAAGCATTTAGTGCACACCTTTCTTTTTAAAGCGATAGGGCTATTATCGGCTATAATTTTTATTTTGACAATAGTGTTATTAATTTATACGATAGTAAAGGGAGTTGACGCAAATGGAACAATCCAAGACCATGCAGAAATTACAACAAGAAGTTGATTCGTACATAAATAGTTTTAAAGAAGGTTACTTTCCACCGATGGAGCTGATCGCGAGGTTAACTGAAGAGCTGGGAGAATTGTCTAGAGAAGTACAGCACGTACATGGTATGAAAAAGAAGAAATCGAGCGAAGCGATAAGATCACTCGAAGAAGAAACGGGAGATCTATTATTTGTTCTTATCTGTTTCGCTAATTCACAGGGAATTAGTTTGGAAAAGGCACTTACAAGCGTTCTTGATAAATTTAAGGAACGCGATGCTAACCGCTGGACAAAAAAGGAGGAAACGATATGACAATAAAAGTTGCAATCGCAGGAGCACGCGGCCGATTGGGAAGTGCAGCATTAAAATCAATTATGAATGCGCCAAATATGGAAGTTGTTGCTGCCCTTGATTATAAGTACGAAGGGCAGTATTTACATGTAACTGAAGTAAATGACGTGCCAGGTGGAATCCCAATTTATACATCTCTTGAAAATCTAGCGGCTGTGAATAAACCGGACGTACTCCTTGACGTGACAGATCCGGACGCTGTTTTCAAAAATGTACACGATGCCATATCGCTCGGCATTCGTCCTGTTGTTGGTACGTCAGGACTCTCTAAGGGTAATATCGCCCTATTAACAGAACTGGCGGCAGAAAATCAGATTGGTGGGATTATAGCACCGAACTTTTCAATAGGTGCTGTGTTGATGATGAAGTTTACTGCCACAGCAGCCCGTTATTTAGGTGATATTGAAATACTTGAAATGCATCACGATAAAAAAGTCGATGCCCCGTCAGGAACAGCAGTAAAGACTGCTGAAATGATACAAGCGGTCAGAGAGTCACATAAGCAAGGACACTCGGATGAAAAAGAACACCTGGCTGGTGCACGAGGCGCGGATTTTGATGGTATGAAAATACATAGCATCCGACTGCCAGGTCTGCTAGCGCATCAAGAAGTACTGCTCGGAGGCAAAGGGGAGCTCCTAAGTATCCGTCATGATTCTTTCGATCGGACTTCGTTCATGCCGGGAATCCTTATGGCTATACATAATGTCATGGAACGGCAGGATCTCGTCTACGGGCTTGAAAACATTATCGATTGACACGAAAAAATTATCACTGTAAATCGGAAGGAGCACTGTGATTGGAAAAATTGAAAGTCGGTGTAATTTGCTATCCATCACTCGGAGGCTCCGGAGTTGTAGCAACTGAGCTGGGGAAAATGATGGCGGATAAGGGCCACGAAATGCATTATATTACATCGAGTAAGCCATTCAGGTTTCTGGATGCACATCCAAACATACAATTCCATGAAGTGAAAATCGATGGCTATGCTGTATTTAAATATCCACCGTATGACATTGCGCTTGCCAACCGCATCGCAGAAGTAATTGAAACAGAAAAACTCGATCTTCTACATGTGCATTACGCTGTACCTCACGCAGTGTCGGCCGCGCTTGGCAAAGATATGGCGAATTCAACGATTGGCGTTATTACGACATTGCATGGAACAGATGTAACAATTCTCGGACATGATCCAGGGTTGCGTAATACAGTGCGTTATGGAATCGATAAATCAACAATTACGACAGCCGTGTCTGAATCGCTTCGACTAGAAACGCTAGAATTAATTGAACCCCAGAAGGATCTGGTCACAATTTATAATTTCATCGATGAAAAAAAATACCGTCCAGTCGATCCAGGAACACTAAAAAGTGATCTTGGGATTAAACCGGAAGAAAAAATTATTATTCATATTTCTAATTTTAGGGCAGTAAAACGAATTCCCGATATTATTGAAAGTTTCAAGAAGGTTGCGAAAGAAATTGATGCCAAACTGCTCCTTGTTGGCGATGGACCTGAAAGAACGGATATGGAAGCGCTTGTTGTTGAATTAGGAATAGAGCAACATGTAATATTCACTGGGAAACGGGATGATTTACCGGAGCTTCTGGCCATTAGTGATGTCATGTTTCATTTGTCGGAAAAGGAGGCATTCGGTCTTGTTCTACTAGAAGCGCTCGCTTGCGGCTTGCCTTCAGTTGCGACGAATGTAGGTGGAATCCCGGAAGTGATTGAGGATGGTTTCAATGGATTTCTTGTACAGCTCGGGGACATAAGTGCAGCAGCGGAAAAAGCAATGCTGTTATTGACAGACGATAAATTGCATGCTGCATTCCGTGAAAATGGTTTGGCAACAGCAGCTGACAAATTCCATTCATCAACGATCGTCAATCAATATGAAAAACTTTATTATGAAGTGGCGGGAAATAAATGACTGTATTATTCGGAACTGCACCAAGCCGGGAAGTTATTCATACCCTTGAAGAAGCCGGATATGAAGCTGTTTTCGTCGGAGGCGCAGTGCGGGACTTCCTTCTAGGTAAACCGGCGACTGATATCGACATTGCAACTTCTGCTGAACCACAGGAAGTAAAAGCGGTTTTTCCAATGACTGTAGATATAGGTACTGCGCACGGGACAATTCTTGTACTGATGAATGGTGAACCGATTGAAGTCACAACTTATCGAACAGAAGGCACATATACAGATCATCGTCGACCGGATAAAGTACAGTTCGTTAAATCTTTGCGGGAGGATTTACGGCGACGTGACTTCACCATGAATGCACTTGCCATAACAAAAGATGGGGAACTAATCGATCTGTTCGGTGGGAAGGCGGATATGGCTGATCGAATCATTAGGGCCGTCGGAATTGCAGCAGATCGTTTTAACGAAGACGCTCTCAGAATGTTCAGGGCTATCCGATTTACAGCTGTCCTCGGATTTGATATCGAAGAGCAGACTTTTGAAGCGATACGGACCAATGCCAATCAAATTCGTTA
The DNA here is from genome assembly GCA_020742515.1 of Sporosarcina psychrophila. GTDB lineage: Bacteria > Bacillota > Bacilli > Bacillales_A > Planococcaceae > Sporosarcina > Sporosarcina psychrophila_B. Next base: position 17,135 of record DYWT01000252.1, read on the forward strand.
CATATCCGTAGAGCGGTTAAAAGCTGAAATGGACAAATTATTTGCAAGTAACAATCCGGCAAAAGCATTTCGAAATATACAAAATACAGGCTTGAATTTATATTTGCCGCTTTTTCCACTAGATATCGAAAAGTTTAGCAGGACAGTACCGTTTGAATCGGTAATGGAAGGATGGGCTTGTTTTATGATTTCGGGAAACTTTTCATCATCGGACGTTGCAAACGCGTACAAATTATCTAATGCCGAAAAAATGTTTCTGTCGTCAGTAAAAGGTGCTTACACGAATCGGATCGATCGTCAATTTACAACGGATGATTATTATCATTACGATTTAGCTGTCTTGTATACCACTGAAAAGCTGTTCAAATCGCTTCGCAATACTGGCCAAATAATATCTTTCGCAGAAATTAAAGAGATGAAGGAATCTTTGCCAATACAGTCACTAGCCGATCTTAGTGTTGACGGCAAAAAACTGATGGCGTGGACAAGTCAAAAGGGTGGCAGATGGATTGGTGAATGGATAGAGAAGATCGAAAAAGCTGTCCTGTACGGAATATGTGAAAATGAGCCAAACGACATAAAGGAATGGTTTCTATATGAATTCAATCGTAAAAAATGAATTATTGAAAAGGCTGTTCGAAGCGGAAGGCGAACCTGTATCCGGGCAAGACATTGCTGATCAATTCGGATTATCAAGGACAGCGATCTGGAAATACGTAAAAGAACTAGAACAAGAAGGTTACGAAATTGGAACGGTCCGGAAGAAGGGGTATTATCTCATCAAATCGCCGGATCGTGTAAATGAAGCCAATGTGCAAAAACATTTGACGACAAAAAAATATGGACAGCATATCCATTATTTCGACACATGCAAATCCACACAATTCATCGCACATGATGAAGAACAGAACGGTGCGGTGGACGGTACTGTTATCATAGCGGAAGAACAGACTGCTGGCAGAGGCCGTATGGCACGTCCGTGGAGTTCCTCAGCGGGTAAAGGGGTATGGATGAGTGTAATTATCCGCCCAGCTTTAACACCGCAACAAGCGCCGCAAATGACATTAGTTGCAGCGGTTGCTGTAACGCGTGCCATTCAGGAACTGACAGGAATCGACCCTGATATTAAATGGCCAAATGATATCTTGGTTAAAGGCAAAAAAGTGACAGGGATTTTAACGGAACTGCAGGCAGATCCGGATCAAGTAAAGGCAGTCATTCTAGGAATCGGCATGAATGTCAACCAAGATGAAACGGATTTTCCTGAGGAATTGAACGGTATCGCGGCGTCACTTAAAATGCTGACGGGTAAACAGGTCGACCGGGCACAATTGATTGCAAAAACACTAGGTTTTCTTGAAATTTATACTGATCTCTATGTGAAACACGGTTTTGGGCCAATAAAGCTGCTATGGGAAGGTTATTCCAATACGACTGGGAAACGAATCCGGGCGGTTATGCTCAACGAAACGATTGAGGGAATTGCGCTTGGGATTTCAGTGGAAGGTGTTCTTGAACTAAAGCTTGATGACGGAACGGTCCGGGGTATCTATTCTGCAGACATTGAACTTTCAAATTGATGACTATACATAGATCCCTCAATTTGATATAGTAGTTCCGAAGGGCGGTATCTATTGCGAACTGCACCTATTGGAAATTTCTGAAAAATTTAAAATTCAATATGATCTGCCTTGATCTTTAGTAAAAGACAGGGACGGAGGAAACCATCACATGATGATACAACCCTTCTGTCCATTTATTGGCGGAAGGGTTTTTATATCCGGTTTTCTCTCAAGAGAGGGGATAGTAAAATGAAAAGTACACTTGATTTTATCAAAATGAAAAAAGAGGGCGAGAAGATTGTTATGCTGACGGCTTATGATTATCCGTCTGCACGACTGGCGGAAGAAGCGGGTGTTGACATTCTTCTTGTCGGAGATTCACTTGGCATGGTCGTTCTCGGCTATGATTCGACGATTGCCGTCACGACGGAGGACATGATCCATCACGGCAGTGCTACTAGGAGAGGGGCGAAGGAAACCTTCCTTGTTGTCGATATGCCGTTTGGTTCTTATCACGGTTCTGCGGACAGAACGCTAACGGATGCAGTCCGTATTTTTCAGCAAACAGGTGCTAATGCATTAAAGCTTGAAGGTGCCGGGAACGTAATTGATACAATTCGATTGCTCACGGGAACAGGAATTCCAATCGTCGCACATCTTGGTCTATTGCCTCAGTCGGCGTCAGTTGTAGGCGGATACAAAGTACAAGGAAAAACGGCGGAAGCAGCGCAGCAACTTATTGACGATGCACGTGCATGTGAAGCCGCCGGTGCGTTCATGGTCGTCTTGGAATGTATTCCCTATCAGCTTGGAGAGGAAGTCTCAGCCGCAGTTTCGATACCGGTTATTGGCATTGGCGCCGGGGCTGGAACGGATGGTCAAGTACTTGTATATCATGATACTGTGAAGTATGGCAGTCATCACGTCCCGAAATTCGTGGAGACATATGCAGATGTAGGAACGGTTATCTATGATGGTTTGAAAAAGTATGTAACGTCAGTGAAGGATGGTTCATTTCCAGCGGAACGCCATCGTTTTACGATGAAAGAAGAAGAATTGACTGCATTGTACGGGGGAAATAAAGATGGCAACTGAACCGGAAGATATGAGGGTCGTTCACTCGATTACGTCTCTTCAAGGAATGATTGACCGCAACAAACGTGAAGGCCGTACTGTGGGTTTTGTTCCGACGATGGGTTTTTTACATGACGGCCATTTATCACTTGTGAAACAGGCAAGAGAGCAAAATGATATCGTTGTTATGAGCATTTTCGTCAATCCGGCTCAGTTCGGACCGGGGGAAGATTTTGAAGCGTATCCGCGGGACAAAGAACGGGATACAAATCTGGCTAATGAGGCCGGTGTCGACATTTTGTTCATGCCGACGCCGGAAGAAATGTACCCGCAGGAAGGCGGTATTCGTATTCTTCCGGGTCCTCAAGCAAACGTGCTGTGCGGAGCATCCCGTCCCGGTCATTTTGATGGTGTGTTGAAGGTCGTATTAAAACTATTTAATATCGTTGACCCGGATCGTTCGTATTTTGGTATGAAAGATGCGCAACAACTTGCGATTATTGAGACATTTGTCCGTGATTTCAATTTGAGAACTTCAATTGTGCGGGTTCCAATTATCCGCGATCAGGATGGTCTTGCGAAAAGTTCCCGAAACGTTAATCTGTCTGAAACTGATCGTGCAGAAGCGCCGGTTATCCAGCAAGCCCTTCAAAAAGGTGTTTTGTTATTCAATGAGGGTAGTTCGGTGGAGACAATTGAACGGGGAGTCACAGCTTACATTACAGAAAACAGCTCAGGCATAATGGATTATGTTTCACTTTTATCGTATCCGGAACTTGCAGAATATGATGGTTTGTCAGATGAGGCAATTCTTGCGTGCGCAGTAAAATTTGGTAAAACAAGATTAATAGATAATATTATTATATCTATAAAGGATGGTTGTCATGTTCAGAATGATGATGAACAGTAAATTACACCGTGCAACTGTAACAGAAGCCGACTTAAATTATGTCGGAAGTATTACGATTGATTCGGATCTTCTCGACGCGGCGGGTATGTTGCCGAATGAGAAAGTGCATGTAGTCAATAACAATAATGGTGCACGATTTGAAACCTATATAATCGCAGGAGAACGCGGGAGTGGTGTCATCTGCGTCAATGGAGCGGCTGCACGACTTGTACAGCGTGGTGATGTAGTTATCATCTTATCATACGGATATATGACGGATGAAGAAGCGCGTACGCATGAACCGATCGTGCTTATAATGGATGAACAAAACGGTGTGAAAGAAATTATTCGCGAAAAACAAGGCATGACTATCTAGTGAAGGAGGCTCATTTTGAATCGGTACGCCTGATTCCTAACGAGCCTTTTATGTTTCTTGTCAATCTGTATATATTGAAATGAAAAATTCCATTGAATCCGCTACGGCGCCCGGGGATGCCTCCCGTCCCAAGCGCGGATACTGAGAAAGTACGATTTCGTTCAATCCCGTTGATTTCCGTTCCGAGCGAACGCTTTCCGCGGGCACGGCTTCAGCCAATCGAACAGCGAAGGGTTCGATTTGCCGTATTTCTGTGTTCTTTGCAGAAATTAAGGCATTCTTGCCCTGTGCTCCCAACGCTAGCGCTTTTGCTCGCAAAAGCCGTTCTTCGTAACGGCTCTTCCTGCGGGGTCTTCAGCTAAGGAAGAGTGAACTTTCTCTTCCCATCTTTGTTTTCTGTTCCCGCTGGAGTCGCCGCTCTCCACTACAATCAACTAGTTCTTACAAAAAAAGAACTTTTTCAGTGGCTTCCCATAAGCCAAGCAGCTTCGCCGCCAGTCTTATGGCGGGAGGCTACCCGGTGTCCAGTTACTGACACAATTCACGTCCTTCGAATTGTGACAGCAACTGGCATCGAATAGGCGCCTTCGCTCAGTTTATACACCGGATTCAAGAGATCAACATATATAATTATAGTCGAGAAAGACGCACTCTAGGTTGCAGGTCTCTTCCCCGATACCGAAATGCGCTTTCTCACATACACCATCCAGCG
>DYWT01000253.1 GCA_020742515.1 Sporosarcina psychrophila
ACACCAGGAACACCAGGAACACCAGGAACACCAGGTGACTCGGGCACACCAGTCGAACCGGGCAACACGAATAACCCCGGATCGGGCAATCAAAATAATCCAAGTAAAACAGGTAGCCAAAGTAATTCCGTCAATAAAGGGAATACTCATCTCGTGAATGCAGGTGAAAAGTTACCGCAGACGGGTGAAGCCTTCCCAATCGGCTCAATGGCAGCCGGTATTGGAATGATTCTTCTCGGAGCTTGGATGGTTTTCAGAAGAAAAAAATCAAAAAAAACATCCATTGAATTTTCATGACACAATAATGAAAAGCAAAACCAGTTAGCTGTTTAGCAACTGGTTTTGCTTTTTTCTTTTTTAAAAGAAAGTAAAAAGAGTTCTTTAAGAACGTTAACGTATGATAGAAGCGAAATTGAATTACATACTAATGACCTACTAGGATAGGAGGATATACATGGTTTATGATTATTCTAATGAAGTGATGGAAGACACTGACACGAAAGCACAACCAGGTGAATTAGAAATACTGCAAAAAGTATTGACTCAGCCATTCATTATCACGGTTCTGAATTATGAAGGAAAAGTGATTGATGTCAATGAAAATTTCATAGCAACATTCAACTATTCGTTGCCTGAACTGAATTTGAAGGAGTACGGGTTTTTAATTTCGGGGTATCACTCTGAAGAATTTATCAACGGGGTGTGGAGTAGTATTCGGAATGGGCATCAATGGTCTGGCGAACTCTGTCATAGGGCTAAAAAAGGCGAAATGATCTGGCTCAAGTCGACGATTGTTTCTATAGAAGATAATGAAGCTTCCAAAGTGCGCTATATGATGATTTCCACAAATATTACGGAACAAAAAGCGATGGAAAAGTGGCGGCATCTCGCTTGTCATCATGAGTTGACCAATTTGCCAAACCGAAGAATGTTAGAGACTTCAATGCAGTCATACATAGCGAGTGCAGAACAGAAGGATATGCAACTAGCTATTCTATACATGGATATTGATTGTTTTAAGGAGATTAATGACACGTACGGCCATTTAACAGGAGATTTGTTATTAAGAGAAGTTGGCAGTCGGCTAACGGGTGTTACTACTCTGAATAACTGTATATTCCACGTGAGTGGAGACGAATTCATCTTGATTATAAAAGAGCTAGAGAACTTGGGAGCACACATTCAATTGATCATGAATTTATTCAATAAGCCATTCATAATTGAAAAGCACCAAATCAAAACAAGTATAAGCATTGGGGTAAGCATATATCCTGATCATGGGACGGATCCAAAGCGGCTAATCGAGTATGCGGATGTAGCAATGTTCGATGCTAAGGGGTCTTCGGGAAATACGTACTGCAAATATAAGCCAACCATGAATGAATAGCAGTAAGAAATGGATGCATCTAAAATCCTTTTAAGATGAATTGATAGGAGAAATAGAGATGAATAAAAAAGGGTTTGGTCTGTCAAACAGCGAAAACAATCATCATGAATAAGAAAAAAATGATAGTTGTCGTTGGTGTTTTTGTACTTATACTTATCAGTTTCCGGTTTCTATGGATACATTACAATTTGACAGCGGATTATCCTTACGCTGAAAAAGGGATACTTGACCTTCGGGATATTGAGTTAACAGATGAAGGGGTAATTACGCTAAATGGCGAGTGGGATTTTTATAACAATCAATTTATTGAACCGGAGGGCTTAGAGAAGCACGTAGCGGACGATGAAAAAATAGGGATAAAGGTTCCCGGAGACTGGAGGAAAATAGTACCTGAGGATGAACAATCATCATATGAATATGGGACTTATCGTCTGCGCATTCTGCTGAATGAACAAAAAAAGTTGCTCAGTCTGTATATAAAAGAAATCAGGTCGAATGCCACTGTATTTATAAACGGAGAAAAAGTAATGGAATTGGGACGTGTAGGTAAAGATTCCGAATCAGCAAAATCTGATTTTCGGCCAGTTGAAGTGAGTTTGGAAAACTATGAAACAGAGATTGATTTATTAATACAAGTTTCGAACTATAGTCCCGCTCACCCAGCAGGCATCACCAAATCGATTAAATTCGGAACATCATCTGCCATAAAAAAAAGTCAACTAGTTTCTTATTTAATGCAATTTACATCAGTAGTCATTCTGCTGATTCACAGCATTTATACACTAGTCATCTTTCTTTTATTTGGAAGAAAGAAGGAATTAGTTTTTCTTTCGCTTACGTTCCTTTGTGCTGCGATTTCGATTCTCATAGATGATGATAAACTATTGCTTTATTTGTTTCCGACGATTAGTTGGACGTGGTGGGTGAAACTGCTTTATCTTTCATATGCAAGTAGTGTTTTTTTTATGTTGCAATTTTTCAAACAGATACTGATGGAAAAATCAGTTCATAAAACAAGGATATCAATCTCGTTTAAGGCGCTTACAGTCCTGTATCTGTTATTTGTCATAAGTGTGCTACTAGATTATAAGATGATGGTCGTTCCATTGTTTAGGATTATTATGTTCTACATACCGGTGGTTCTTTCTTTCACGTTGATTAAAGTAGTAGCGCAAGGCAAGGCTTATGTCATCTACTTTCTACTTGCTGTTATCAGCATTGCCTCCAGTATTTTATGGGGATGGATCAAAAATAATACTTTCTCGTCATTACCCTATTACCCATTTGATATCATCATTGGCGTTATTCTTTTTGCAATCTATTGGTTCAAACGTTTTTTCCAAGCGACAGATGAAAGTAAGGAACTGACTGTGAAATTGCAAAAAGAAGTTAAAAGAAAAGATGACTTTCTAGCCAATACATCTCATGAATTAAGAAACCCTCTACACGGAATTATGAATATTACCCAAACAATTTATGACAGCGAAAAGGATAACTTGACTGAAGAAAACAAGAAAAACTTACAAATTCTGATGTCTGTAGGCCGCCGTATGTCAATGATACTGAATGATCTTCTTGATATTACTAAACTGAAGGAAAATGGCATTAGGTTACAAGTTAAACAAGTAGACCTCTCATCAGTTGTATCGGGTGTATTTGATATGCTCCAGTTTTTGAAGGAAGGGAAAAGCATTACGTTTAGGCAATCGGGCCTTGAGGCATTTCCAAAGGTAGAAGCTGATGAGAATCGTCTTTTTCAAATACTATTTAATTTAGTTCATAATGCAGTGAAGTTTACAAATGAGGGAGAAATCATCGTTTCTGCAGAATCTCGGAACGATATGGCTGTTATTCATGTGCGTGATACTGGTATCGGTATAGATGGAGAAACAATGAAATCTGTGTTTCAGCCATACGAGCAAGCAGACCCCAAGATAACAGCATTTGCAGGCGGAATTGGACTTGGGCTGAGTATTTGCGATCAGTTAGTCAAATTGCATGGAGGATCGATTAATGTCAAATCGACTGTGGGAAAAGGGTCTACATTCACTTTCACATTGCCGATTGCATCGCAACAAAAAAGTATAGCTACTGACCAGTCTATACGGCAGGCTATACCGGAGCTAGCTAGCAGGAATCAGAAGACAACGGACCAGATTTTGAATGAACAATTGCCATGCATATTAGTGGTAGATGATGATCCGCTTAACTTAGCGATTGTCGGGCGAATGTTGGTAGCTGAACAATTCGATGTCGTTACATGTACGAGTGGAAAAGAAGCATTGGCTTTATTGGATAAAGGAAAGTGGGATCTTGTTATATCGGATGTTATGATGCCGAATATGTCTGGTTACGCGTTGACACAGAAAATACGGGAACGCTTTCCGATTTCGGAACTACCGATTTTGCTGTTGACAGCTCGTAGTCAATTAGAGGATATACAAACCGGTTTTCATTGCGGAGCCAGTGATTATGTTACTAAACCCGTAGAAAAAATTGAATTGGTGACACGCGTAAAGGCCTTAACCGATTTGAAAACGTCGATTGGCGAACGAGTACGAATGGAAGCAGCGTGGCTGCAGGCACAAATTCAGCCACATTTCTTATTCAATACGTTAAATACGATAGCGGCACTCAGCGAGATTGATCCACCCAAAATGGTGGAGTTGCTAGATAAGTTCGGAAGTTATTTGCGTGCTAGTTTCGCAAGCCATAATTTAAATCAAGTGATCCAATTAGAGAGCGAATTAGAGCTCGTTCGTTCCTATCTATTCATTGAACAAGAACGTTTTGGGGAACGATTGAATGTAGAATGGGAGATGCGTGAGATACCGGCTATTCAAATTCCACCGCTTTCGATTCAAACAATCGTAGAAAATGCCATTCAACATGGCGTCTTAAAACGGCCAGAAGGCGGGACTGTCCAAATAAGCGTGCTAGAACAGAAGGACTTTGTAGAAATTACAATTAAGGACGATGGAGTGGGAATACCAGAAGATAAATTGAAGAGTCTGCTAACCTACCAGAAAGAAGAACGACGAGGAATAGGCTTGCTAAATACAGACAAACGGCTTAAACAGCAATTCGGAAGTGGAATTGACATAACAAGTGTACCAAATAGGGGAACGACCGTTACATTTATCGTTCCAAAAAAAGAATAACACACGAAAAACGCCGCTGCCAATTCAGGCAGTTGGCGTTTTCTGTTTGATTACGTTATAACGTGGATTGATTCATAAAGTTCATTTGTTGCGCGTCCAGGTAAAATGTCGAGATCCTCCAATAAATGTTTCTTGAATTCATGGTACACCTTAATGGCATCCCCACGGTTCCCAACGTCAAGGTGGTAGTGCATAAGTTGCTGTAAAACATGTTCGGAATATGGATTATAGTTGAGAAGAATCTGTAAATAATGTTGTTTTTTATGTAACTCCTCATTCTTAGAGTAATAATCAATCATCTTTTGCAGAAGCTGCAACAGTTTTTGACGAAGACTTTGTATTTTGGCTGCTGCCCATTCATAGCCGTTCTTTTCCATATAGTCACCGCTATATTGCTGAACTACATGTTCGAATACCTGAATAGTATCATGATCCACATCAGTATAATCAGCTAATACCCGCTCTAGTTCAATTGCATCGCATTGGAATCCATGTAGCTCCAGTGCATAGCTTTGATTTGAAAAAGTTAACGAGCCCGGGTAGCCCACGGAATCCAACATTTTACGCAAATGCGAAATTGACGTATGGAGTTGAATCTTAGCCTTTTGGTATTCGCTCTCCGGCCATAGCAAATCGATAAGAGAGTCTCTGTTCATAGACGTATTTAGATGTGTAATGAAAACAGCAAACAGTTCTTTTACTTTTGCGGTTTTCCATTTGACAGGTTCCTCTTGGCTGAAGACAGCAAACTCATCAAAACAGATAATTTTCAGGGAAGGAGAGGTATCCCGTTCATTTACTGAAGATTTATCACTCAAAAGCAGCTGTTCTTGAAGCCGCATCACTGTTTTTTCGAGACGCTCTTTCATAATAGGCTTCATTAAATAATCAATCGAATGCAATTCAAAAGCTTGAATCGCATAATCCCGATAGGCAGTCACAAAGACGATATATACATCTTTTTTTCCTTCTTGAATGAGTTCAGCTAAATCCAATCCGCTAAAGCCCGGCATTTCAATATCCAAAAAGGCCACTTGAAAGTCAAGGTGCTTCATTTCCTCTAAAACACTGGGTGCATTTGAAAAAGTTTTAACGACTTCGACAGTACCCAATTCATTTAATTTATTCACCAAATGTTTCAAAGCCAACTGCTCATCATCCACTACGATTGCGCGTATGATGGGAATCACCTCCTTTCCTGAAAAAACGTTTTCTTTCTATTATCTCAAGAGTGTCACAGACTTGCAATATTTAACAAATGATTGTTTGGCAAAGGGTGGAGCAGTGTAAGGAAACACGACAGGGGTTACCTCTGGGGAAATCCAAATTATTGAGGCTTACTTGGAAGGTAGAAAAGAGAGGATTTGAAAATGAAACAGCTCCGATTCAGATTAATTATCTGAATCGGAGCTGTTTTGATAAAAGGCAATGAGGTAGTTGTCAGAATAGTTCCGGATTTGACTGGGTGACTGTCACCCCAAATACTACGTATCTTCGAACTGTGGGTACTAGCTATTAAGAAAAAAAGAAGGATTCTATAAAAAAAGAATAATTTTGCAAGAAAATGAATATACTTCTATAGTCATGCCGCTTGTATGGGGCTTTGAACGAATAACAAAAGATTATTCTTTTGAGAGGGAGGGAAAATGAGATATCGCCTAATAGTAATCATCCTTTTATTAGTTGGATGTAGTGATCCTAGCACTAAGCCCCATATTCCCGCCCCCGAAGAAAACCTAATAATAGAGCTACCTCAAGAAAAAGCAATACCGATAGATACTGAATATGTTGATGAGTATACGCAATCTGGGTGGACGATCACTTTCCGGGATGAATTTGATCAATCGGAGCTTTCCACTATTCGGTGGAACAAAGTCAACGATGGATACAAAGATTATGGAAGACTCCATTATTATTTACCCGAACAAGTTTCGATTGCATCGGAAAATTTGATTCTGAACGTCGATAATAATGCATATGGAGATTTTCCATTTCGGTCGGGTGCTGTGACGACAAAAGGTAAACATGAACAGTTGTATGGAAAATTTGATATACGGGCTAAACTTCCGAGTGGACAAGGCCTATTCCCCGCTATTTGGTTACTGCCATCAGATAATAAAGCCTATCCCGAAATCGACATAGTCGAAATGTTAGGACAGCTAACAGATGAAATTTGGCATGTCGCTCATAAAGAAGCTGGAAATCGGGAGTTCAAGCTAACAGAAGGTATCGATGGCAGTGAGTGGCATGTATATACACTTGATTGGCTAGAAGAAGAACTGATTTTTTATATAGATGGCAAAGAACAATTTAGAACGCCAAATATTTCAAATACAAGTATGTATTTATGGATGAACGTAGCTGTAGGAGGCGTTTGGGTGGGAGATCCTGATGAGCAAACTATATTTCCCGCTTCAATGGAAGTAGATTATGTAAGAATTTACTCTAAAAATAAGAGTTAGGGAGAAGGACTACTTTGGATATATGGACTATTGTTTTAGTTGCAATTTTTGTAGTTTATCTAATGTTGCAAGTTAGTTATATAGTCACTTCGTTAGTATCAAAAAAAGCTTCAAAACTATCGGTAAACGAACAGAAGATTAGTGTATTGATTCCCGCTTATAATGAAGAACTGGTCTTACTGCAATGTCTTGAAAGTTTGAAAAGGGTTAGTTACAAAAATAAAGAAATCATATTTATTAATGACGGCTCTACAGATAATACAATGACAGTTTTACAAAACTTGCTTGAGTTAACGGAAGTTGATAAAGCACTAAGCGACATTACTTCTCCCTCCACTCCTAAAAGACTCCTCACGAGTGATAAATACCCTAATATCTATGTGATTGATCAGTTAAATGAAGGCAAGTCAAACGCTCTTAACGCTGGAATTTTATTTGCCACGGGCGAAATAATTGTAACGCTAGATGCAGATTCAATTTTAGAAAAGGATAGTCTATCTTGGATAAATGAATCATTTTCCGATAAAAAAGTTGTAGCTGCCGGTGGAATGGTTCATGTAGGTCAACTAATCAATAAGCGAGGTTCGATCATTTATAAAAGAAAAATGCTATTAAGGTATCAATTGTCAGGTTATTTGTCCTCTTTTTATGTTCGAAAAGTTACACAATCAAAGTTTAATGTGTTAGGGGTTGTTTCTGGCGCTTTTGGGGCATTTAGACGTAATGTTTTATTAGAAATTGGTGGATACAAAAAAACACTTGGCGAGGATATGGAAATTACATTCCGGTTACAAAAATATATAAATGAAAGAAAATCCGGTGAAAAATTAGCTTTTATTCCTGAAGCTGTTTGTTATACAGAGGTCCCCGAAAGTTTTAGTTCACTATTACATCAGCGTGTTCGTTGGCAAAAAGGTTTTGTCGATTGTATCAATATACACAAAAGAAATTTCTTTACTGCTTTCAGTAAAAAATTTTCGTTTTTTCTTTTGTTCGAATCCATCCTACTAAGTGTCGTTGGAACCTCGGCAATACTGATGTTACCAATTGTACTAGTAATGGGTCATATTACGCCTCTAATGATTTTATTGATTGCAAGTACCTGGTCAAGTGAATTTATTTTGAGGTTGGTTGCGGTAAAAAAAGCAGGACAGCATGGATATGCGTTTACCATGAAGTGTTGGATTAAAATTGTGCTTTTTACCGTATGGGAATCTGTAACGTTTCGGCTTCTTGATACATTTTTCTTTGTGTACGGAACAATTCTTTACTTTGTAGGGAGTCGGAATAACTGGGAGAAACTAAAAAGAAATGGTTCCGTCATTTACCAAGAGCTGGATACCGTTAAGAAAGCTTTGGCATAATAGAAATTTCTGTGAAAAATCACTAATATCCTTAAATTATTCGAAAGTGGCGTTATTCTTTTTGCAATCTATTGGTTCAAACGTTTTTTCCGAGCGGCAGGGGAAAGTAAGGACGATGGATAGGTTTACTTAATACAGAAAAACGGCATAAACAGCAATGCGGAAGTGGGATTGACATGACAAGTCTGGAGAATAGAAGAACTAATGTTTCATTTATTGTTCCGGAAAAAGAATAGCACACGAAAAACGCCTCTGCCAATTAAGGCAGGCGGCGTTTTTTGTTTAGTATCTCAAGATTGTCACGAACTTAAAATATTTAACAACTAACAGTATTGTCAAGGGGACTGCAGTGTAAGAAAACACGTTGGAAGTTTTCATCCAGTTAAATCCAATTATTCCGGCCTACTAGGAAGGTATCTAATTATCTTAGCATTATTAATAGAGATAGATAGTACTGAATACTTATTTTTTATAAAAAATAGGGTTGCATTATTCAGAATCAATTGTATAATTGGGATAGTTACATAACTAGGCAGAGACTTTGAGATGAATGCCTAAATGAAAACCCTTACATGTCTAGGGTTTCATTTAGCATTCATCTTTTTTTTATTGCTTAGTTCAAAATACTACTATAGGGGGATATTCATGAAGAAAATGGGCTTAATGGCTGCTAGTATTTTATTGGCGGCAGGGGTATTAGGTGGATGTGCGGGTGGTTCTTCAGACGGAGGAAGTGGTAAAGGTAGCCGGATTACACTTTATTCTCCTGAGACACCCGACTTTACGAAAGAATTGGCTCAGAAGTATCAAGAAACACATGATGAGAAAGTGGATGTCCATTATGCAGGTACGAACGTCCTGGTAAATCAGATGTTAGCCGAGAAAGACAATCCAAAAGCAGACGTCTGGTATGGCGGCGGTGGAATACTTCCATTTGAAGCAGCAGTTGAACGAGGCATTCTTGGTAAGTATATTCCCGACTTTGCAGCAGATTGGGACGTTGTTGAAAATGGCATTAAGATGAAACATGAAGATGGGAATTATGTGGGGGTCGAAATCTTCGTTTTAGGTTTTGCATACAATACGGAACTTGTTACAGAGGAAGAAGCACCAAAAACATGGGAAGATTTACTAGATCCGAAATGGGAAGGGAAAATTCAGTTCCCTAACCCTGCCGCTTCCGGAACAGCAACTCTAATGGTTATGGATCAAATGATGCGCAACGGGGAAGACGAAGCATGGGCTTATTTTGAGAAACTTGTAAAACAAGCAAACTCTATGCCGGATTCAGGCTCCACACCTACGAAATCAGTATCCATGGGTGAAGCACATATCGCAGTCGGATTTGATTTCATGGCATATGAACAAAAAGCTAATGGTGAAAGTGTTGATTTCATTGTTCCTGATAAAACACCCGTTCTCGTAAATCCAGTCTCCATAATTGAAGGTGGTCCAAATGAGGAAGGCGGAAAGAAATTCATTGATTTCCTTCTATCTAAAGATGCTCAACAAATAATGGCGGACTGGTACCATATTCCAATTAATCCTGATGTCGAATCTAAAACACCATTGACACTTGATAATATTAAGGAACATGCAGTTGATTTAGATATTGATTGGGTCAACGCAAACTATGACCGTGTACGTAGCGAATGGCAAGCTAAATTTCAATAAATAAGGGTGTGTAGTGATGGGATCAGTAAAAATAAACAATCTAATAAAATCGTTTGGTGACTTTACTGCACTTAATGATATTAACTTGGAGATAGAGGAAGGCGAATTTTTTGCCCTCCTCGGTCCTTCCGGGTGTGGAAAAACTACAACTATGCGTTGTATTGCTGGATTCGAGGATCCAACCTCAGGAAGTATTTACATAGGGGATCGCGAAGTGAAAAATATTCCGGCTAACAAACGGAATTGTGGAATGGTTTTTCAGAGCTATGCATTGTTTCCTCATATGAATGTATTCGATAATGTCGCATACAGCTTGGATATTAAACAGTTAAATTCTAGTAACCCTATCAAGCAGATGGGTATCTATGCACGACTCTTGAACAAGAGATTTGGAAAACATCCAAAGGAAACAGTAGAGAAAGTAATGGAAATTCTTAAATATGTAGAGTTGGATAGCCATGCAGAACGAATGACCAGTGAACTGTCGGGTGGACAGCAACAACGTGTAGCACTTGCTCGGGCTCTTGTCATGGAACCAGCAGTGCTTCTAATGGATGAACCACTATCAAATCTTGATCAGGCACTTAGGCATTCCATGAGGAATACGATACGGACAATTCAACAAGATTTAGGAATAACAGCTATTTTTGTTACACATGATCAGGAAGAAGCCATGAGTATGGCCGATCGTATTGCGGTTATGGACAAAGGAAATATAGTTCAAATTGGAACACCGACCGACTTATATAGCAATCCTACTTCTCCATTCATAGCAAACTTTGTTGGAACGTCCAATATACTTAAAGGAACTGTCTTAGGTGAAGAAAATGGATTAACAATTGTCAAAGGCGAAGGTTTTGTAATTAAATCTGCTAACAAGACAACCAAAAAAGAAGTTGATGCCATCATTCGTCCAGAACATGTGAAAGTCGAAGCAGCTGACAGTGTCATTGATGATACGAAAACAAACGTTATTGAAGGAACAGTCCTTATGTCCACTTATTTGGGTTCAGTAGTTCGCTATGACGTACAAGTCGGTGGATATCAGCTAATCGTTGATACAACCTATTCTTCCGGTGTGAGCATTTTTAAAGAAGGAAGGAAGGTAAAACTGACAGTGGAGCATGAAAGGGTGCTGTTGATATGAAGAAATTCAAAGACAGATTTAGTGGATTAACGCTTATTAAGGTATTGATCTATGCGTTTTTCGGTCTGTTTATGCTCCTTCCTTTGTTTTCAGTATTCCTTGTCAGTTTTACAGGAGAGCCTATCAATCTATTAGGTTCACTGACGGATCCAGCAATATTCAGTTCAACAATGGAAAAATTGAAAGGCATGTCATTTGAAAACTATAAAAAGATATTCTCTAATGCAGGCTACTTATCTGCTTTGAAAAATAGTTTACTTTTAGGTTTTTTGGTTACCATTATTGTCATTTTAGTTTGTATTCCGCTTGCATACGGGATTGCAAGGACGAAAATGCCTTTTAAGAAAACGATATCTGCGCTATGCATGGTACCGTTAATCGTACCGACATTTATATCTTCATATGCGTTCATCATCATGTTCGGACGTGCGGGATGGGTGACGCAAATTTATAACGCATTAGGCGGAGAGGGAATGTTTGTAAACCCCTATTCGATGACGGGCGTTGTATTAGTACAAGTATTCTTCTTCTTCCCGTACGCTCTATGGCCACTAGTTGCTGCTTTTAAAGTAAGCGACGTTAGTTTGGAGGAAGCATCACAGAACTTGGGTGCAAAAAGTTGGTTTACATTTGCATTCGTGACATTCCCGCTTGCCTTGCCGGGTGTCATTTCTAGTGCGCTTCTAATTTTCACAGTTAGCTTTTCAGACTTTGGAACACCGATCGTCCTTGCACCAAAAGAATTGAACTTGCTTGTTGTTGAAGCATATCGAGAAATTTCCGGTTTCTTTAACTGGGGCGGTGCAGCGATTTTAACAGTTGTCATGGTGATTGTTGCCGCATTCTTCTTCTGGCTTCAGCATTTATTTACAAAAGGAAAGAATTATGGTTCTGTTTCTGGAAAGCCGAAACAGCAGAAATTGATTGAAAACAAATTATTGACTAGGGTTCTTTCGGGTTATTCTTTCTTCATCGTATTAGTCCCGCTTCTTGCGATGCTTTCAATCGCATTACAATCCGTTTCGACGACATGGGGAAAAAACTTATTACCGAACGGTTATACACTAGATCATTATAAGACAATTTTTTCGACATCAATGGGAAATATTCAAAATAGTATTATGCTCGCCACTGGGGCGCTTGTTCTGAGTGTGATTATTGCTACTTTTGTTTCCTACTTTGTTGTCAGACAAAACTCTGCAAAGCTTGATTTCATGGCATCTATTCCGCTGGTTGTTCCAGGTATTGCGTTCGGGATAGCTTTGATACAAACATTTAATACTGCACCTTTACATTTAACGGGTACGGCCCTTCTCCTCATAATTGCGTATACAATTCGCCGACTACCTTATATGGTTCGGTCTACGATGGGTGCGATGCGTGCTATAAAACAAGATATTGAAGAAGCTGCAATTAACCTAGGAGCAACGCCACTTACTGCAGCAATTACGATTATCGGTCCGCTCATGCTTCCAGGAATAGCTGCAGGTTCGGTTTTGGTATTCATCACAGTTATAAAAGAAGCAAGTGTATCTATCTTGCTGGCTCCACCAGAATGGGCACCAATGAGTTTGGCGATTTTCCAAAATATTTTACGTGGTGAATATTACTCTGCAGCCGCGATGTCAATCATTTTAGTTGTACTCGTTCTTGTATTACAGGGAATTGCGACTGGGATTGGAAGAAAACAAAAGCTATGAATTTATGGGAGTGAGTTGTCTTGAAAGGATTCATATTTGATCTTGATGGAACAATCTACGTGGACGATGAAATCATTAACGGCGTTGCGGAAGCAATAAAGGGTTTGCAGGAACGCGGTGATAAAGTGGTATTTCTTACGAATAAATCAATTGCAAGTAGAAATGATTACGTTGAAAAATTAAACAAGCTAGGCATTAAGGTCAAACTTAACGAAGTGATCAATTCCAACTATATCACTGCACACTACCTTAAGTCAGAAATGGCTGAAGGGGACTCTGTATACGTAATTGGAGAAGAACCTCTATTCAAAGAGCTTGCAGAGCAAGAGATACAATTGGCGGATATACCTGAAAAGGCATCATTTGTTGTTCTCGGATGGGATCGAAAGTTCACTTATGATAAGTTGAATATTGCTTTTCAAGCATGGCGAAATGGAGCGAAAATTATTGCTACTAACCCTGATCGAACTTGTCCAGTCCAAGACGGTGAAATTCCAGATTGTGGGGCTATGATTGGGGCAATTGAAGGGGCTACTGGTGAGCCCATAACAACAATTACTGGAAAGCCATCTTTGATGATGGCAGAGTACGTTTTGAATAACGTTTTGGGCATGCAGGCATCCGACTGTTACATGGTGGGGGATAGATTGGAAACAGATATTAAAATGGCCAAAGAAGCCGGTATTCAATCCGTGCTTGTCATGACAGGTATTACAACACCTGAAATGTTAAGGCGAGCTGATTACCAACCTGATTTTGTACTTGAGAGTGTTAAAGATATTGGCACGTTAAAGGTCGAAATTCCACATTTCAGGATCTCCTGATGAAACAGCGAGGGCGCCAGCCTGAAGCGCATCATGAACTTCAGAGATTTGAGTAATTAGGCCTCCTGCAATGATTGGGTAATCAAGTTCGCAAGAGAGTTCATCAATGATTTTTGGCATGATGCCGGGCATGATTTCTACAGCGTCTGGACGACAGGACTTTACCATCTCAATGCCTTTTTGGATTGCGCTTCTATCCAGTAGAAAAATACGCTGTATTGTCATCAATCCAACTTCATGTGACATTTTAACGATATGACTCTTCGTTGTAATAATACCGGTCGGATTCCAAAACTCGGCAACATAGTTGAGGGCATTTTTGGAATTTGAAATTCCATCTATAAAATCAAGATGGATGAAAACATATTTACCAGCCTCTTTCAGTTGTTTGATATAGTCGGCTATGGTCATTAAATTTCCGGTGAGTAAGAAAACAATATTAGCATTACTTGTTAGTGAAAGTTGTAAATCTTTTTCATTTTGTACAGAAGCAATTATTTGAGATTCAACCATATCAACCAAGCGCATATTGGGTTCCTTCCTTTCATTCAGTGATAGTATACCTAATTATTATAACATACTAAAAATAGGCACAAATAATAAATAAGGTCAGAGACGAAGAGAAAGGCCATTACAATTCCCTCCCATAGAGCGAGGGATATTGTAATGGCCTTATTTTGTAAAGGAGATTAAAAAATGAAAAATTTTTCTTACTTGAACAGAAATAAAGTATTGTCAGAGATTGAGGAAGAGGACTACGATGTCATAATCATCGGGGGTGGTATTACTGGAACTGGAATAGCCCTAGATTGTACAACTCGTGGATTGAAGACACTTCTTGTGGAAATGCAAGACTTTGCAGCGGGGACATCGAGTCGCTCAACTAAATTGATCCATGGAGGTCTTCGATACTTAAAACAATTTGAAGTGAAAATGGTAGCGGACGTTGGGAAAGAAAGAGCTATTGTTTATGAAAATGCTCCACATGTCACTCACCCAGAGTGGATGCTTCTACCTATTTATAAAAAAGGAACTTTTGGTAAGTATTCTACTTCAATTGGCCTTCAAATGTATGATTATCTTGCTGGAGTTAAACGTAATGAAAAGCGAAAGATGTTGTCCCGGCAAGAAACAATTCAAAAAGAACCCCTACTAAAAAAAGAAGGTCTTCTTGGGGGAGGATATTATGTTGAATACCGTACAGATGACGCTCGTTTGACAATTGAAGTAGCGAAGAAAGCAGTAGAAAAAGGTGCGGATTTATTAAATTATACGCAAATGGAATCATTCTTATATAGGTCTGATGGTCAGCTATCAGGCGTTTATATTAAGGATATGTTGACAGGGGATAGATTTCGAGTAAATGGTAAGAAAATTGTTAATGCCTCGGGTCCATGGGTTGAAAAGATAATCGGAATGGACCGAAAGATTGATGGCAAAAGTCTTCTACATACAAAAGGTGTTCATATTGTTATTGACGGAGCGCTATTCCCACTTCGACAGCCAGTTTATTTTGATACGTCGGATGGCCGGATGGTCTTCGCAATTCCGAGAAACGGAAAAGCTTATGTAGGAACTACAGATACTGTATTTGAAGAGGACTTGCAGAATCCAATCGTTACAGTCGAGGATAAGAAATATTTATTGGAATGTATCAAGTTTATGTTCCCGACGGCAAGTATTGGGATGAATGACATCGAATCGACTTGGTCAGGTGTTAGGCCCTTGATCCACGAAGAAGGAAAAGGTCCCTCAGAAATTTCACGAAAAGATGAAGTATGGACATCAGAAACTGGACTTATTACAATTGCGGGTGGGAAACTAACAGGCTATCGGAAAATGGCTGAAACAGTAACAAATTTACTCAGTAAAGAACTGAAAAAACTAGGGGTGCAAAGTGGAAACTCAATAACTAAAGACCTGAAGTTATCGGGTGGGGATTTTAATAATCCGAAACACTATCCAAGCTTTATTGCTTCTAAAGGAAGAGAAATTACATCACTTGGCATCTCAATTGAAGATGCAACTAATATAGTCGCTGTATATGGGACAAATACAGATACTATTGCCAATCTGGCGAACGAGGTAATAAAGGAGACCGAGTTACCCTTCCCAATTTGCCTAACACTTCACTATGCGATAAACCATGAAATGATCTTAACTCCAGTCGATTTCTTTATGAGAAGGACGGGAACAATTTTCTTTGATATTAATTGGGTAGAGACTTGGAAACTGTTAGTGATAGACTACATGGCACAATTGATGGAGTGGACAATAGAAAGGAAAGAAGAACTTACTGAGGAATTAGAGCTACGCATAGCAGAAGCGAGAGCGTAGACATGGTTGCCAGTGTATTTTAGGATGAAAGTGAAGGTAGAAGCAAAATAGAAAATTTAAAAGTAAAACAGCTCCGATTCAGAGTAACTATCTGAATCGGAGCTGTTTTGATAAAAGGCTGTGAAACGAAGTAGTTGTCAGAATAGTTTGAGATTTGACTGGGTGACTGTCACCCACAGCACCCACACACCCCCAGACACCCAAAATGATACTTTTAGTTCTTTAATCCGCAAGTCCTGAATAGGATGTTTAATGATTGAGATAAAAGTTCTCGTCGCAGATGAAGAATGAATTTACTAATTTATTAGGAGGGAAATGATGAGGAGTAAATTTAGACAAGCTCTTGTACTTTCGTTTAGTCTGTTGCTTTTAGTTGGTACGTTGCCTAGTAGTGTTTTGGCGAAAGAACTGGACATGGATTACAAGAATTCCAAGCAAGTTGCGACTGGGTTAGACGGTATGGTTGCAACCGCACATCCATTGGCGAGTCAAATTGGGGCGGATGTTTTGCGTAACGGTGGTAATGCCATTGATGCGGCAGTCGCAATACAGTTTGCATTGAATGTCACTGAACCGATGATGTCCGGAATCGGAGGCGGCGGTTTCTTGATGTATTATGATGCGGATAAGGAAGAGACAAGCATTATTAACAGCCGGGAACGTGCACCAGCAGGGGCTACGCCGGATATGTTTTTAGATGAAAAAGGGGAGCCGATTCCGTTTGGTGAACGGGCCACTGGCGGTAAGGCGGTAGGTGTTCCAGGAACGTTGAAGGGATTGGAAGAGGCTCTCGAAAGATGGGGTACACGTTCAATGGATGAATTGATCGACCCTGCCATTCAATTGGCGTCGGAAGGTTTCCCAATTGACATCGTATTAGCTGATGCGATTGCAGATAATAAGGAAGTACTTGATAAAACAGCAGCTGGAATTGTCTTTGCTCCAAATGGTAAGCCCTTGAAAGAGGGGGATAAGCTTGTACAAAAGGATTTGGCGAAAACATTTAAGTTAATAAAGTCTGGTGGAACGGATGCTTTTTACAAAGGAGAAATTGCAAAAGCAGTCGCGGGTGTCGTACAAAAGTATGAAGGTTCGATGACGGCGGATGACATCGCTGCTTACGATGTGAGGATAGACAAGCCCATTTGGGGAGACTATAAAGGTTACCAGATTGCCAGTATGCCGCCTCCAAGTTCTGGTGGAGTATTTTTGTTACAAATGCTCAGTATTCTTGATGGGTTCGATCTTTCCCAATATGACGTAAAATCATGGAAAAAGTACCATTTGCTTGCCGAAGCGATGCATTTAGCCTATGCCGATCGAGCAGCTTATGCCGGAGATCCGGAGTTCGTTGATGTTCCTTTGAAGGGACTTTTACATCCAGATTATATTAAACAACGACAAGACTTAATCAAGTTAACATCAGTTATTGAAAAACCTATGGCTGGAGATCCATGGCGATATGAAGGTAAAAAGACAGCGGGTATATCGGTTCAACAGCCGGATGACAAAAAACAAGGTGAAACAACTCACTTTACGGTAGCGGATCAGTGGGGGAATGTCGTTTCTTATACGACGACAATTGAACAACTATTTGGTACGGGGATTATGGTACCGGGTTACGGATTCATACTGAATAACGAATTGACCGATTTTGATGCAATACCAGGCGGAGCCAATCAGGTTGAGCCAAATAAAAGGCCATTAAGCAGTATGACACCGACAATTGTATTCAAGGATGACAAGCCGGTTTTAACAGTGGGATCCCCCGGCGGCTCAACAATTATCACGTCAGTCCTTCAGACGATTATCCATTCGATTGAATATGACATGGAATTAAAAGCTGCGATAGAAGAGCCTAGAATTTTCACTAACAATACGACTTCTTATCGTTATGAAAAAGGTATTCCGAATAAGGTACTGGAATATCTGAATAAGATGGGCCATAATTTCGGTGAAAGTCCAGTGACGATCGGCAATGTTCAGAGCATTTTAATCGATCACAAAGAAGGGACTTTTAAAGGTGTTGCAGATTCAAGCAGGAGCGGAGCGGCAATCGGTATCGATTTTTAGTGTTGAATTTGTTAGCGTGACGTTAGTTAGAAATTACACTGTACTTGCATGATAGTATGAAAAAAGATCAGACATGTCTGATCTTTTTTGTATATGTAATCATAGTCGTTTTTAGACACGGCATACAATTCCAACTCCAAATGAACTTAAAAGGAAATTAGCCATCTTTTTAAATGGTTGATTTCCTTTTTTAGTTTGTATTCCTAAATAGCAATAGAGTTAACAATTAATTAATCTTCATCATAACGAATCTCTTATTGAGTCACTTCATGATGGGCTACAGCTTCACAGGCTACTGCCGGGGTTTTAACATAATTGACTTGGGAACTGTCACTGTCTTCTTTCATTGTGAGAAAATAGCACCATTTCATCGAAAGTAAACAATGTTATGATTATTTAAGACACTTGAGGCACAAAATTGAAGTAAATGACCTTGATGAAGAAAGCGGGGCGATTTTTTGGACATCAAAGATGCTTTACAAATAGGAGATCTAGCGAAAGGGACGATTGTCGCTGGACAATCAGGTGTCAATCGCAAAATAGTTTCAATTGAAGTGATGGAGGTACCTGAAGTGGTCAGTTGGGTGACGCCCGGGTTATTGATCATGACTGCTTTCTATTCTGTCAAGGACAACGTAGAGAAACAAGTGGAAATTGTGCAGGTCTTGATTGATAAAAAGGCTGCTGGGATTGTTATTAAGCTGGGGCGTTTTGTTGAGGAAATTCCGGAACCTATGCTGGCGGTGGCAGAAAAAAATGGATTTCCGATTATTACGATTCCGAAAGAAGTCTCATATATCAATGTACTGACTCCTTTATATGAAAAGCTGTATGAAGAAAAAAAGTTAGATAAGGAACAATTCAAAAATCCTTTTTTAGAATTTGAGACGAAGGAATTTTCGTCATTGTCAGATGCGATTGAACATATAGTAGAAATTGTAAAAAGCCCGGTTTATATTGAAGACACAGAAGGCGGTTTGTTGTATGTATCCAAAGATTTTCATCCAGATGGATGGAGAAAAACGAATATGCTATTTTCCAAGCCTGTGTTACCTTCTTACTTAGATATACTTGAACAATGGCGCCATAAATTTGAAACAAAGACACACGAGTTGTTCAAGGTGAATGGTTTCCGTAATCGTATTGTTGTACCTCTTCTTTCTAATAAGAAGGTATTTGCAAATCTCCATATCCTTTATGCTGAAACATTGGAAGTTGGCACGATATCTGACACAGACACAAAAAGATTAAGTGGTAAAATAAGCGAATTGATTATGAATGAACAGTTACTTTTACAGAAAAAAAGAATGGAAGATATGGAGTCCTTAGAAGAATATTTGCAAGGTGAAAAAAAGAAGGGGACAGACGAGGAGTTTCTAGTTATCCATTTCCAAGCAGAGTGGATTGGAAAATCAAATTTTTCGTCATTATACTTAATTGATTACTCCTGTTTAATCCGCAAGCTGCTTCATGGACTTTTCAGTAATATTACGGGTTGCAAGATTATCATTTTTGAGAAGTACCATAATTTCTACGCGTTGCTCAAGTGTGAAAAAAACGGGTATGCAGATGTGTTAAAACAACTGAATGAAGCAATTGATGTCAATGACAGATCAGATACAATGTGGGTGGCTGTTGGTCCAGTTATGAAAAACGTTAGCCATTTAGAAGATATCATACGATCTGTTGATAAAACGATGGAAATTGGGCGGAAATTAAGACCGAATGAAAAATTTTATTTATATGACAAATTAGGTATATATGAAATTCTCATTAATTTAACAACAGATACATTCGTTCAAAGCTATATTCATGGTGTCCTGAATCCGTTATTGCAAAGTCAGAGTAAAGAATTAGTTGAAACGCTTGAAGTTTACTTGAATGAAAACGGCAATGTTTCGAAGGCATCGGAAAAGTTATTTATCCATAGAAGGACACTGACTTACCGAATTCAAAAAATACAAGATCTGTTAAACATGAATGTAGATAATCCGGAAAATCGCTTTATCTTGAGGTTTTGTTTGAATATTAAGGAGTTATCGATGTAGACGGCATCTGCCGTCTATTTTTTTTTGGATAAAGTGGGTAAGGATAGATGGAAAGTTCTTCACACCTTTTGCATTTCCGGGAATAGTTTAAATATTTATAATCATGTAAAAGGAGGGGGCGCAATGTTGGGAATCATTCGAGTACTTACAACGGATAATCAGGATGTTTTGCAAGAGCATGGAAAAAGAATGAGAGATACCTTTCACGTTGAATCTGTGACTAGATGTATACCAGATCAGCCAAATGGAATCTATAATGACGAAACGGAAGCAATGGCTATTCCGAAAATCGTTGCACTGGCAAAACAAATGGCCGAAGTAGACGGTGTAAATGCCATCACTATTAGTTGTGCGGCAGATCCCGCGTTAGATGAATCAAGAGCAGTTCTGCCAATTCCTATACTAGGTGCAGGGGTTTGTGGAGCATTTGCGGCGAGTATGGTTGGACAACGAGTTGGGATTGTTGGAATTACAGAAATCCCTCCAAGCAGGATGAAAGATGAATTAGGTGAAAGATTCCATTCAGCTAGCTACTCACCTAAACTACGAAAAACAACAGATCTTTTTAAAGATGGTGCCAAAGAAGAATTATTGAGCGTTGTAAATAGAGTAATACAATCAGGTGCAGACGTTATTCTTTTTGCTTGTACGGGTTTTTCAACAATTCGTCTAAAAGATTATTTAGTACAACACGTGGATGTTCCAGTGATTGACTTAGTGGAAGCACAAGCGATAGCCTATCAGTTAATCAGAGAGGAGAAAGAGGAATGAAGAAAAAGACATTCGATGTACCATTTATCTTGTTTTCGATTTTTGTTGCGGTATTCGGCGCTATTATCGGGATGCAGCTTATCACATCGCTTGGAATTACACCAAATACATCTATCATCGGTGCATTGATTGCGATGCTGATTGCAAGGATTCCGATGAAAATGTTTTATAAATATCGTTCGGTAGAAAATCAAAATTTAGTTCAAACTACAATTTCAGCGGCAACATTTGGTGCTGCAAACAGTTTGCTTATCCCGATAGGACTTCCTTTCGTAATGGGTATGCCAGAACTGATTGTACCAATGTTAATCGGTTCTGGACTTGCATTGTTAATTGATGTTTTCATTCTTTACAAAGTATTTGATTCAAAACTATTTGGTTCGAATGAAACATGGCCACCTGGTGTAGCCACGGCAGAAGCATTAAAAGCCGGTGACGAGGGTGGTTCGAAGGGGAAATTATTGGGTCTTGGGATTGTTGGAGGAGTGGTAGGTTCGCATTTCGGAATCGCCATGTCAGCCTTCGGTGTTGCGTTTATCGGGAACATTTGGGCCCTGTCGATGTTTGGTATTGGTTTATTAATGCGCGGTTACTCAGTACAAATATTCGGTGTCGACTTAAATGAATACTATATCCCGCACGGAATGATGATTGGAGCTGGATCCGTAGCATTACTCCAGTTCGTAATGACATTAATGAAATCGAAAAAAGAAAAGGCGATAGTACAAGAAGGCAATGGTCATGAGTTTACACGTACGGATGGGGACGTTAAGAAAGGTTTTGGTATTGGTTTTGCTCTTTACATGGTGGCAGCTCTCTTATTAGCTATCATAGGTGGCATTGTTGGAGATATGTCCGTGATTCAGTTAATTATGTTTGTATTCTTCGCAGCTTTCGCAGCACTGGCAAGTGAAATTATTGTTGGAATTGCGGCAATGCACTCAGGCTGGTTCCCGGCATTTGCGGTTACACTAATCGCACTTTTGGTTGGGATGATGCTTGGATTCCCGCCGGTTGCTCTTGCGTTATTGACTGGATTTACCGCTGCGACGGGACCTGCATTCGCTGATTTGGGGTACGATTTTAAATCTGGCGTAATTTTACGAAGTGGTCAGGCAGCAGCTCAGGAACTATTTGGGCGCCGACAACAGCTTAAAAGCTCATTAATCGGTTTTGGGGTTGCAATCGTGATGGTGTCACTATTCCATGGTAATTTCTTCGCCCAAGATCTTGTACCTCCAGTAGACCGAGTTTATGCGACGACGATTGAATCGGGATTGACTGGTGGTGTAGGAATGCTTCTTCTTTTATGGGCGATTCCTGGAGCAATCATTCAATTAATTGGTGGACCGAAAAGGCAGATGGGGATTTTGTTTGCTACCGGTTTGCTAATCATCAATCCAATCGCTGGTTGGGCGGTTGTCGCAGGTATCCTGATCAGGATTATTATTCTGAAAGTCAAAGGACCTGAAGCAGAAGGTTCCATGTATACAATGGCTGCCGGATTTATAGCCGGGGATGCGATTTATAGTTTCTTTACTTCATTATGGAAAATAAAGTAACAGGAGGGTGTTTAAATGACTAGAAGGACATTGACAATGGAAGATGCGAAAAAGGCGGTTTACGGAGGATGCATACTAGGTGGAGGAGGCGGAGGTTGGATTGATGAAGGCCTTGAAAAAACGGCATACGCTTTTAAAATTGGTGCACCTGAACTGATAACGGTAGACGAATTGAAGGATACAGATTATGTAGCCTGTGTTTCGTTAGTAGGGGCTCCTTCCGCTAAGGAAATTTATGTCGATAGCGCACAGCTTGTCTCTACGGTAGAAAGAATGCAAATGGAATTCATTAAACCAATCAAGGCTTTGATGACAAATGAAAATGGAGCAGCCACGACAACAAACGGTTGGCTTCAGGCAGCAGCAATGGGGCTTCCATTTTTGGATGCTCCCTGTAATGGAAGAGCACATCCAACAGGCTCTATGGGATCTTTAAATTTGTCGGAAGTGAAAGATTACACATCCATCCAAGCCTTTGCTGGAGGAAAAGGACCTAAAAAAGTTGAAGGTGTTGTGTCTGCAACACTCGATGTATCTTCAAGTGCTGTCCGAGCCGTTTCAGTTCAAGCGGGGGGCATAGTCGCTGTTTGTAGAAATCCCGTAAACATCGGATATGTGAAAGAACATGCAGCAGTGGGTGGAATTACACAAGCAATAGAGTTAGGAGAAGTGTTCTTTTCTGTACCAGAAGGACCTGAACGAATTGAAGCAGTTGCTTCTTATTTAAAGGGAAGGGTTATCCATTCCGGAATTGTAAACAACTTTGTGTTGGATGAGACAGGTGGCTTTGACGTAGGAATTGTCCAAGTAGGGGACTTAGAACTAACATTTTGGAACGAATACATGACCGCTGAAATGAATGGAGAAAGAAAAGGAACGTTCCCTGATCTAATTATGACATTCGATGCGGAAACGGGATTGCCACTCGTTAGTGCAGAAATAAAAGAGGGCATAAAAATCGCCGTTATTTCTGTTCCGAAAGAAAACTTGAAACTTAGTTCAACAATGTTCAATGAAAAGTTATTACGTGCAATTGAACCAATCATACAAAAAACAATAATTTGAGAGGAATGGTGAGGATATGTCATTGAAATATACAATGGACGTTATGAATTTGCTAGATGATGCGAGTGCAAGTGGGGAAATGGTTGTTCAACTATTCGAAGGGTTTGAGCATTGTGAAGCAACATATGAAACGGTAAAAGGTAATAGTGGATCCACGGATTTTGTGAAAGTTGTTATTAAAGGTACTAATGGAAAATTAAGCGGAGGTAACGCACCAACACTTGGGATTGTTGGTAGATTGGGTGGCTTGGGTGCCCGACCGAACCGGATTGGTTTTGTATCAGATGGTGATGGTGCGGCTGCAGCAGTAACAATTGCTGTGAAGTTGGCGAATATGTCCTTTAAAGGCGACAGATTACCGGGAGATGTCTATGTGACAACTCATATTTGCCCGGATGCGCCAACACAACCGCATGAGCCGGTTGACTTCATGGGATCACCCGTTGATATATTGACTATGAATCAATACGAAATCGTACCCGAAGTGGATGCAGTTCTTTCAATTGATACAACAAAAGGAAACCGTGTGATCAATCATAAGGGAATCGCCCTTTCTCCAACAGTTAAATCGGGTTATATACTGAAGTTCTCTGATGATTTACTACGCATTATGGAAATGACGACGGGGGATTTCCCTGTTACATTTGCAGTAACGACACAAGATATTACCCCATATGGCAATGACGTTTATCATATTAACAGTATTCTTCAACCAGCAGTTGCGACGGATGCTCCAGTTGTCGGAGTTGCAATTACAGCAAAATCTGCGGTGCCAGGTAGCGGAACGGGTGCTAGCCATGAAGTAGATGTGGCACAAGCAGTACGCTATTGTATTGAAGTCGCAAAAGAATACACACAAGGTCAATTCGAGTTTTATGATGTTGACGAATTTAATCGTCTAGAGAGATTGTATGGCACGATGAAGCACTTGCAAACATTGGGGAAAGAACAGTCGTGACAACTGGAGTTGTTGGTGTATTGACAATCGGCCAGTCACCGCGCACGGATGTAACGCCTTCGATTCAATCAATTGTGGGACCAAAAGTCACTATCATTGAGAGCGGCGGTTTGGATAGTTTGTCAGATACAAATATGCATCTGATTGCACCAGAAGTATCCGACACGACGTATATATCGAAGTTAAGAAACGGGAATTCTGTAAAAATTGGTAAAAGCAAGCTGTTGCCGTTACTTCAAACAGAGCTATCCAAACTGGAAGAGGAAACGGATATTATACTTATGCTTTGTACGGGAGACTTTCCCATGTTGAAAACGACAAAACCAATCATTTATCCCGATAAAGTTTTGAATCATGTGGTCAGTGCAATACTCGCATCAGGATCACTAGGGCTAATAATTCCTTTGGAGGAGCAAAGAGAACAACTCGTTGAAAAGTGGAAACAACAAAACTTACAACTGTTCGTTGAAGTTGCTTCGCCCTATGAGAAGAGCGATGTTGCCGGGGCCGCGCGATCTTTAAAAAGACAAGGTGCCGATATAATTGTATTGGATTGCATGGGGTATAACGAGTTGCACAAGACAGAAGCGGTAAAAGGAAGCGGGTTACCTGTTATACTTCCTCGCACACTTACAGCTCGAATTATATCTGAATATATATCTTCATAGATCCGGGAAACCGGATCTGTTTTTAAATCGGGGGTAGTGAAATGCCGATTATTGCATTATTAGTTTTAAGCCTTTTATGGGGATCGACTTTTTACTTTACAAAATTACTATTACCAGATTTTCATCCTGTCTCAATCGTCTTTTTTCGCTGTTTATTCGGTGGATTAGTACTGCTTCCGTTCTTTCTGAGACAAAAGGAAAAGCCACTCTTGAAAAGGCTGCCCCGATTAGCCTTCATCACGTTATTGAGTGCTGGGGTTCCTTGGGTTTTTATGAGTTTTAGTTTGCGCAATCTGGACACAACGATTAGCGCTGTGTTAAATGCAACCGGCCCTGTATTTGGATTGCTCATTACTGTGTTCTTGTTGAAAGTTAAAGTGAATAGGCAAGAAATCTTAAGTGTAGTTGTCGGTTTTACCGGTATCTTTATTGCATTTGTGATTGGTTCAGCTTCGAGTGAAGGTTTCAGGCTGAGCAGCGCAATGCTATTACTTTTTGCGGTCAGTTTATATGCTATGTCTGCTGTTTTGACAGGTGAATATTTAACAGGGTATTCTGTTTATACGCTTTCATTTGTTACAATGGTTGTGGGTACCCTTTATTCTGGCCCTATCATGTTGATGGTGGATCCGTATAGTTTTCAGGGGATGATGGATTTGCGCAACGTCGGCGGGTTCGTCATGTTGGGCGCGCTAAATTCTGGCGTGGGAAATCTTCTCTATTATTATATTGTGAAATCGAGTGGTGCTATTTTTGCATTGTCCATCACGTATTTGATGCCGATTACAACCATTTTCTTAGGCTTTATTCTGTTGAATGAACCACTGGGAATTGGAACTATTATCGCGTTATTCTTCGTGTTACTAAGTGTTTATTTATCGAAACGAAAGGGTGGAGAAAAAATGAAAAACTTTCAACAAACAGTCTCAACATTGATGGTCAACAACTTTTCAATCGATAAAACCGTCAATATCCTTATACTTACAGATTACAGCACAGAACAACTGGGCAGAAAATTCGGAGATGCATTGGAGAAAGACGGATGGCAAATAAGTACACATATTATGGCAGACAGAACAAAATCGGGCGAAGAACCGCCTGAAGAAACGGTGGCTGAAATGCTGAAGTATGAGCTGGTGTTTTGTCTGACGAAGCATTCATTGACACACACCGTCGCTCGGAAAAGCGCAAACGCCAAAGGAATCAGCGTCATAACAATGCCAGGAATTACGGAAGACATGTTCCTAAATGGTGCGATGGCTGCCGATTATAGCGTTGTGGAAAAAGAAACGCATGAAATGACTGCCAAACTCACGGGTGCCAAAACGGTAACAATCCGCACAGGCGAGCAACATGAACTGGTTATTCCCGTTGAGGGCAGAGACGGTGTTCCAAGTACCGGTGTATACCGAACGAAGGCGGCATCCGGAAATCTTCCATCTGGAGAAGCCTATATTGCACCTATCGAAGGAGCAACTGAAGGGTCAATTGAAATAAACGGTTCCATTTCTGGAATCGGATTGCTGGAAGAACCAGTCATCCTTACAATCGAAAAAGGCCGATTGGTGAATGCGAGCGGTAATAATGGAGAAATATTACTTGGACTTCTGGGCGAAGGTGACGGACGCTTCCTTTGCGAACTCGGAATTGGTACAAACCACGCAGCCCGCCTAACAGGCAATATCCTAGAAGACGAAAAAGCCTATAATACCATTCACGTCGCATTCGGCTCAAACCACACATTTGGTGGCACTATTAAAACAAATGTGCATATTGATTGTGTTACGAAGAATCCGATTGTGGAGTGGGACTGATAGAGTAAAGTGTATACGGTTATTATGAGGATGGACGAGCATATCCCCTGCTAGGTGACAGTCACCAAGTCAATTCAAGTACAATTCAATTACTCATTCAACGAAATTGTCTTGGTGACTGTCATCCAATCCAATCCAATCCATAAAAAAATCCCGCAAAGCCAGCAATTGCAGGATCTTTTTGAGAAGTATTCAATTAACACTATACGTCACTAAACCTTTTGCGTTGGCATACAGTGCAGCGTGTGTGCGGTCGGCCAGTTCTAGCTTTGCTAATACTTGGCTAACATGTTTTTTTACAGTGTACTCCGTAATGTACAAAGCTTGAGAGATTTGTTTATTGGAAAGTCCCATGCCGAGTTCAAGTAATACTTCCTTTTCCTTTGGCGTCAGTTGGTCGATAGGCCGCTCATCTTCGAAAGGACTTTCTTCCGATCTCATCACCAAATCAAATACACCAGGGTCATAATACTTTCTGCCTTTGCTGATAATTCGCAAGGCATGGAGCAGTTCCTCAGGTAATGCCTCTTTTAATACATACCCATCGACTCCAATTACTTTTGCTTGCTTAAAGTCGTGCTCTGCCGTTGATGAAGTTAGCACAACGAATTTACAAGTCACGCCTCGCTGTTTCGCAGTTGCAATTAACTCCAAACCGGATTCATTGGCTAAACGAAGATCGACAATTGCTAAATCGGGTTCAGTAGTACGAAAGAGAGTTAGCGCTTCTTTACTGTTCGCCGCTTCTCCAAGGACCTCCATGGCTCCGTCTAAAGAAAGGATAGAGGTTAATCCTTTTCTAACTAATGGATGATCATCTACAATAACAACTTTCATTACCCAACCGCCTCTTCCTTCTGTAGCATTTTTAAATTTGGAATCTCAATCCGTATTTCTGTTCCGGAACCATGAAAACTACCAATTGAAAACGTGCCAATAAAAGAGCTTACTATGTTTTGCATATTAAAGAGACCGATTCCGTTTCTATTCTTAGCGTCATAATCATATGAATGGATTCCGCTTCCGTTATCTTGAATGTCCAATACGATTTTATCAACCAATAGAGATAACTTGAGTTCAATAGCCGTGCACTGTCCATGGCGAACCGCATTACCACAAGCTTCACAGATGATTCTATAAAGCGCTTGCTTTAAGTGATCTGAGATTAACGCTTCATCGCCTGTTAGTTGATAATCAATCTCTATATCATTTAACCGCGAGTACTCGTCCAAGTAGTTTTTTAGACGGATTAAAAATGGATTTTCCTCTTTCTTTATGGAGCTGAGCCGGTATATAACTGAACGAAGTTCCTTAATCGTTGTATTCGCCGATTGAGAAATGAATTGATGCTCTTCCTTTAATTCTTCACTCGTCATGGTGCGACTTTTCATCTGTAAACTGTGCAGAGCATAAACAATCCCAAATAATCGTTGTGACACACTGTCGTGTATTTCATTGGCGATACGATTCTGTTCTTCAATTATGATCATTTGACTCTTCATAAGATCCGTATGAATTCTATCTAGCATTAGTTCACTAAATTCAGCTGAAAACTCAAAAGAATGGTTGAGAAGGAATACCTTTCTAGCCTCGCTTGAACAGGAAAGCTTAACGCCTAAAATTCCTGTATTAGTGGTGGTTCTAATGACTCTCATCCCGTACCACTCCCCGTTCATCATTTCGACAAACAGTCCTCTCTTCCCACGTAAAGTATGCCATTCTTTTTTTAGTTCAGATTCTATACGGGTATTATTCGTGGAAGATGCTAGATAGCTATTTTGATGATCTACATCCGTTAACCAAAAGAAAGCTTCATCACTTTTCGTACGCTTGATGACAAAGGCTGTTATTTCTTCAATTAACATCAGAGGGCTCTTAGTAGAAGGATAGTGATCTGTTAAGTGGTGAATGGACCTGATGAGCTCCATCGTATCTTGATACGTATCATCCACTTTAATCGAATCTTTATCAACATGTGCTTGTCCTGAATCTATTAGGGGAGTCTTCTTTTTGTACCCTTTTAGCTTAGTAACTAGAAACTTGATAATTTCCACCACCACTCCTCCTCATTTCATAATAAAAACCCGATTAAATTGAACATTATGTCCAAATCTAATCAGGCCGGTTGCACCAATAACTCCATACATCCAAGGTGCCCATATGAAGGATGTATTTCACAGTTTCCGTAAATGATATTCTTTTATATAGTTCAGTATAACCAATTGGAATTGAATATTACGTCATCTTATGCGGTTGATGGGGTTCTTTTTTTCGGTTAATAACTTGTATTTTATCGAATCACGACTATTCAATTACTAATTACCCACTGATAACTTAAGGGGAAAAGGATTAAAAGGAATAATTAGCATTTCTTCTATATAGTAGTGCCTTTCAATTACTTAGCGATTCACCCTTACAGCTAGGGTCGAACTGGTACAAAAGTGTACCAACCCTAAACTAAAGTAGAAAAGCATAGTAGACAAAAGATATCTGGAAATTACACTTTGGAGTGAGGTTGTCGAAGAACAATCCTCCTATACTAAAAGTAGTTACAAAAACGGCAAGGAGCCGAACAAGGTATTGGAGGAGATCGTTGTATGAAGAAGTATGAAATTTACTAAAGAGGTGTCACAGATGAAAAAAATTCTTGGCGTTTTTCTGCTGATTACACTTATGTTAAGCGCAGGAACAATCTACGCGAGTAGCAATTCGGCGCAAAATCTTTCCGCCTGGTATAAGGAAGCATTTCAGAAAGAAAGTGAAAAGTTAGGTGCAACTACTGCAACCGGCATGTTATTGATCTTTAAAGAGGTCAATAATTTTCTAGAAGAATCAAAAGAAAACATTGATGAAACACTCGCATTTTTCCGCGACGAAAAGGTAGAGAATGCGAAAAATGGTATTGAAGAATATCAAGGTCAAACAATAAAAAGCCTGAATGACACAGCTGTTGAACTTAAAAACATAAACTTCGATGATTATGTGGACAAGTTGAACATTGAAGCAGGAATCGAACAGGATTTCGAAAAAATGGTAGAAGAAGTATTTAGCGAGTAAGCACTCATACAAACCAATATGATAAAAGGGGATAATAAAATGATCAAAACAGTAAAAGGTAAAGTAATCGCAGGAACAATGGTATTTGGACTCGTAACAGGTGCAGGAGTAGCGTTCGGTGCAACAGATGCAGGCACAAACCTCAAAAATTGGTATGACGGGCAATTTGGAAAGGCATCCGAAAATGTAGCGGGACAAGTTGCAGCATACGCGGGCGGTAAAGTTGAGGGATTAACGGTTGAATATAAAGGACTGAAAACAGATGCTACAAACAGTATTAATGAGAAGGGCGTAGCCCAAGCAGGTGTAGCAAATAAAAATATTGAGAAACTAAGCCGTGAACATATCGATGCAATAAAAGATCAACAAGCACATATCAACACTTATCTGTCCGGTCAATTTGACAGCTTATCAATCTTTGCAAAAGGTTTAATTAATCAAGCTGGTGATGACGCCCTTAAATATGCGAAAAATGATTTAGGGGAATACACAGGAGCTGCAGGGAATGCCGCGAATGAAAAGGTTAAAACAGACGTAAAAGCAGTAACTACTCAAGCAATTAGTGATTTGGAAGAGACAATCAGAGTGTCTAAACAAGAACTTCAAGCTAAATTAGAT
>DYWT01000254.1 GCA_020742515.1 Sporosarcina psychrophila
GCCTTCGCTGGATGGGCTATTTGAGAAAGCGCATATCGTTATCTGTGATGAAATCTGCAACCCGGAGTGCGTCTTTCTTGAGTATAATTCTATATGTTGAAATACTGAATCCGGTGTATAAACTGAGCGAAGGCGCCTTACAGGGGTAGCCGAAGCCATAAGACTAGCGGCGAAGCTGCTCGGCTTATGGTGGGAGGCATCCCCAAAGCGCCAAGCGATCTACAATCCACACCCTGAATTACATCTTTCTCATTACTGCGCCACAGCAGATTCAATGGGATTCTTTTATTCAACATATATAGGTGGAGATAATTGGCTGTCCTTTAAAGAACCTTCTACTTTAGAATAGTAGAAGGTTCTTTATATAGAGTGATACCTTGGTTGGGAGGAAGCACCCTAGTTATATTTTACCAATTATCCATGAAAGGCGATTTTCTCCAAATTGTTTTTGAGTAAAGACATAGCATATGATAGTATGAAAAAATGTGAATATATAAAAGTCTCAACTTTGGAGAAACTTGTATAATTCATGATTTTAATTTAGGGGGAGAAAAGTTTGGAAGAAAAAGTTGGAAAGAAAAAGTCGCCGAAGTTGTTAGTGATTATGATTTTGACCGCACTAGTAGTTGTGGGTGGCAGTGTATCGGCATTTTTCTTAGTGAATAAATCACCGAAAGTACAATATTTTTTAGCAGAAGCTGAATCGTTTAAGCAAATGGGTGAAATCATTGAAGATCGTTATAAGAATGAATTAAATTGGTTGGAAGTTCAGAAGAAAAAACCGGTTGAAACAAATTTTGACTTGTCAGGCGAATGGAATGACCCATCTGTTGACTATGAAATGCAAGAAATACAGAGCATTGTCAACAGTACTAAAATTTCCAGCAAACAAGTCTATGACCCAGTAAAAAAACAAATAGAAGTGGACCTCAGAGGAGAACTAGGGAGTTTGAAAGTGGACTTTGGTTCTTTATTTGTAACAACGGAGAAACTTGTAGCTTCCGTACCTTTTCTCGATGAATTAGTTAGATTCGATGATAAAGACTTCGGGAAGATGATGCGAGAGTTTGAAGATGAAGATTATGATGGAAATGAAAACTTAGGATTATCTCAGTTATTTGAAGATGGCTTTTCAGTTACGGAAGAATCACGTACATATCTCGAAAAAGAGTATCTTGCGTATCTCATGAAAGAGATTCCTGAGGAAGCATTTACAAGTGAAAAAGAAGAAATTACAGTATATGATAAAAAAATGAAGACAAAAAAAGTTAAGATGGATCTTACAGAACAGCAACTGAAAACAGTGCTGAAAAACTTACTGGAGAAAGCGAAAAAAGATGAAAAACTTAAAGCTATATTAAAAGAACAGCTTACACTATCTACATTCGCTGGCGATACTTCCGACGACGAAATTGCGACAATCATGGATGGGTTTGAAGACGGACTTGACGAAGCGATTGAGGGTGTGGATTCTATAAAGCTACCTAACGGACTGCAGTCTACAATCTGGCATCGTTCAAACAAAATTGTGAAACGCGAATTCACAATGGGCGTTGGAGAAGATAAGGAAAATCTTGATACATTAATGGTTAGTGGAACTCAATTGCTAGAGAAGGCTGAGCAGAAGTGGGACTTCGTGTTTGGTGCAAAAGATTCCTTCGGTGATGAAAATACCGTCAATGTAAAAGGTGATTTGGCGTGGAAAGATCAAAAATCTACTGATACTATTACTTTATCGATGGATGATGTGAAATTCATCTACAAAGGAAAAGAAGAATTAAAAGGTAAAAAACGGACATTCACACGTTCATTTGGTTTTTCGGATGGAGATATGGACCCGGCTATTATTTGGAAAGGGAATGCCACACACGAAAGCGATTCAATGAAAGCAAATCATGAATTTTCTTTCAGCGAAAAAACAATGGGCGATAATATGTTCAACCTAGTTCTGAAGCAGCAAGGAAAAATTGTGAAAAAAGTAGATATGCCAGCAGAAACTGAAGACACAATAAATCTTGGGAAAATGAGTAAGGAAGAATTTGAAGTCTTCGCGGAAGAAACCTTGGTGAAAGTCCAAGAATGGGCGTTCGGGTTTATGGAAGATTTACAAGGTGAAATAGGCGAGTTTTAATTTCATTCAGCAGGGCTCAAACCTAGACTGAATAGGGAGAACTCACTAAGATTGACGCGTCCTGCGTAATTGATAGAATGGAAGTGACTAATTTGCTGTCCATTAGAAGAATATTATTTTTCATGCGTCAATATAATAAACAGTTGAAGAAGAAGTGGGGAACACTTCTTCTTCTTTTTCTGTTTCCAATTTTTTTGATTGGTTTACTTCTGGGTCTGGTGGCTGGTTTGCTGTTGCCCGAAGAAAATTCGCCAATTCGAATAGCTTTAGTTGATGAAGACAGAACGAAGGAAACGATGCTGTTTAGTGGTCTGCTGGAAGAAACAGCTTCAGGTAATCAATTCATCCAAATCGTATCGATAACGAAGGACATTGCTGAACAGCTGATGGAGCAAAATGAAATCAGTTCCTATTTCGAATTTCCAAGCGGCTTTACGGAAGATTTGTATGAAGGGGAGTCTGTGACAATCCCGATTTACGGAAATCCATTGCGTCCGACAGACAGTTTTCTCGTCAAAGAGTTAGTAGAGAGTATGATGCGCTATATCGCTGCGGCCCAGTCGAATATTTTGACCATCAATGAGTATGCAAAAAAGACAGATATGCCGAAAAAAGAACGTCAGGATATGATGTTTCAACAGTTTATGGACTTCAGTTTATATACCCTTGGAAAAGATAAGCTACTTGATGAAGAAGTGATTACAAATGTAGCGACTTCATCACCAACCCACTATTACATATTAGCAGGCTGGTTTATAACCATGTCTGTCTGGCTGTTCGCTATCTATACTGTTTTAGGGAAAGAGGAGCATTCCTCAATGCTAATTCGGATGAAATTATTCGGTGTAACAATGTGGCAACGTATCATAGCACGAATTCTTATCTGTTTGGGATTTAGCCTTGTTGTTGCGGCGGTAGTATTTTTCATCGCAAATAAGTTTATTGGGTTTGAACTGCTTTCTATGGATTATTTACGATTGAGCATATTCACTATTTTTTATGCATTGCTGTTTTTAGTCGGCATAGCGCTAATCGATGTATGGATTGTATCCCGGAAAGTTGTTCTTCTATTGCAAAGTCTATATACATTTATGATGATTTTTGCAAGTGGTGCAGTTATCCCGACACTTTATTTTCCACAAGCGATCCAAGGTGTCTTACCATATTTCTTTTCAAACATAAGCTTGAATTGGATGATTGATATCGTGCTAGAAGAGCGAAACTATGCGGACTTTACAACATTGGCAGTCTTCGCAGCTATGGGTCTACTTCTTCTATGGTTGTCAACAGTCGGAAAAGAGAGGCGAATCCGATGAAGAATAGTATGGCCACACGATGGATGCGTTTGAAAAAAGAATGGAAAAGCCTTATATGTTGGTTACTTCTACCGGTTAGTATGACAGTACTAATCATGCAAAGTGTTGAAACGTGGCAAGAGGAAATGAAAGTGCCGATAGCGCTTGTAGTTGAAGAACAAACTGACATGGCAGTACATCTAGTGGAGGAAATAGCGAGTACTGAGCTTCTCCATATTCAGTTCCTTTCCTTGAATGAAGCACTTCATAAACTGGAACAGCATGAGTTGGATAGTGTGTTCGTTATTCGTGAAGGGTATGAGGATAATATACTTGCAAACCGTCGAAACCAGCTTATCGAGGCATATTCCTCTAATCGATCATTTGCATACCAATCAGTAGTTGAAACGATTACGTCTTATGCTCAGCAAGATGCGGCTCGCTCAAAAGCAGCTTTTGTCATCAAACAATTATTCTCAGATTACGGCATGATAGCTAAATGGAACTACGAAGAAATTATTGACAATAGCCGAGAGAAACAAAAAAGCGAAGCGCTACTCCAATCGAGTTTTTCTTATTATGATATGGAGCATACAGCGTTAGAACAAACGCCGCCACTGGTGAACGTATGGGGTGTTTGGGCATTCTTCGCAATCATAACGACATTTTTCCTGTTCGACTGGATGTTAAAAGAGAACCGGCCATCGATGCGCCAGCGTTGGTTATTTACAGAAATAACGTTTGAAAAATATGCACTTGTATCGCTATCCTTTTTTACAGTGAGTATTTTCCTCATGGATCTCGTCACAGCGTTCCTCTTCTCTTCATTATTCCAGGAGGCACTGACAATCCGAGTTCTGGTTTCACTTTTTGCTTTCCGGCTGACGATAAATTTGCTTGCGTTTTTGCTTGCAAGCGTTTATAAGCAATTATTCATGTACTATATTAGTAGCCTGGGTATTGCTCTGCTTCTGGTTGTAGTAGGCGGATCGATCATACCGTTGGATGGGTTAACAGGAAAGTGGCCGTGGATTGAACAACTCAGTCCGGTCCAGTCATTATTGAATGGGACAATACCGTACATATGGATTTTCATGACGGTCGCTCTGCTTGCTGCCTGGATCTATAAAGGAGGGAAGGTAAATGCTTAACGTAACGGGACTGCAGAAAACCTACAAGGAAAAGCTTGTCTTGGAAGATGTATCTTTTCAAATGAAGCCTGGAGAAATTGTTGGTCTTGTTGGGGAAAATGGAGCCGGTAAATCAACATTGCTTCAACTATTGGCAACAGTAATGCAGCCGACACAAGGCGACATTCAATTAAATGATCTATCCTACGTAAATGATGTGAAAAAAATTAGACGGATAATCGGTTATGTTCCACAAGACATATCTGTTTGGGAAGAGTTCACGATTGAAGAGAACATGCTATTTTTTGAAAAGCTGTCATGGAAAAAACGGACAAAAGAGGAATGTCGGCAACTTTGTTTAGAAATGCAGTTGACTCATTGGAAAGAAAGTGTTCAGTCATTATCTGGCGGCATGAAAAGGAAATTGAACATGGCCATCAGCCTGCTCCATGATCCAGTCTTACTGTTGCTAGACGAACCTACAGTCGGCATTGATCTTAAATCCAAAATGGAAATTGGAACGTATTTGCATAAATTGGCGAAACAGCAAGGGAAAATGATTATGTATACATCCCATGATATGGACGAAATTACAACTATTTGCGATAGAGTTTATTCGATCGGAAAGGATTCGTTTTACATAGACTTGTTGACGAAGAATGAAATTTCCGTAGAACAGTTGAAATGAGTGAGTGTATTGAAAAAGTCAAAGAAAGTAGCAGTCTTTTTTATAATCGCAATCGCTGTTTCTGGCATCTTTTTATGGTGGTTAACAGGGAAATGGATGGATGAAGGATTGGAACCTTCAGCAGATGGCACGAATGACTATGCAATTGTGCTTGGCGCTAAAGTAAAAAGAGAAGCCCCTTCACTGTCTTTGCAATATCGCTTGGATGCTGCGCTACGGTACGCCAATGAACATCCACACGTGAAAATGATCTTATCCGGCGGGCAAGGTCCCGATGAGCATATCAGTGAAGCGGAAGCGATGAGGCAGTTTTTAACGGAGAATGGTGTTGCCTCGGAGCGTCTAATTTTAGAGACAGCGTCTACCTCCACGTATGAAAACATTTTATTCTCGAAAAAATTAATGCCAACTGAAATTCGATCTGTCACAATTATTACTAGTGATTATCATCTGGCAAGAGCGCGGAAAATTGCGGCCAGCCTTAATCTCGAATCAGATGCAGTAGCGGCTGTAACCCCCAAAATAGTAGCTGTAAAATTGACTATGCGGGAGCGCATTGCCCTTGTGAAAACATATATTTTAGGAAAGTAAACAAGCAACCGCTGTCATATTGGCGGTTGCTTATTTATTTTGAAAGCCGGAAAAGAATAACTTTTTCATTTTCGTAAGCAAGTGTTTCCAATACTAATCGACTATATATGTTGAACAAATGAATGGCTATAAAAACTAAGCGAAGGCGCCTTTTAAGGGGTAGCCGAAGCCCTAAGACTAGTAGCGCAGCGGTTTAATGAAGTTATATAAGAAGTAATTGTGGAGGAGAACTAGTATTCCGTGGCGAATTAGTATAGATAGTTCAGGTTTGATAGTTTCCAAGTCGAAAGTGGATGACAAGAAGCGTTACCAAATGAAAGAGGTCCAAAAAACATTAACTAGGGGGCATAATATGGCGAAAAAGAAGATGAAATTACGATTGCTTTTTGCAGTAGCACTGATGATTCAAATGCTTGTAGTGCCGTACCATTTTTCCGCGGCAGAAATAGATACGAGTGCACCTTCCTGGACAGTACCAATCGACTATCTTGCTCTAGGCGATTCGTTGGCAGCGGGCGTCACTCCAAATAATGAATTAGGAAAAGGCTATGCAGATTTTTTAGCCGAGTCAATTCAAGAGATAGGAACTTTGAAGTCGTATAACAAAGGCTTTTCTTTCCCGGGGTATAAGTCGACAGACGTTTTAAACGATATCCAACAGAATGTAACGAAGGATGTCTATGGGTTTGGCTATATAGCAAAGACCGCCGAACTTCAAAAATCTATCAAAGACGCAGAGATTATAACAATTAGCGCTGGAGCCAATGATGTATTACCGCTTATCAAAAAAGATCCGACTACAGGTAAAACGACTGTTGATCAGAAGGCGCTAGTGACAGGTCTCCAGCAAGTAGGGAGTAATTACAAAGCAATTATGACCGAAATTAACCAAATCAATCCGGATGCGCAAGTATATGTAATGGGTTATTACAATCCGTTTCCTTATATGTCTGAAGACTTGCAGCCGCTCCTGAAGCAGTTGCTAAGTGTGTTGAATAAAACAATTACAACAGGGCTGGAAGGTACGCAAGCAATCTTCGTACCAACTGGCGATGTAATTGCGTCAGACTACAAGGTCTACCTTCCGAATCCGGAAAATATCCATTTGAGTGAAGCAGGCTATAAAAAAGTGACGGAGCTATTTTGGCCGAATATGCTAGCAGCTAATCCATGGGACACGGCTGGCAGCCTCGTCGCCAATCCGGCGGGTCCAAATTCGGTTAACTTAAACTGGCAACCAGCAAGTGATAATGTAGCCGTAACGAGTTATGAACTTTACAATGGGGAAGAAAAACTGGCAACGGTAAATGGAGACGTTTCTACTTATAAAGTCGAAAATCTTGTTGATAATACAACAAATATCTTATCAGTAATCGCGGTAGATCAAGCGGGAAACAAGAGTATTCATAACCCGACAATCAGTGTAACGGTTGCAGGTTCAACTACACCAACACTATATACGGATATTGCCGGTCACGGGTTGGAGAGCTATATCGCTCAAGCAACAGCGGTGGGAATCGTTGGTGGCTACGCGGATGGCACTTTTAAGCCAAATCAAAACTTATCACGCGTGCAGGCTGTAACAATGGTTGTTCGTGCACTGAATTTGAAAACGGATGAAGTGGCTCCATTTGGGGATATCACTAACTATGCGGTTCAAACGAAAGCTGAAATCAATGCAGCGTATAAATATGGTATTGTCAAAGGGGACTATGGCAGCTTCAAACCTACCGAAGCAGTAACGCGCGCGCAGCTTGCTTTGATGATTGAACGGTCATATAAGCACGTAATGGGGGCTCCATACACTTCGGCTCAAAAAGCTCCTTATTCTGATTTAGGAAACTACGGTGCAGAAACGGTCAATGCCATTTCAATGCTCCACGAATTGAACATTGCAAACGGGTTCGAAGGTAAATTCATGCCGAGCAATTCTACAACACGTGCACAAGCTGCAAAAATGTTTGTTAATTTCATTTCTAACAGTAAACAAGCTAAATAATCCAGATAATAAAAAACGGTCTCGTACTTCTTTAGTCAGAAGGCGAGACCGTTTTCTATCAAAGCAAATGCGAAATTGAATGGAATTCGGGTTTTTGATTATTAAATGTAGTGATATATTTAAATCCAATCGAATCAAGTAATTGCAGTGATTCGCCAAACTGGAAGGCGATATCTTCGGGTTTATGAGCATCAGAACCAAGTGTGATGACTTCACCACCGCATTGTCTATAAAGCTTCAAAACATCATTACTCGGCATGCCGCTCGCCAATCCATAGCGGACGCCGGAAGTATTTAACTCGATTCCTTTGCCTTCAGGAATGATAACATTAAAAAGGTCAGTTAATTCATCATGGAAAGGTTTCTCGCATTGTATTTTTGAATAGCGTTTCACCAGATCGACGTGACCAAGAATATTGAATTGCTTATAGTTTTTCACGCAGTATAACAATTCTTTGTAATAAATGCCATGAGCTTCTTCTATTGTTTTCCCCTCAAAAAATTCCCCGTAATGTAATCCCTTTTTCTCCACGGTATGCATGGAGCAGATGACAAAGTCGAATTTTTCCTTGTCCATTAGTTCATCGTATCTGTCTAATATATGAGGTTGTACACCGATTTCGATGCCTTTTTTAATAACTATACGCCCTTCATATTTGTTCTGCATCTCTTTCAATTTACTGGCATATTCCTTCTTATCAAAATCAAAAACGATTGTATCGTCCGGATATTCATAGTCGATGTGTTCCGTAAAACAAATCTCAGTCAGCCCTTTTTGAATGGCTCCTTTAATCATATCTTCCATTGGAACAGGGCAGTCTGCTGAGAAAGAGCTGTGCATGTGATAATCAAACATTACTAATCAATCCTCCTGTTGACTTTTCTTCTGTATACCCTTATAGTACTAAATAACTTTAGTGTAGTAAAGTGATAAAGTAGAGGTGTTGAAAATGGTGAGAAATGAAGAGTATCCAGAACAGATGTTAAGTGATAATGAAAAGTTTGAAAGAATCATAAAAAGCATTAATAAACGCTTTAAAACGTATGGCTACAAACGAATCAAAACATCTGCTTTCGAGCAATATGATTTATATTCAAGAGTGAAAAGTTCGATCAATCAAAATGAAATGATAAAAGTAATTGATCATACAGGGGAAGTATTAGTCTTACGCCCTGATGTTACCATTCCAATCACACGCGAATTGGTACAAAACGTCCCCGATCTTTCAAGTGAACTTCGATACTTTTATGTACAAGAAGTTTTCCGCCAACCATTTGATAAAAATGACAGTGTTGAGCGTACACAAGCGGGTATTGAATACTTTTGCGATAGTTCGCCTGAAGCTGATGCAGAAGTGATTGCCCTTGCTTGTCACTTAATGAAAGATTTAGGGTTCAATGATATCAAAATTGAATTGGGGCATGCAGGCTTTTTCAATGAACTTGTCCAAGACCTGCCGCTCACATTGCAACAAGTCAACCAGTTGAAGTCATTGATTCAAGCAAAAAATGTAGTGGAAATTGGTCCCTTTCTTAAAAAATTGGAAGTTGACGATGAAGTTCGAGAAGTAATCGAACGGATTCCCTTTTTATATG
This sequence comes from Sporosarcina psychrophila, assembly GCA_020742515.1. Lineage (GTDB taxonomy): Bacteria > Bacillota > Bacilli > Bacillales_A > Planococcaceae > Sporosarcina > Sporosarcina psychrophila_B. The sequence continues at coordinate 9,431 of DYWT01000254.1, forward strand.
GCAATGCTATAGATGTGAGCGAGAGTATGAAAGGAATTGCCCTTACGGAAAAAATGAGACAGACACTCGATTACTTAATGGATGTCTACAGTATATTGAAAATGTACGGATTGGAACACTATATCGTTATCGATTTAGGGCTGATCAATCATATGGGTTATTATTCAGGTGTTATTTTTCAAGGTTATGTCGAGAAGTTTGGGAAACCTGTTTTGATGGGCGGCCGCTACGATGAGTTGGGAAATGAATTTGGTACTGCACTTCCGGCAATTGGTTTTGCGTGTGAAATTGAATCGTTGGTAAAGGCAACTGAAAGCAAAGACATCATTTCCCGATTTCCGATTGACGTTAAAATCATTTATGTAGCTGATCAATTAGAACAAGCTATTGCCATTGCCAATGAACTGCGCGAACGGAATTTTAGCGTTCTTTTATTTTCAACGAACAAGGAACAGGCAGATCGACGACAAAGTATTTACTCGATATGTTTGGAAAAAGAGAGTAATTCATTTCTATATAAAGATAAAACCACTTCATTCTTAGATTTGAAAGAGTTGCTGGGTTTACTCGTAGGGGGGATCGACCAGAAATGACTACTCTAACTATCGCCTTGGCGAAAGGGCGTACAGCGGACAAAGCATTAACCCTTTTTGATAAAGCAGGCATCCGATTTTCAGGTTTTCATGAAAAAAGCAGAAAGCTAGTACTATTCGATGATGAAAATAAAGTGAAACTTATTTTTGTGAAAGCAGTCGATGTACCGACTTATGTGGAAAAAGGAGCAGCCGATATCGGGATTATCGGTAAAGATACAATTATGGAAGACCCGGTAGATGTCTACGAACTGTTAGATCTTGGTATTGGAAAATGCCAGCTTGCGGTTGCAGGATTTCCGGATAAGCAATTTCCGAGCAGTGCATTGCTGACAGTCGCTTCAAAGTATCCAGCGGTGACAAAAGCCTATTTTGACAGCAAAGGCATTCGTATTGAAATCATCAAATTGAACGGTTCCATCGAATTGGCTCCGCTGATCGGTATGGCAGATGTCATTGTAGATATTGTGGAATCGGGCAAGACGTTAAAAGAAAATGGATTGGTCGTCTTGGAACCAATTGCAGATGTCAGTGCACGATTAATTGTTAATAAAGCGAGCTATGCAACAAGAACGAGCCAGATTCAGCAATTCATATCGGACTTAAAAGCTGTATTGGAGTGATAAATTATGCGAATTGTAACGTTGGAACAATATACCGATGAGCTAGAACTGCAAACGGCAGTACAAACAACTAATTTTGAATTTGACCGAACTGTACTTGGAATTATCGAAACAGTCCGTGAAGATGGAGATCAGGCATTAAAAGGCTATACCGAGCAGTTTGACGGAGTGCAGCTAAATGACCTGATCGTTTCAGCTGAAGAGTTTACCGAGGCACAGGAGCTAGTCACAGCCGAGTTCTTGAGCGCCTTGCGAAAAGCAAAGCACAACATCACAGTCTTCCATGAAATACAATTGGAAGAGACGTGGGTTGTCAATCAGGAAAATGGAATTGTTCTTGGCCAGAAAGTAACGCCGTTGGACAGTGTCGGTATTTACATACCGGGAGGAAAAGCGGCCTACCCTTCAACGGTTCTGATGAATGCCGTCCCGGCGAAGATTGCGGGAGTTGAAAGAATCGCCATGGTGACACCGCCTCAGGCAGACGGAAAAGTGAATCCCCATGTCCTCGTGGCAGCTCAAGAAGCAGGGGTGGACATTGTCTATAAAATTGGCGGTGCACAAGCGATTGCGGCATTGGCATACGGAACAGAAACGGTGAAAAAAGTAGCGAAAATCACGGGTCCGGGAAATGCATTTGTAGCGCGTGCAAAAAAATGGGTGTTCGGGGATGTTGCCATCGATATGATTGCAGGACCGAGTGAGATTTGTATTGTAGCAGACAATAGTGCGATACCCAATTTTGTCGCGGCTGACTTGTTATCACAAGCAGAGCACGATGAACGTGCCACTGCAATCTGTGTGACGACAAGCCGATCATTTGCTGAAGCGCTTCAAAAAGAAGTGATAAATCAAATTGAACAAGCGGATCGAAAGAGCATCATCGAAGCTTCGATAACCGCTAACGGGCGTATCATTCTTGTGGATTCATTGGATGTAGCTTATAACTTTGTTAATCAACTCGCGCCGGAACATTTACAGCTTATGGTCGAAAACCCGATGGAACAATTGCCGTTCATTCGTAACGCCGGAGCAATCTTTTTAGGGAATTACTCACCAGAGGCATTGGGCGATTATATGGCAGGTCCCAACCATACATTGCCGACAAGCGGGACATCGGCGTTCTCATCGCCGCTAGGTGTTTATGACTTTATGAAAAAGTCGAGCATCATTCACTATACAGAGCAAGCACTGCGAGAAGTTTCAGATGACATCATCACAATTGCGAATGCGGAAGGTTTAACAGCTCACGCAAATTCAATTCAGGTAAGGAAGGCGAATTTTTATGCGAAGTAAATCGATTTCAAGACAGACAGCGGAGACAAAGATTGAATTAGACTTTACGATTGATGGCAGCGGAAATTCAACGATAAAAACAGGGGTCGGCTTTTTGGATCATATGCTGACGTTATTCACGAATCATGGGCGATTCGATTTGAAAGTCAGTTGTGATGGAGACATCGAAGTAGATCAGCATCACTCCGTCGAAGATATCGGCATCGCATTAGGACAGGCTTTCTACGGGAGTATGGGAACAAAAGAAGGCATCGAGCGCTACGCGACAGTCTCAACACCGATGGACGAAGCGTTATCAACAGTTTCGATCGATATTAGCGGGCGTCCATTTTTTGTCTATAACGTAGATGGGTTAAAAGATAAAGTAGGAGAATTCGATACAGAGCTTGTTGAAGAATTTTTCCAAGCTTTCACAAGCCATGCAAAAGTGACATTGCATATTAATCTGCAGTATGGAAAAAACAGTCACCATATTATCGAATCAATTTTTAAAGGATTCGGACGTGCATTGCGCGTGGCAAGTGCAATCAATCCGGATGTAAAAGGAATACCTTCAACAAAGGGAATGCTATAAGAGTATTTCTGTTAGCACCTATATAATTGAACAAATAGAATACCTAAAGAAACTGAGCGAAGACGCCTTATAAGGGGTAGCCGAAGCCATAAGACTGACGACGAAGTTGTCTGGCTTATGGGAAGCCACTGAAAAAGTTCTTTTTTATAGTAAAAACTAGTTGATTGTAGTGGAGAGCGGCGACTCCAGCGGGAACAGCGCGAGCTGAAGACCCCGCAGGAACGGAGTGACGAGGAGGCTGAAGCCGTGCCCGCGGAAAGCGTCCGCTCGGAACGGAAATCAACGGGATTGAAGGAAATCGTTCTTTTTCAGTATCCTCGCTTATGGCGGGAGGCATCCCCGAGCGTCATAGCGGATTAAGTGGAAATCTTTATTTTTATACATTATTAAAAGGGGGAACTGTCATGATTTTATTTCCAGCAATCGATATTCGTAATGGGAAATGTGTTCGGTTAATACAGGGCGATTATGATCAAGAAATCATCTACAATGATTCACCGACTTCGATGGCAAAGGAATGGGAAAAGCAAGGTGCTGAATATATTCACGTCGTCGATTTGGATGGTGCTAAAACAGGCAACTCCTTGAATCGTGACGCAATCCAGGCGATTGCCAAGAGTGTTTCGATACCTGTGCAAGTCGGCGGCGGAATCCGAACGATGGAAATCATCGACGCACATATTGAAGCGGGTGTAAACCGGGTGATCATCGGAACAGCAGCGATACAGGATAAACCGTTTCTAATGGAAGCTGTTGAAAAGTATGGCGAGAAAATTGCAGTGTCCATCGACGCAAGAAAAGGGTTTGTTGCAACGGACGGTTGGACGGAAACAAGTGATGTGCTAGCAGTCGACTTATTGCGTGAACTTGAAGCGGCAGGCGTAAAAACGGTTATATATACGGACATCATGAAAGACGGGATGATGCAGGGACCTAACTTTCACGAGCTGGAAATGATGGACACAGCGTCGTCAATCGATATCGTGGCATCAGGCGGTGTTTCAACAGAAGAGGATATTGTTCAGTTGAGAGAACTCAATTTATACGGTGCAATTATCGGTAAAGCTTTATATGACGGTAAATTGTCTTTGGAAAAAATACTAGGGGGACGACGAGGATGACAAGCAACCGGATAATACCATGTCTAGATTTTGATAACGGGAAAGTCGTCAAAGGAAAAAGGTTTTTGGAAGTCAAAGAAGTTGCAGATCCACTTACATTGGCAAAAAAGTATGTAGCTGACGGTGCAGATGAACTAGTGTTTTACGACATCACAGCTTCAACGAAAAACCGTGCTATGTTCCTCGATCTCATTGCGGAAATCGCAAAAGAAGTACCCGTGCCCTTTATTGTAGGCGGAGGAATCCGGTCTATAGAGGACATCCAAAAGGTATTCGATGCAGGCGGGGATAAAGTATCCATTAACAGTGCGGCGCTCAGCAATCCCACATTGATTGAGGAAGCGGCAAAAACATTCGGTTCTGAACGCATTATTCTATCGATGGATGTTAATGAAGTGGGACCCTCTAAGTGGTCAGTATTTTCTAATGGCGGTATGAAAGACACTGGTTTGGATGCCATTGAATGGGCGATTCAAGGTGAGAAACTTGGCGCTGGTGAGCTCGTCGTTAATAGCATAGGTGAGGATGGCGTGAAAGATGGCTATAACATCGAATTGACGCGGGCGATTGCGGAAGCAGTCAACATTCCCGTCATAGCGAGCGGTGGAGCAGGCACACCTGAACATTTCCATACTGTACTGACTGAAGGAAAAGCTGACGCTGCGCTTGCAGCATCCGTATTCCATTTTGAAGACATTAATATCGGTGCATTAAAAACATATTTAGCTGAAAAAAATACATCTGTTGGGAATGAATCACTTTGACAATACTAATTGATACACTAGCATTTGACGAAAATGGTCTTATTCCAGCAATTGTTCAAGACGACCGAACGGGGAATGTGCTGATGCTAGCTTATATGAATAAAGAGTCGCTGCAGAAAACGATTGATACGAAAGAGACTTGGTTTTTCAGCAGATCAAGACAGGAACTATGGAACAAGGGGGCAACATCCGGCAATCGACAAATTGTAAAAAACCTTTCAATCGATTGCGACAATGATTCCCTATTAATACAAGTCACGCCCCTAGGACCAGCCTGTCATACAGGAGAAGTAACTTGTTTCAATGATACGGTCTTCGATGATAATATCCTGAATCGGTCAATCGTCCATGAAATAACAGATGAAATTAAAAATCGACGTGCGAACCCAATCGAAGGATCATACACATCTTATTTATTCCGTGAAGGGTTGGATAAAATCTTAAAAAAAGTCGGAGAAGAAACGACTGAAGTTGTCATAGGCGCAAAAAATCGTGATAAAGCTGAAGTGACGAGCGAATTGGCGGATTTGACGTATCACTCTCTCGTGTTAATGGAAGAGTTAGGGGTAAGTGTTGAGGATGTCAAAAACGAATTGCGGAAAAGACGCCCTAAAAGTGAAGTGCTACGGGATGAGTAAGTTTTGGAGCACCATGGTAAAACGGACCGAACCGTATGTGCCGGGGGAGCAAGTTGAACAAAAGGATATCATTAAGCTGAATACCAATGAAAATCCATATCCACCTAGTCCGAAAGTGATAGCGGCAATCCAGCAAGAGATGGGACGTAGCCTTCAGTTATATCCATCACCTACAGCGACTGAGTTACGTGAAACGATCGGGCGTCAATATGGACTATCCGCCGACGAAGTGTTCGTCGGAAATGGCTCAGACGAAGTGCTAGCATTCTCCTTCATGGCGTTTTTTGAACCAGGCAAGACAATTCGATTTCCAGACGTTACATATAGTTTTTATCCAGTCTATGCAAAGTTATTTGATATCCCTTATGAAGAAGTTCCATTAAATAAAGATTTCACATTGCCTGTGGATAAATACTTTCAGTC
>DYWT01000255.1 GCA_020742515.1 Sporosarcina psychrophila
AGTCCTGCGGGTCCCCGCATGCAAACAATATGTTGACAACCTTGGTCAATTAAATGGGCGGTTCCTATACGTGCGCCTTCTTTGTTGTTCGATGAAACTGTTGGAATTGTTTCATCAATCATCCGGTCCAAAGCGACTATGGGCATATCCAATTTCTGATAGTAGCTCGCCTGCAACTGATTGGTTGTAATAATGAAACCGGATACATATTTTTGTTTTAAAGTTTCGATATAATGAATTTCTTTTTCCGCTTTTTCATCCGAATTGCACAACACGACTGTATAGTCGTACGATAGTGCGATGTCTTCAACTGCACGTGCAAGTTCCGGAAAAAAAGGGTTCATAATGTCCGGTACAATTAAGCCGATTAGTTTCGTTTGCTTCGTACTTAATGATCGCGCCACAAGATTCGGTTTATATTCCAATTCCTTGATCGCTCGCTCAATCACTTCTTTTGCCTCTTTACTAACGTAGCCTTTTTTATTGATAAAGCGTGAAACAGTCGCTACTGAGACACCTGACTCTTTCGCTACATCCCGAATAGTAGCCAACTATTTCACCCTTTCTTCCCGCATGTGTAACCGGTTACACACACTATACCAAGCCATTGATTTGTTTGTCAATGAGAGTTTTAATCCAGTTAATCAAAATACAAAACAGCCGTAAGAGTGTGATCCACTCTTACGGCTGTTTTACTGTTATTCACTTTTTCTTTACTGCTTTTACAAACTGTTCTGTCCCATTCATCGATTCATCGTATAAATCTTGAGAAAGTCTTATTGTATTTTCGATTGTCGTAGACCAGTTTTCCTTCATTTCATTGAATGCATCCAAGAACAGTGTTTGTTGTTTGTTGATGTCCCCGATCGGGAATGCGTATTTTTCCAAGTGGGCAAGTTTCATGAAATCATTCACTTTATGATGATAGGAGATCGCCATAATAGGTGTTTCAGTACAAGTTGCCAAAATTAATGAATGGAGTCTTGTGCCAATGATAATATCCTGCTGTGCGGTAATTTCAAGGATTTTATCGGGCAGAAGATTATCATCGATAATGGAAATATTGTCTTTGTGTATCATTTTCTTTTCGATGTCTTTAGTGACATCAGCATCTTGCGGGAATTTTGTTGCGAAAAATGTCAATTCAACATTGTGTTCCGCTGCAAGATTGTCCAGGTTCTTTGCCATGCCTTCTACATAATCGTTATAGATTGCAGGATTCCCTTCTGGCCAATACCCCGCATTGTAATAGGGGACAGCGGTAATACCGATTTTCGTCGGCACTTCCGATTTTTCAACACCCGTTTGACGGAGGGAAAACGCTGGATCGCCGATAGTCAAGACTTGCTCTTTCACGCCAATTGATTTCAAGAGGTTGGCCGATTCCGGATCACGTACCGAAATACTGTCTGCATGTTTTGCCATATAGCGGATGAACCATTTTCCTAAACCACTGCTAAGCGGGCCTGCCCCGCATCCGTAAACGACGTAAGGAGTTTTGGAGTTTTTAGCCATCATCGCGTAAGATCCGAACAATGGCGCTTCCCGTTTATATAAATCCATCAAGATTCCGCCGCCGCCAATAATTAGAAGATCAAACGTCTTAACGATTCTCTTATTGTTTTGGTACGTTGCGAAAAATGTTTTTACTGCATTGCCACTTTTATAATACAGCGGAAAACTTGTGACTCCGTATCGTTCTGCTGTCTGTTTAGGATTGTTACTAAAGACCGTTAAATCATTGCTGTTTATCTTGAACGTTGACGTCACTTGTTTAATGATGCTGAGTAAAATTGCCTCATCACCGTTATTATCGTTGCCGTAATTGCCTACAATACCAATTTTCATTTCCCGACTTCCTCTACTACATGATGGTTTCAGTATAACATAGCTGTACTACTCCATGAAAATGGAACCAATCATGAATGACTGGTTCCATCTTTTTTACTTATTAATACTGCGATACAAGAATGCGCTGAATTGCGCACGGTTTACGGGTTTATTCGGCTCGAAATTGCCTTTTTCGTTCCCTGTTGTGATTCCGCTTTTCGCTAGAATATGGACTTGCTTATACGCCCAGTGGCTTGAAGGGACGTCTTTGAATTTCTTAGTCGCTTCGCCTTCTAGACTGTATGCTTTCACAAGGATTGCTGCCATTTGTGCACGTGTTAACTGGCCTGCCGGGTCGAAAGTTCCGTCCCCTTTACCGCCTACCAGATTCGCATTTGCAATGGCGTTGATTTCATTGTAATAACGATGCTTTTTAGGTACATCTTTAAACTGCTGTGCGCTGGCTTTTGTTGTGTCCAAGTTGAACACCCGGCTCAAGATGACTGCCGCATGTTCCCGTGACAACGTATTCCCCGGGTTGAATTTACCATCCAAGTCCCCTTTAATATACCCAAGATCTTTCAAAAAACTGATTTCAGTATAGTATGCATAAGTAGATGAGATATCTGTGAACACTGGTGTATTGTCAGTTAATGTGATTGGAATATTGGCTGTTTTCGATCCCAGTGTCACGTTTACTGAACCTTTTCCTGCTTTATTGACGGCTTTAAAGCTTCCGGACTGTGTAATCGTTCCGATATCCCCTGTAACGCTCCATTTCAATTGTTCAGGCGAATAAATAATCGGTTTCCCTTGTACATCCGTTGCATTTGCTTTGAATGTAACACTTCCACCCGGAGCCACTTTTGTTGTTGAAGGTGAAATCGTCAATTTTGCTGGTGCATCGACAACTGATACAGGGAATGATTGTTTGGCATTTCCATATTCTATGGAAACGCGATCTTCTCCAGCTTTCACTGCACTGTACGACAGCCCAGAACCGGTAACACTGCCTTTTTCTGATGTTACTTGAATCTGACTGTTATCTACTTTTAATGGATTGTAATAAGCATCAAGTACATGGTTCACTGTCAAAGAAGTTTTCGAACCTACAAGCATCGTGCCGACTTGATTGCGCGAAACGCTAATTTGAGCAGGCTCGCTTACAGGTGCAGTACTGATTGCTTCAATGATTGCGGATACTCTTCGTTCCGCAGAATTTGTCGTCCGGTTTGCCAACACAACCGTATTGCTACCGTGATTTCGAACACCCATGGCTGTTGAGCCGCCGCCATCAAAATTAAGTGCCCGATCGTAGCCTTGCGCAGCTAAATAATTTGCGAATTGTGTAAGTGACATCCCGTTACTGTAACCCTTAAGATTATCCACTGTTACAAGATGCACTTGTTTTTTATCTTTACTAATAGCAATTGCTGTACGTGCAGTTAATGTACTTGCCCGCCAATTGGATGTGTTCATTGTAATGTTTGGCTTGCCGTCCTTCAAAAGCATCGGACCACTCGCCAGCATGAACTCGGAATCCATCCATTTATCATCGATAGATAGTGCAAGGGATACATCTTCTCCCACTTGCATATTTTTAAATTTCTCAAGGCCTTTTCCACCATGAACAGAGAGTACAAATCCAGTTTTAGGAATTTCTATTTTCTCTTTTGATCCATAACCACGTACTTTTACAACTTTCCCTGTCAGTTTCTGACCGTATTGTGTAGTAGTAATTGGCTGTCCAGTATCGACAACCACTTCAATTCCAAACTGATTGGAATTAGTGTATTTATCAATGTTTTGCGGTGTAAAAATAATTGTTTCATCATCTTGGCGCTGACGATTTATTCCCGTCAATAGATGATTTGTCCCTTTGTAATCCATCCGTACGTTGAAATTAAACTGATCGATTTCAGCAAGCCCGTCTTTCGTCACGCCGAATGCGATTGGTTGGTTCACATAGTTACTAGTCGAATTGGAAATGACGCCTCCATTAACAATCTCGTTCCCTTGTGAAATCAAATACATCGGGAGTCCGTTATTCATGTCGAAAAATGAAGCATTAATGGCACCAACAACACGGTTACCATCCTTTGAATCACGGTTCGCCAGTGCTGTCGTTGCTTGTGTTTTTGCTATCGGCGCAGGAAGTCCGACTTGTAATTTCGTATATTGATCCCCTAAATTGACAGATAAATGATTTATGTAGTTTTTAGAAGACTGCGTGTATTGGGAATAAGTTACTCCTGATGATACCGGATAACTCTTCAACGCATTCTGATTGGCCGAGGCACTTGCTGGTACAGTCCAAAGTAGCGTTGCTGCTACTGCTGTCATGGCAACTTGTTTACTGAAACGTTTCAATGAAGCTACTTTACTAGTGATAAAACGACACTCTCCTTTCCTATGAATATACAGCTTACCAGAGGATTCGACAGATTGCCATAATCCATAAGAAGGAAATTATGAAATGTGGAGGCGGCCTGCTTAAATGCGACAGGCAGAAGACGATTCTGCGGAGCGGCGTTCTTTGCCGCATAGCCGGATCAGCTTCTGACCCGAGCATTTGGCCGCCGGAGCTAGACAATATGAAATGCGGAAGCGCCTGTTCAGACCCGAAAAGCGCTGGAGGACCTGAAGATAAAGGCGCCTTTTGCCTTTTCTCCAGGTCTGAAGCGACTCGAGGGGCTAGGCGCTGGAGCTAGACAAAGAGAGTACATAAAAAAATTACATATTCTCTACAAAAAAATGTTCGAGGCAGATGTATCTCCCTCGAACAGTTCTGTTACAAATCTTTAATTTTAAACTTCACATACTGACTTGTATAGGAGGCAAATACTCCAAAGATGATGAAATAGAACATCGTATACAATTTCAGTTCCCAAATATTATAGTAGAATCCGGAAAACCCGGTTGCAAACCAGAAGGCTATCATGAACTTGCCAAATACCGTTTTACGTTCTTTCCAGAATAGCACAAGCATGGCTAGGAGAAACGCTGCAAACAGCACAACTCCTGCAACCCCAGTTTCGGCAATTACTTGGATGTATTGATTGTCCGAGTAGAAGTACTTTCCACCGTAGATGTCTGAACGGATCCCATAATACTTATAGATGGGCGATCCGTATGACAATGTGGCAGATCCGCCAAATGAACCGAATCCTGCACCCGCTATAGGATAATCCTTGAATACTTCAAACCCTTTATTAATATAGAAGAAACGTCCGCTTTCCGTCATAAGCGCCAAATTCTTTTGATCGAATGTCTCACCGAAACGTTCACCAATGCTACCTGGACCGGTTGGTGGTTTTTCAAGACCGAGTGTTTCGAAATACTGGACTCCCAAATTAACTGGGAAATAAATCAGTATAAACGAAGCTACTCCTGCAATTACAAGTCGTCTCAGAAGTTTCCAGTTTTTCGTAAGTGTAATAAATACCACACCAAGGATGACTGCGGAAATCCAAGTCCCTCTTGAGTAGGTGAGGATGAATACACCAAGGAACAAGACAAGATTAATATTCAGGAACCATTTATATTTCTCGGTTTTGTAGATTGATTGAAGAAACAGCACTGAAAGAATTCCGAAAAGCAGTAATAGCGCTAAAGAATTCGGATTTCCTGGTAATCCATAGATTCTTACAAAGTTCGTCGCTGATAACGTTTTATATTTCCATACGTCCGGCAACAGCAACTGCCTCATCGATAGCTTTTCGATAATGCCATGAACTGAAACGATTAGGCTTGTCCATACGGTTACCCATGCGAGACGCTGGAACCATCCTTCCGGTAACAGTATCCGTGAAACAGTGTAGTAAAGCACATACATAATGATAAACGTCCGTAATTGGAAAATGACTGCGGAAGGTAACACGCCTTGAACCAACCCGCTGACAGCCCCGAACAATAGGAAAGCAAAAAATGCCCATTCAAACCATTTGAATGAAAACAATGACTTCCAATCTTTTCTTCCTGCAATGATTACTTTTGCAAATGCGATCAATGTGATGAGATCACCGATTAGCTTAAGTCCCGGGTTCACTTCTACAAGAAGTGGTCGGATACTGACATAGACTACAAGGAATAAAAGACTTTGTTGCGGCCTGAAAAATGCGAATAGCGCAAAGAACAGGGACGTTAGGACAAGCGCAATTGACGACGGAAGCATCAATGCTATCCCTAGGATTGCTAATGCTGCAATGAAATACAATGTGTCTTTATCTTTTAAGTTCTGTTTTATTGTTGTCATGAAATAGTTTTCCCTTTCTACGACTAGATCGCCTCATAATATAATTGACAAAGTCCCCTGTAATTATAGCATCTTATAGGACGTTGTGGTTTAACCTTTAGTTTCATATTTGTTACAAATTCTTCTATTGATAATTAGTCCTATTATTCTAGCAGATTTCTGCTACTATTAAGTAAGAATATAGAAGGAGGTTTACAGGTGAAAAAATTAATTACTTTCACTTTACTCACACTACTTATGTTCTCCCCTTTCTTCCAGCTAGAAGCACAGGCGAGTGACATTAAAGGTCATCAGATGGAAAGCGACTTGAATTATTGGATCGAGAAAGGCGTCATCAAGGCAGACGCAAAAGGGAATTACAATCCCAATAAAGCCGTTACGAGAGGCGAATTTGCTTCATATATCGCACGTGCTCTCAAATTGCCTGTTTCCACAAAGTATACATTCAAAGACTTAAAATCAAATACTAGTCTTACAATTGAAATCCAAAATGCGGCTGGCGCGGGAATTCTTTCGGGTTATCCGGATGGCACATTCAAAGCCGGTGAAAAAATCACTCGTCAACAGATGGCAGGCATGATGTATAAAGCGATGCGTTATATGGAACTTCCTGTTCAAAAAACAACTTTAAAATTCAAAGACTCTAAAAAGATTTCAGCTAACTTTATAGATGCTGTCTCAACTGCAGTCAATTTGAATATTATCCGGGGAGATCACCGGAAAGACGGTGTTTATTTTAACCCGAAAGACAATGCAACAATTGCACACGCTTCGGCTTTCCTATTCAGATTATTCGCTGCGGCGGACGTGCTGAAACCAACAGAACCGAATAAGCCCAGCGTTCCCGATACACCAAGTATCCCAGACGTCGATCCCGAAGTATATAAAGTAAGTGCGATCTCTGGCGGACAAGTAGTCCCGACTACGGCACTGTATAAAAATTATGAAGATGCATTGGCTGTTTACAATGCATCTTCATCTATCAGGGCTATTGAAAAAAACAATAAGATTATTAAAATGAAATCTGGACGAGCTTTTGGTTCAGAAAATCCTAAACAATATACTTCACTCTACAGCGACTCTACTCTACGGACTGAAGTAACCTATATTCAAAAAGGTTATGAGATGAAGTATATCGGAAGCAGCGCTGAGCATGTTATTTTGGAACTTGGCGGATTAACTTTCTACGCTAAACTTGGTGAAGTCGACCTCGTTCCAACAGAACTTGTCACAGGCTACAGCTTTTACGAAGTAGGATCAGATGGAGTTTTGTATCATGATACGTACAATAATCTAACTAAAACACGAGGTGTCTATTCTATCGGTCCTGCTACCCCGTCTATGAAAAACGGGAAAAAGTATACAAGTCTTGATGGCGTCCATTTTGATGAAGTAGGAGCCAAAAATACTATTACACATCACCCTTACTTCCAATTCCAATCCGTTCGTCAACCCTCTTCATACAGTGGTGCAGAACTAGATTCCTTTATCACTGAAATTTTGAAAGACCGTCAAAAAACGGGTATCGCCCGTTACAAGGATGCTCCCACCAAATCGAAGTTAATTGGTCTTGGAAATTACTTAAAAACAATTGAGGAAACTCATCGCGTCAACGCTTTGTTTATCCTTGCAACAGCCATTCACGAAAGTGATTATGGAATAAGCGGAAATGCTCAAACAAAAAATAATATTTTCGGAATCAAAGTATTTGATTCCAGTCCAGATTTAGGCGAAATCTATGCACGTCCAGAAAATAGTATCGATGCCTTCGTTACGCGTTATGCAAATCTTAATTATGCCAACCCTCTCGGTGCGCATTCATTCGGAGCTGTCCCAGGAAACAAATTGGTTGGATTTAACGTGAAATATGCATCAGATCCATACTGGGGTAGCAAAGTTGCCGGCCATATGTGGCGAATCGATACATTCCTTGGTAAAAAGGATTACCAAAAAGCGGATCTCGCACGCACCATATATGTCGGACCCGCAGGTGTTAATGTACGAACAGATCCAGATCCGTTAAGCACTAAACTATTCACTTACAAACAAAAAGACCCTGGCCTCAACGCTGCATTTGGCTATCCACTCGTTATCGTCGGCGAAACAGTCGGCAGCGACGGTTTTAAATGGTATAAGGTACTTGCAGATAGCAATCCTCCTGCAGAGTACGGCTGGATACGTTCAGACCTCGTCGAACGTATTTCGAAATAAGTAAATAAATGATGAGTCCTGATCCCTCGTGTTAGAGGGATTAGGACTTTTTTGCTAATGAAATTCGTTTTTTTCATGGCTAATGATGGGTTAGTCATTGTTCAAGGTGAAAATTTCACATTTCAACATCATTACTCCCAACAAAAAAATCCCTCGTACTGGTTAATTCCAGTCTACGAGAGATTTTTCGTTCTACTCACTTACCCTTACAGAGCATCCGTATGTTCGCTACCCGCCGGAAGTAGTTCCGACATGCCGATTCGCTCAAGGCCGTTTTTAATTTTCGTCGTATAACCTAGCTTATTCTTGTCCAAATAACCCGCTTTCGACCGGATCATTTCTTCAAAGACAGGCAATTTCGCTTGATCAACTTCAGACCATCGTTCATAAGAATTGATCAAATCTTCCAATGTCAAATGTACATAATCGCGACCCGAAAATTCGTGTTCAGGCGAGACTTTATACCAGATATCACCGTCAGGACGGATCCATTTATTCTTTTCTTTTTCAATCGCCTTCTGGATACTCGTTGCAGTAGCCAAGTATGCAGGATCTTTTAGCTCTTGATACGCCATTAAAAGAATGTTCATCCCGCCAAGCGCGTGGTTCATGGAAGTGTGTGTCTTCACTTTTTGCGCCGAGGGGAAGTAGTCGGAAATGTAGTAGGACTCTTTGTCCACCCTAACGATATTCCCTTTCTCCTTTTGCGATACAAGCAGATTCGCATAGTTTTTTAGCCCGACATTGTAGTCCGTATGTCCAAACGCTTTGCCACCATTATACATGAACAATGCAATTTGTTCGTTGAATCTAGTATCGACAAACGGAGCTGTTATACCGTACAAGCTTTTCAGGTATGTGCTTGTCACTTCAGTCTCCCAATACGTCGATTTCCCTCTGAATATGTCCAGATTGGCAAACGAATTATAGAGAAGATTTTCATAGTAGCGTCCGCCAGTTTCAGAATAAAGCGCCATAACTCGGTCTTCTTTTACAAGAAGAAGGTTGCGGCCATATCCTCTGCCAGACTTCGGCATCGGTTCAACCGTTACTGCCATTTTATTATACGGACCTTCAGCTGTGTACCATTTGTTTCGTTTCTTATAATTCACAGCTGACTCCAACATCCAGGAATCCATTTGCTTCCGGTCTTCAAATAATCGTTCTTCGGAAGCTAGGAGCCATTGATCGACAACATCGAAGCCCCTGGATTGTAATCTGTAAATAGAAAGTTGCGTTTCTCCAAGCATAACGCCACTAAACGCTTCACTTTCTTGATGCAACTCCCTCGTATGGCTTTCCGCCCCCGTTGGATACTTTTGATACAACTCAGTCGACTGGTATGATTTTCCAATCATGCGTTGAGACACTGTACCATCTGTTTGTATTTTTTCAAAAATACCTGTCGGATACGTCATCAAGTCATAGCCAAACGTCTCATCGACACTTTTCTTGATTGGGAATCGGCTATATTCGTGAAGGACTGCTTTCGTTAATTCTGATTCCGTCTGAATAACGTCCACCGTAATCGGTACATTCTGAGGATTTCTCAGTTCGTTAAATAAAAAGTAATCCCCGTTTGGTAGTTCCCTTTTCGTCATTTTTACAGTAACAGATGGAAAACCGCTAATTCGATATGTGTAAATGATATCTGTAGCATGAGCATGTTGGACGGTTTTCTCACCCGCGAACTGCATAATATAGTTTGAACGTAAATAGGTTTTGGCTGAAGTCGAAAGCGGCACTTCAATAAATTGTTGCTCATGTCGAACCGATTCAAATGCACCATATGTGTCTGGCTTTGTAAATACTGTTGCGGGTAATTTTTCAATTAGGCCGTTTTGCAACATTGCCCTGTGCAGGAAAACGACATATGTTGCTCGGTTAACCGGCGTTTTCGGATCGAATGTACCGTCTTCCTTACCAGTCGTAATGCCATGCTGTGCAAGTACTTTCACGCCAAATTTATGAGACTCACTGATTCTGTCCTCATCCTTGAAAGTAACTTTTTCTCCTGTGTCTTCCAGTTTGAAAGCCCGTACGATGACAGTCGCCATCTGTTCACGCGTCAAAGAGTCGACAACGCCGAACGTCCCATCTTCTTTCCCTAAGAAAATGCCGGCTTCATATGTAGCCATCGCGCCTTTCAAATGGGATGACTTTGCGCTAACATCCTTAAAGATTGGCTTGTAGGGTGAAAAAGGCAACTCAAGCGCATTCGTCATCAAGTTAGCCGCCTGAGCCCGTGATACTTCCAAACTCGGCCTGAACTGCTTGTCCGGATAGCCGTTAATAATTTTCAAATCAACAAGTTGTGTAACTTCATCTTTTGCCCAAAAATCATTATGTACATCCGTAAAACTCGGACTGATCGGATTTGCACTGGCATTCAATATGCCAAAACCGAACAATGAAAGAACAACAATAACTAGTCCGACTTTCATTGGACTTTTCATTTTTCTCTTTTCTACCATTTACATTTATCCTCCTTGCTCGTTTACTTAGTTTGTACAGTCATTCATCTATAATACCATAGTGGAGCATAGAAAAAACCTCCCATTTAACAGGAGGTCATTTCGTTATTCTATTGTCTTTTGTGCAAATGTTTCTCCATTTTTACGGGCTTGAACATCAATTTTATAGTCTTCATATTTCACTTTCAATTTTTCAGCAAACTTTCCAGCAAGTTCTTTCGCTTTTTCTTCTTTTACATCTTCAGCAACTTCAAAATCCACTAGTACGAAGCCACCGCTATCCTCTGTCACAATAATATTCGTTGAAGAAACGCCTTCTTCTTTCTCAAACTCTTCTTTCATGTCATCGTCTGATTTCGTCGTTTCCGATTTATCGACGGCTCCTTGATTTTCAGGATTTTTTTCAACTTCCTCTACTTTCTTTTCTTCATCAGTTTTCGGTTCATCTTTCTTATCCGATTCCCCGCATGCTCCAAGTAAAAGAGCTGACCCTAACAATGCTGCAAACAATAATGATTTTTTCATAGTAGGTTCTCCTCCTTCAGTTAAAGCATTATCCTAACATAAGAAAAGCGTCAGCAGCAAGGCACACACCAATAGCTAAACGAATACTAGCTTGGGTGACTGTCACCAGGAAGATTCTGAATAGTTCTCAATTTGACTAGGTGACTGTCACCACACCACACAACCACACAGCAATAAAAATAGGACTCTTTGCTGTCAACCGACGGCAAAGAGTCCTATTTCGTTATCCTTTTTTATTCAACCATTTATATTTAACCGCCATCAAATAAATAACGAATGAAAATACAAATGTAATCGCAACAAAGACAAATCCTTGTGAGTTCAATACAAGCATCGGAGCGAATGTCACGAGCATAATTTCAACCGGCGCAATTGGTATATAGGCCAAGCTGTAATCATCCAGCGTCTTACTTTCCGATTTGGGATCCACGATTCTAAGTAGCGCCATACCCATAGCGACCGTTCCTGTTGTCCAGCCCCATGTGAATATGCCTTTTTCAAACCAGTATTGCGAGAAAAACTTCTTCGAAAAGACTGCGAAGAATAAAAATGCATACACAAGACCAAAGACAAATAACAAAATTAGCGGAACAGCATAATCTAGCACAACTGAAACACTGATTGAACCGATTCCAAATGCAACCAGAATATCCGTTGCACTTCCACTGATCCGTGACACAACATCATTGCTGACATACTTTTCCGTACCTGTAGAATTCAATATCTTCTTGACGAACAATCCAACAAGAAACGCTAGTGAAAATGCCGGTATAACTACGCTTGGTAATAGCATAGCACCTAATTGGCTTAAATAATAACCGCCCATGGCGATAATCGTAATGATAGATAAGTGAAAAACGTATGGGTCAATCGAAATTGACGATACCGTATCCGTTTCAGATTTCGTTCTAGATTCTGGCGGGATTAATCCCGTTCTCATCTCATCAGGCAAATCTTTGAACGAAGCGAGGAATGATGTATGCCCCTTCGAAGATCCCCATTTAATAAAGAGGATCCCAATTAGGATCGCACTCATAATCCCTACAGTGGCAGATGTCATAGCCAAAGAAGTCGCTTCTTCCCAGCCATTTTGCTCAAACGTCGCACCAATTGCCGCTGCAGTTCCGTGTCCCCCTACAAAGCCGGCTGCAAGTAACAAACCGAAGCCGTCATGTACATCCCAAAATGGATTAATCAGTAGAAGTGCGAATAACAATCCTCCACCCCACATTAATACCATTGCAATTTGAGAGTACGACCACATGCTCCCGACTCTCGTCTTAATTGCATTCCAGTCAATCCGTGGTGACAATAACGGCAGTGTTCCAAAGATTACTGCTATTAAGATTGCCGGATAGACTTTCATTTGTTCTGAAAATGGCAAAACTCCGAAACCATTCGGCCCTAACAATAAAGCCAGAAGCCCCGCAATGATACTGGCCGGCAAAAACATTTGCTGGACAAACTTAACCTTCGCTCGAATAATCGTCCCTGCCAACAGTAGCAATGATATCAAACCGATATCTGTAAATAAAACCCACGGTGAAAAATCCATATAACTATTCTCCTTATCTATACATTATTTTTCGCTGAATTAAATGCCCCTTTCTTAACCTCTATGTAACCGATTACATGAACAGACAAAAAGCACAATTTTTTTATCAACTTTCATTAAGATAACATCTTTTAAAGTTGCAGTAAACTTAACGGACAACTCCGAATTACTTAGTGAATTCACAATTGACTCCCAATAACAAACCCTTTTAAACAAAGAAAAATACACCCTAAACCTCTAAATGTTTACTAGAACATTTTCTTCAGAAAATCTATATATATTTGGAACGTCCGGTGGCACTTTATTCGTCAAAAACCTGGACACTGCATATAAATAGGTAGAAAGCTTGGAGGGATGACTAATGATAACGATAAGTTTGTGTATGATTGTTAAAAATGAAGAGGAAGTAATAGGGAGATGTTTAGAATCGGTCCGCGGACTAGTGGATGAGATAAATATTGTAGACACAGGATCCGAAGACCGGACAAAGGAAATTGCGAAACAGTATACTGAACGTATTTTTGACTTCGAGTGGATTGACGATTTTTCGGCAGCACGAAATTTTTCATTTCAACAAGCGTCAAAGGATTATATTCTTTGGCTTGATGCGGATGATGTATTTACAGTGGAAGATCAGGAAAAGTTTAAAAAGCTGAAACAATCGATACAACCTGCGATTGATGCGATTTCAATGAATTATCACTTAAGTTTTGATCATGAAGGAAATGTAACTTCCCTTTTGAAAAGGTACCGGTTAGTCAAAAAAGCAAATGAGTTTAAATGGATAGGAGCGGTGCATGAATTTCTCTCTGTGTCAGGAAATCTATACGATAGTGATGTAGCAGTCACTCATTCTCCTTTAAGCCATGATAGTGAACGTAACATTTCGATCTATAAAAAGTTGTTAGAATCCGGGAAAACACTCTCCCCGCGGGATACATTCTATTACGCCAACGAACTGATGGATCATAGTGATTTTGAAAAGGCAATCCTTCATTATGAAATGTTTCTTGACTCAAAACTGGGGTGGGTCGAAGACAATATCAGGGCATGCTTTAAACTTGCGGACTGCTACCATAAATTAAATGACAAAGATAAAGAGCTTAATGCTACTTTAAGAAGCCTTGCCTATGATGTCCCCCGGCCCGAAGCGTGTTGCCGACTGGGGTATTACTTTATGGAACAATTTAAAAATACCGAAGCGATTCATTGGTATAGTCAAGCGCTTCTTAATGAAAATCACCAACAGATCAGTTTTCAAAATACCTCATTTTCCACCTGGCTGCCAAACCTTCAATTATGTGTCCTTTATGATCGCTTAAAGGACTATGACAAAGCCTATCAACATAATGAATTAGCTGGAAAATACAAACCGAATGACGATATTATAGTGAAAAACAAAAAGTATTTAGAGAAAACTATCAGTGATTCAGAAGATAAAAAGTAAGAGTCTATACAAGTAACCGACAGATTGATTAAAACAGTCATCGATAGTTGAATTCGTCCAGTGCTTACTGTCATCTGACTCCCTTAATCTAGGTAAACAGCCGCTCCGATAATTTGTCGGAGCGGCTGTTTACTGTGGA
>DYWT01000256.1 GCA_020742515.1 Sporosarcina psychrophila
ATACTCGATTGGCCCCGTTTTGAACAGCCACATCTATCACACTTCCGACTTGATCAATAGCAGTGATTTTTACTGTAATTGCATTTGTAACTTTGTATCCTTTAAATACTTGTTCGCCATCTATATAGTTATATTGCGGATTGATGTTATAAGAAACCGTTTGAATATTCTCTCTGTCTATGCCTAATCTCAGTAACGAATCGATGACCTGATTCATTTCATACGAATTTTCTTTTTGCGCATGATTAAGTTGATCGTTTTCGGTACTTACCTCCAACTGGATTTGAGCAATATCCGGCGCAGCTGTAAGGTTTCCAATTCCCGTAACAGTCATATTGCGCTGTTCTTGGTGGGTCATTTGTTGTACATAGGGATAATACATTAGCATCCACCTTCCTGAGCATCTCATTATGCTACCTTAGATAGTATGCTGATTAACTAGAAAAGATAAGTGCAATCATGCTTAATGAAAATTCGGCCGTCGAATTGCTTGACCTGTACGACAGACGAGTAACTATACGACGAATACTGTAAAATCCATGACTACCGAAGATACATCCATTTTTTCAGCGCCTCAAAAACGTCGCAGGTCACTTGCTCCCCTATATCCTTCGCACTCAACATGATGTAAAATGATTTCAAAAAACTCTTTACTGTTCTTTTAACATGATAAGCATCAATTGAACCTTTATTTTCATCCAATTGAGTTTCGACCATTCCGGTCATGTCTTCAATCCATACTCGTATCTCCTGTTCAGCATGTTGATGCTTTATTAATGAAATCAGTATTATAGCAAGCCGGTCTTCCTCTTCATCTAAATAATCCACTTGCCTGAACAGGGCATGTTGAACTACGTGAAGAATTCGACTGATGTCCTCTTTTTTTAAAAGGGGATGTTTTGCCAACGCATCCACAGCATCAGCACCATGTGCAATCGCATGTGCCCAGCCGTTCTCATGAATAAAACCCCTTATATCCTTTTCTTCCAGCATATATTGAAGAACTTTATTCGTTGTATAAAATATAATATCGGGATTCGCTATTCTTTTCTTGAGATCATATTCAATAACCGCAGCAATCACGAGTGCGGAGAAGGAGCGTGTAAAAACCGAATCAGTTCCAGACTCGCCAATTCTGTAAAAAAGATAGTCCTCCTGTACAACCTTTTCTAGTAATTCAAGAAGTTCTTCGGAATTTAATTGATCAGAAAAAATCATTTTCACGAAGCTTTGATAGATTAACTTGTCACGCAAATAACTATCCGGATTTCCGATTTGCGTCAACATCTCTTGCCTGACTTCTTTCGACAGCTGTAGTATTCTATCATCTAGATAACTTTCTAAAGTTGTTGCTAACATGACTATTCCCCCAATACGATCATTTATTATTATCCTGCACATCAATTAGGATAAATCGTTCACAAACAAGAAGCATGTCCTCAGAAAACTTAAGCCCAACTGGTTGTAATTCACCCGTAAAAAATCGCACATGAGCTAATTTCCAATCTTCATATGAACCTTCCCCTTCTGAAATCGCAAATTCTTCCGTAACCTTATTCATCGGTACAAGCGATACTTCAACAGTCTTAATAATGGCAACCGGTTGTTCATCTTTATTTAAAATAATGCTGTAATCGTCTGTCGTCGGCAAAGGCTCATTTTCCAATTCATATAAAGCATAACTTGAACAAGTCGCTGTCTTTTTCCCATCAATTACGAGTTGTGCTAGCTCATCAGGTAAACCTCCAAACATCCACGCGTTGACAGAAGCCGGCTTCTCATCGTTCCTCCAAAATTCATCCCAATAGGTCTGTGCTGCTAAATTCATTAAAAAAACCCCTTTCGCTTCTAAATAAATGTAAATGTTCTATCTCCCCCTCTAGTGGGGAATTCATTTCAGTAAGATCGCACTGGCGAAATCAGATGGAGGCAAGTTGAATCATTTAGCGGCTGAATGACAATCGGCTTCATCAAACCATCAAAACGTATCGTTACATTTTCTTTTTGTATCCTTTTTAATGCGTCCAGTACAAAACGACCATCGAATGACATTTGAATGTTATTCTGTCCTTCGATTTGTATGATTTTTTGAATTTCTTCAATCATCCCAATTTCTGTAGAATTTGATGATATTTTGATAGTTGCTTCATCTATAATCTCCAATTGGACGTTATTGTGTTTCCATTCTGTCGAAAATACACAAGCCCTGTCAATTCCTTCTATTAATGTTTGGGTATTCATAGTGATTTTTACTTTCGATTCAGTTGGCACCAAGGATCGTGTATTAGGATAGATGCCTTCGATTAACCTTGAATAAAGTTTACTGTCAGCAGTTCCAAACACTATGAAATTATTCGTATAAGAGATGTCTACGATTGAGGAATCTGCCACTTTTAAATGCGTCAATTCTGACAAGCTTGTACTCGGGACAACAAATGTTTTTATCATTTCCGATTCTATATGTAGTTCATGACGCGCTAATCTATGTGAGTCTGTTGCAGTACAAACAAGCTTATTCCCCTCAAACTCCATCTTCACGCCGGTTAGTACTGGTTTAGCTTCGCTTTTTGAAACTGCAAACGCAGTTTTTTTTATAGCCTCTGCTAATTTCCCAAAAGGGATTTTCACGTTATTATTGCAATCCATTTCAGGAAGTTTTGGAAAATCATTCGCATTAAAACCGGTTAGTTTTGTTTCAATATCCCCTGACTCTATTATGATTGAATCATTGCGTCCTGATTTAACACAAATATCACTCGGAAGCTTTTTAACAATTTCGTTTAAATAATTTGATAAGACAACCACACTACCGAATTCTTTGATTTCCACAACCTTTACTCCATCAATTCGTAAAGGAATTATTCTTTCAATACTAATATCCGAATTGCTGCCAGTTAGCTTAAGACCATTCTCATTGGCTTCTATTTTTATTCCAGAAAGTATTGGAATAACGCTTTTTGAAGAAATAATTTTGTTTATATCAGAAATCGCAGTTATAAATGAAGCGTAGCTTACTGTAAATTCCAAACGAACCCTCCTAATTACTGTCCACCCCTATAATTTCAACCTTATTCCATACAGCTTGCCAATTCTTTTTCCGAATTCTTTCTTCGTAAATCTTTATCTGTTCTTTCTTCTCATGAAAAGTAGGCGTTGGTGTTACTCTCAAATTTACAACGTCAACTATGCCATACGGCGCTGTTAAGACTAGATTTTCTCTGTCATCCAATTTCACTCCTAAAGCTGTTGCTGTTTCAGGAAATCTTGATATCGCATTAATAGACGAAGTATAGGGTGGACTATTACTGACACTATGCATTCTTGCCTGATTCTTAACTGACCAAGGGATTGCAGGTAGAAGCCTTTTCAATGCTTCCTCGTGTTTCTTTTCCGTACTCTTTTCGCTATTTGTTCGATCATAATAGATTACGTCAATATCTGGGATCGTCGTTCTTACATCGAATCCATGCAACACATCCCAAATTTTAGACCGAACAAAACCTGCACAAATCCACCAATCTGGTAAATTCAGTGATTTGGCGCATTTCAGTAGCTCCATCATCCATTTGTCTTCACGAATTAACCATAGAATATCTTCTTCACTTTTGATTAGCATGAACTATTTCCTCGCACCTTTTAAATGTAATGTCAAAATGAATAAGTTCGTGCTTTATTTTGAATCCAGCGGCTCGATAAAGATTAAGGGCTCTCTCATTTTCGTTTTCAACGCATAAGGAAATTTCTTCAATTTCCTTATGCGTGAAAAGATGAGCTAAAGCAAATTTTATTAGCTTTGTTCCGATGCCCTGTTTTCTATCGTTATTAGAAACAGCGATATATTCAATCGAGCCCTCACCATGTTGCGGCTGAGCCTCCACATAGACATATCCTTTAATATGTTGGTCATCATTTGTCAGTAAAAATAACCGATTCATATCAGTCAGCCGACTAAGAATTTTTTGCGTACTATAATATGTACTAGGAAATTCGGTCTCATGAAGAGCAGAAAAGGTTTTTTCATAAGACGGGCTATATTCCATAATTCCTTCAACCTTAATTTCCCCAAGTTCATCGCGGTGAGCCAGCAAGTTGGAATGATGTCCTCTTTCAACTCCCCCGTGTTTCAAGACAAATTCTTTTCCACGGGTATTTTCCTTATTCAGAAAAAAACTTAAATGCTTTAGCTGAATTGATGAATTAGAGATCACTGTTTTCAAAAGCTTATCAACAATATATGGATCATCTATTTTATCGCTAATAAAAGGTCCCCATACTTCCGCACTAAAGCGATCTTTATCAATATCCAACCCAATGGCGCCGACGATACTTCCATTATCATAAGCAACTGCAAAGGACTGAGACAAATCCAAATCCGAGAAATCATCAAGAAGTGTTTGATAAATTCCCTCTCTGTCTTCACCACAGTAGCCAACGTGGCTGCTTGAATCGTTATTCATATTCTCTAAAAAAGCTGCAAGATCTTTTATATCGCTCGGTGGAGTTATTGTGATAGTAGTGGTCATGTTCCTCATCCTAACTTTGATTATTTGAATAGAAATTTAAACTATAGATGTTGAAATAAAGAATCTCATTGAACCCGCTGCGGCGCTAGGGGATGCCTCCCGCCATAAGCCAAGCAGCTTCGCCGCTAGTCTTATGTCTTCGGCTGCCCCTTGTAAGGCGCCTACGCTATACTCATTTGTTCAACGTATATAGTCCAATTATTTATTTGTCGACGTACGAATACAAAGTTTCCGACACTTCGTACAAAAGCGACTTCGCTATATGCAGTGAATAGGGACATGTGGAGTCCACTTCTTTTTCGATGTACGCAATTTTTTGTTCATTCGCATCGTGAAGTTGTTTACTCAAAATGACATCCAATAGTACCATTTCCTCGCTATTGGCTACACCTATCCAGCCAAGCTCCCAACTATATCCCTCACCTTCATACATCAAACTAAAAGCAACTACGTTATTTCCGTTTACTACAACATAGCTACTTGAGTCGATAAGATCATCAAGGATGACACTTTCCCAACTTAAAGTAGACAAGTCAGCAACAGGGTTATCTACATGGGTCTCTGTATATGTTTTTTTGCATATCTCAATTAGGCTGGACAGTAAAATTGGGTCTTTTAGAATCTGCTCAACGGTTTTAATCTCTTTATTCCTAATATCATTTTCAGTAGAACAACTTTCAGGTTTGATGTTGATTACTTCCGTCTTTCTAATTAATCGGAAATCTTTTTGCAAAAGTAATTCACCTAAACGACTAAAACGATCTTCAATCAAAACAAATAAAGGCTTCTCAAATTCATCTTTTAGGAACTCAATCATGAAGTGAATTGCGCGTTCATCAACACAATTGAAATCGTAAGCAAAACGTACATAAACGCAATGAGGATGCCAAGTGGAATAGTGCGTTGATGCAGCGACCACGATTCCATTTTCATCAGCGACAGAATAGATACCCTCATTCATTTTACTTCCCATACACACGTAAAAATTCCTCAGCAAATCTTTATGTTCACCTAAGACCTTTTCAACAAACAAATTCATATCTTGCCGTTCCACATTTCTATGTATTTGCATGTGTTTCCCCTTTAACCCAATACTGCTTTCCATCATCGCTTCGAGTCATGAAACGATAGTCTATAAGAAATCGTCTTATAGTTGCAAAGTCGGGATAAAACGTTACCAATAGGTCATTTATCTCTTTTTCCATATATATTTTATCCGTATCGAATTTCTTAATTATTTCTTGGGCAATAATATACTTCCTTTTTTCCTTACTCGGAAATACGTCAAGCCGACCTTGTAACCCTTGTTTAAAATAATTTTTTAATACTTTTTCTCTTTCTACATCCGTAATTAAAAATTGTTCTTCCATCATTATCTTCCTTTCACTGTTGCTGTATATGTTGAAATAAAAACCCCACTTATTAGGCGCCTATGCTGACTTAATTTTCACTCCTGAGAAATGTATCAATCTCTTTTGCAATAAGTTCGGGTTCCCAGGTATGGACATAATGTCCGATATCTAAGTATAAAAACTGACCGTGCTCAAGTTGACCGCTATAATCAGAGAGCATCCCCCGCCAATTCGGTATTCCGATTTCATTTCCATCTGAGATGAAGAAATACATTGGGACTTCATTAGGTATCCCCGCTCGTCCGACTTTTTCCGCGTTAGCCTGGACTTGTTTTATTTCTTCAAGCATGTTGGAAGTGAGGGTCCTTCGATAGAAAAGCGAACGATACGTCGCAATATCTTCCGCTGACAAATAGCCCGATTCAATTGCAGCAGAACTATTTACGATAGATGGAACCAACCTGATCATCCCGGTACGGGCAAAAAATTTAGCCGCTTGAATGGATAGTGCCGAAGGAAGCGGCAAGACTTCGTATGTAGCGGGAATCGCGGGATCAAGACCGATAATCGCCTCCACTTCTTCCGGATACTTGTGGGCCCAACGGATAGCTTCCAATCCTGACATTGAATGAGCAGCCAAAACATAAGGCGGCTCAACATCCGCAAGTCGAAGCGCAGTCCGACTTTCTTCGAGAATAACGTCTATCTCCCTTGATACATCCGCAGTATCGCTCCACCCATATCCGGCCTTTTCCACGACTGCAATGGTATATGTAGGAGCTAATTCAGACCAAAGGGGCTTAAAATCCAACACAGGTGCACTCGTTCCCGCACCCGAAAGGAACACAATCGTTTGCTCTCCTTCCCCTTCCGTGTAAACATGCATTAAATGACCCTTCACGTCCACCAGCACTCCTGGCGCTGGTGTTGAGGCAATCTCTTTTTTCATAACAGTCGAATGGTAAACCCAAGAGCCTGAAATCACGACAACAAAGAAAATGATGATTGAAAGAATAATGATCTTGATAACTCTTTTCAATTTCCGCATTTTCTCATTCCATTCTTAAACAATTTTATTTCGTTATAAAATCAGCTATTTCATTCCATCCATAAGCAACTTCACTCAACTTCTTGCCTTCAATTTCGATTTCTTCCGTGTCAACTTGCTTCCCACCTAACGCTTCATAAAAACGGCAAGCTGGATTTTCTTCTATCGCCCATATGAGCATCGAATTTAAGTTCTTTCCATTTAAATCATTTACAACAGACTGAACGAGTGATCGCCCTATCCCTTTTCCTTGGTACTCTTTCAAAAGATAAATTGCATATAATTCCCCTGTATATGCTTCATATTTCCCAGTACGTTCTTTTCCGCCTGTAGAAAATCGGACGATTCGACCATTCTCATTTTCCGCTATGAATACGTGATTCTCTTTTATCCCCTTTTTCCATATCAGCTCACGTTGCTCATAAGAAAGACTTTTCAAAAAGGTGTCTGGTACAATCCCTTTGTATGTCGTCCTCCAGCTATCCACATGGACTTTTGCGATTCCTTTTGCATCCTCTATCTCGGCTTTTCTAATTAACATTTCAACTACCCCTTTCAGCGGTGTCAAAAGATTGGGACAGTAAATTAAAATGAGACATCGTCATATCCTTTAATCTCAAACAGCCATCCGTCAGTTCTAGTTTAAGTCGATTAAATTCAGTCCAAGCTAACTCATACTCCCCAGTAGAAATTTCTTTGTTCTTCAAAGCTATTTCCAACTCATCAATATCCTTTTCAATGATTTTCCCAGTCGGTAATACAATGAGATCCAAATATAAATCATCCATCCACGGTCCGTTCTTGGTACAATACCCAATTCTTTTACATATATCGATATACCATTGCACAATACCGCCCGTGGAATCAAACACCGTTGTAACTGAATAGTTCTGCCCTTCCGGGAAATGCTGCATCCAGTAATATCTGTCATCTGCAATGCAAACGGTTCTCTCCTCGTAGCTCATGTACAATGGCTCTCTTACTTCTTTTAGATGAAGCAAGCTCACATATCCCTTGAAGGATGAATCTGTCTCAATATAAAGCTCCGTATAAGCTCTTTCCGTCACTCGTTTCCAATTATATCTGCTCCCATATTTACGTTTCAGCGTCAACGCCCCCTCTTTACAATATCTTCAACGCATAAACTAGTTATCTCGGCCGTGCCTCATAGGGATGGATTTGACCTATTATCCCCACTTCTTCATCTATCCCAATTTGTTTAATAACTCCATTCGCAATCTCATCATGCGTAAGCCACCGTGAACCATTGTCTTCCTTTACAAATCCCAAATAGACTTTCCGATAGTTGCACTGGCTAGGAATATGGATAGGTTCGTCTCCGAAATACCGCCTGCTTCCCTTTACATGGAATAAACGATAAGACGTGTCTACAAGATTCATTTCACAAATTCGCTCAAGCGCGCTGTAATTTGGTGTCCAGCTGATAATAAGATCAAACGGGCCACGTTCTCGAATCGCTTTATTAATTTCGTCATATACATCATCCGTATCGTAATCAGTTATAAGTGGAAATATAGAATTTGGCGGTCCTTCAACTTGCAATCGTTTGAATTTCGAGAATGTACGCCCAACGACAGATACTGAATAATCCTCACGTGCAAGGTGAAGACAAACTCCGGCGAGCATCCCCGTTCCGCCAATGACTAGAGCATGATTAGTACGTTTCATACGCTCACCTCTTCTTACAAAGTTCTCTTCGCTTAATTTATATAGGTATTCATTTGTTCAACATATACAGCTATTATTTATACTCAGATATATCATCCCATCCATATGCAATTTCTCTTAACTTTTTACCCCCAATTTCAATTTCCCGAATATCAATTTTCTTTCCACCTAATGCCTCATAAAATTTGCAAGCCGGATTTTCTTCTATGACCCATATAAGCAAAGAATTTAACATCTTTTCCTTTAAATAATCCACTACCGATTGAACCAATAATCGTCCAATCCCTGTTCCTTGGTGCTCTTCCAAGATAAAAATCGAATATAATTCGCCTGTATACGCTTCATAATTCCCTGTACGTTCTTTTCCGCCTACAGAAAAACCGATTACTTGGCCGTTCTCAACTTCTGCTATGTATAGCTTATTTTCTGTTATCGCACGTCTCCAAACTGGTTCCCGTTTAGCATAGGAAAGGCTATCCAAAAAAGAATCGGATACAATCCCTTTGAACGTCGTCCTCCAACTATCCACTTGGACTTTTGTTATACCTGGTGCATCCCCTATATTTGCAGCGCGAATTAACATTTCAATCCTCCTAGAATTGACCATATAAATAAGAATCGTTTCCATGCAAGGCACAGAAACGATTCCACTGACAGATGCTACAATTTCATCAAATGTGTCGTCTCAGAAGCGGAATCGTCCAGTTCGAATCCGTTTGCCCTATAAAAAGCATCCGCTTTGGAAGATTCAGTTCGCACCGTCATTTCATTGAAAGTGCCACGGGAATGATCCACGATTTCTTTTAGTAATAGAGAACCTACCCCTTGACGCCTCGCATCATCCAACACATAAAATCTTTGCAAACGCGCAACGTTCGTATCTTCAGTGAATGGTGATTGATTCACTCCGCCTATTGCTACAACTTCGCCATCTTCATTTTGAACAGCTAACAGCGCTTCGCCCGGTTTGTTGAACGTGTTTGTTCCATCCTCGTAATCATTGACTAGTCGTGTTAAAAATCGGTACCCTTCCGTTTCGCTTTCCTTTACTAAATGAGAAATATCAATTGCTTTTAGATCCTCAACTTGCTCCACTTTGTACGTCATTTCTATTCCTCCTATCAATCAAATGATTGCAACATACAGTTAATTTCGACAAATGGAGGAGAAAAACCTTTATAATAAGCAAAAATGACCTGTATGCGAAATTTCGCATACAGGTCATTTTTCCAATTTCATTTCACATTATCTTCATCAAATTGCGCTTTAGAAAAGCCACGACCGAGTATTTCGGATGCATTCAAAAAGATGACAAACGAAGTGGGTTCTTTTGTTTGAAGGAGTTTTTTGAAGTAGACGGCCTCTGATTGTTCGACGACACATAGAATCATTGTTTTCTCTTGATTGGTATAGCCGCCAATTGTTTTAATTTTCGTTAATCCACGATTGATATCATTTTTGATAATACCTTGGATTTCCTCTTCTTTATCCGTAATGATGAGTACCAATTTGGTCGGCGATGTTTGCAACTGGACAAAATCGATCACCTTACTCGTAACATAAATTGCTATCATCGCATAAAGTGCAAGTTCGAAGTTGAAGACAAATGCTGAAGTAACTACTACTAGTCCATCTACAAGCAATTGCGAAAAACCACTTGACAGACCGGTGTATTTCTTGACCAATTGAGCGATTAAAGCAGTACCACCCGTCGAGCCATTTCCCCTATATACGATGCCAAGGCCGACCCCCAGCATAATTCCTCCATAAATTGCACTTAATAATGGATTATCGACAGACAGCTTCATGTCGGCTGATAACCAGATGACAAACGGAACGAAAAATGTCCCGACAAGCGTTTTTAAACTGAATTCTTTTCCGACAAGTAAAACTCCAAGTAATAATAATGGAATATTAATGAGCCATTGCACGTAAGCAGGGTTAAATTGAAATAGTTCATATAAGATCGTACTAATCCCTGAAACTCCTCCTGCAGCTAACTTGGATGGCAACAAGAAAATATTAAAGGCCAATCCAACGAGCGCAGCACCAAAGATAATTTGTATATATTCAAATAAAATCGTTTTTCGAAACTTTTGTATTACCATTTTTTAAGCTCCCTCTCTTTCACCTTATCCATTCTAACAAAAAGCAGGCTATGACATCATCTTTTTTCAAAATCAGCTTCAATTATAAGTAGTAACTGAATGCTTCGTATCCGAAATAAAATGATAGGAGCGATAAAATGCTGAACACAATGTTTTCTACCCCACCACCAGTTCTTGTCGTCAATGGAAAGCGTACCGTCATACTGAGTGGGAAAAGTAGTTTGATACCATTTTTCGTCGCCATATCCAAGATATAATGGCTTACCATTCCCGCCAAAAAGCCTGCCTTTACGGCCTCGTTTGGAATGAATGCATTAAGTAAGGAAGCGACAATTACGAGAAATAACAAACTATGTGTAAATGTGCGATGACCAAATAGCATATTAATCAGTTTTGATAATAGCGGTAATTTTCTTCCGATCTTACTGCCACCGTGACAGATGTCAGGAAGCAACGCTCCGATCACCCCAGCCCCCAGCATGATAACCGGATCATGATTTGTAATTTGTGCATAAGCAAGACTTGCTGCAATGCCGCCTACGATGTGTGTTTTCCCTGTCATGCTTATTCTCCTTTTCATCTAAAATCTATCCTTAACCAGTATAAACGTTGTTACGTTGCCTGGCACGCAAACCATTCAAAAATTTCTCGATCGATTTCCAACAATTTCATTTGATAATACGAATCGGATGATGTACACTATTTTTACAAGCTGCGTTGTTCGTATACCCATTAAGTTTTAACCTTTAAGCTGTAATCGGGAGTTTTACCTAGAAACAGGAATGGATCGCCCAGTTCTTTCGATAACTGGGACATACAGGATTGTTTCTGCGAACACCCACTTGGAGAAGTGGTGGTTTAAAACTTTCTAAGACCATACGGCAAAGGCGGCTGATCTTTACAAAGCTAAAAAAGTTTCCACTATTTTCATTTGATAATACACTTTGATTGTTATATACTCTATATAGAAGCTGCGTTGTTCGTATATACATTAAGTTTTAACCTTTAAGCTGTAAACGGGAGTTTTACCTAGAAACAGGAATGGCATACCCAGTTCTTTCGATAACCGGGACATACAGGATTGTTTCTGCGAACACCCACTTGGAGAAGTGGTGGTTTAAAACTTTCTAAGACCATACGGCAAAGGCGGCTAAGCTTTATAAAGCTATAAGCACCAATGATTCAAAGACTAGCATCATCCTTCACCGGATGATGCTTTTTATATTTCTAAAAGAAAAAACAGCAGTAGAAGCCCACTGCTGTTAGCTATTTACTATCAATAACCTGAGTCTTCGGATGTAAGGTTATCAATCATTTTATAATCATATTTTTGTAACGGTTTTTCAGCGGGACCTTCAATTACTTCTCCTGTGAATGAAAATCGGGAACCATGACACGGGCAATCCCAAGTGCGATCACCATTGTTCCATTCGACTTCGCATCCGATATGGGTACAGGTTGTATCTACGATATGCAATTTGCCCTCATCATCTTTATAGGCACCTTTTCTATGACCTTCAAGCGTAATAACGGCACCTTCCCCGTTAGATAAGTCTTCCGGCTTTGTTTTGGGTGAATCTAACTTTCCTTTAATTAATTGGCCGACAACATTCGCGTTTTCTACTAAAAAGTTTTTCAAACTTGGATGTGCATAGAAACGTGAAGGCGTATATAATTTTTCAAAAGTGTTTTCTTTACCCAAAATCATATCCCGGAATAATAGTGCAGCTGCCGTTCCATTGGACATTCCCCATTTCCGAAACCCTGTCGCAATCAAGATATTCGGTTGTCCGGATGTTAATTCACCGATATAAGGCAGTTTGTCTAACGTCACTAGATCTTGGGCCGACCACCGGTAGACAATCTTTTCTAGCCCAAAAACTTCCTCACCAAAACTCTCCAGCGCCTTGTAATGTTCCATCGTCTCTATCCCTTGACCAGTCTTATGACTTTCCCCGACAATGAGCACCATTTCTTCTCCGTTAACCGTTACAGATCGGAGTGAACGTGTTGGCTGATCGGCACTTATATATATTCCATCCGGAAATTTCTTTTTTGTTTTGACTGCAAGGGCATATGATCGATCTGCATGCATCCTTGTAGAATAAAGTCCAAGTCCCTCATAAAACGGAAAATGAGAGCAAGTAAGAACATGATTGGAAGTAATACGAGGTCCCTCACGGGTAAGTACGACTGGTTGCTCGCCAGTCTCAATATTCACTGCTGTTGTATCCTCAAAGATTAATCCGCCTTTCTCCGTGATAAGTCGAAGTAGGTGGACTAGATATTTGGTTGGGTGAAACTGTGCTTGGTTTTTCATGACAAGTGCATTCTGTATATCTATTTCAAAGGGAATACTATCAACCAATCCCCCCTCTATACCAATCTTTTCATAGGCTTCTGCTTCTTTTTCAATCTTGCGTGCAAATTTCTCTGTAGTAGCGTATATGTACGCATCCTGCGTGCTAAAATCACAATCGATTTTATGTCGGTCTAATGTTTCTTTGATAAAGTTAAGCGCTTCTGTATTCGCTTCATAATACAAACGTGCATTGCTTTTTCCGATATTCTGAATGAATTCATCGTATATTAAATCATGTTGTGCTGTGATTTTAGCGGTCGTGTGACCAGTTGTCCCGTTCAATACTTTTCCCGCCTCTATAATAGCGACCTTCAAACCTTCATTCACTAATAGGTAAGCGGATGTAATCCCCGTAATTCCCGCCCCTACAATAATGACATCAACTTGAATATCCTCCTCTAAACTTGGAAACTTCGGAAATTCAATATCCGTCCTCCAATAGGATTCAGTATCCTGTGGCAACTTTCCATTTCCGTTAACATTTCGGGTCATAATTACTCCTCCATTCGATACTCATATAAAAGTAATCGAGATTTAACAAACTGATTAGTTCTCCTGTCCGCGGAGTTAGTTTTGCTGAAGATGCGAATACATAGTAAGGCTACACGAATTATGTACCCTTACTTCTTTACATTCAATCCAATAAACGATTGTTTTCATCGACAGCCATTACCCTTGTTTCTTGAATATCATGTTCGGTATAAGACATTATGACCGAATTACATAAAGTACAATGATATTTCCATCCTTCATCATCAGAAAGCAGTCCTGTTCCATCGCAAGCTTTACACATATTTTCACCTCCACTCATTGGTATCCCATCCCTCTGAAGAATTGTTTACATTTAGGATGGACGACATATGGCAATTCATACAAAGTTATTGCATGGGTTGTTGCTGGCTTTTCACCCAGTTAATCATGCCGCCTTTTAACATGATGTCAACCTGGCGTTCTGTGAGCGTATGTTTAACTCGAATGAATTGATCAGTTCCTTCAATCTTAATGTCGAATTCATTGCCTTCTTGTATTTTGCTTCTCAAATTAGATAATCCTAAGATATCGCCTTGTTTCAATTTGTTATAATCGGATTCATTTACGAAAGTTAATGGTAAAATCCCAAAGTTCACGAGGTTTTGCCAATGAATCCGGGCAAAGTCTTTAACTAGAGCGACACGAAGCCCCAAATATCTCGGGGCAAGCGCTGCATGTTCACGGCTAGATCCTTGACCGTAGTTGAAACCGGCCATGATTGCGTGACCTCCATACTTAACGCTTTCCATCCCACGCTCATAATAGGTTTTATCAATCATTTCAAACGCAAATTTACTTATTTCAGGTAGATTACTGCGAAAAGGTAAAACACGTGATCCACCTGCAAGTATTCCATCTGTGGAGATATTATCGCCCATTTTCAACAAGATTGGCACTTGAAGATTATCCGGCATTTCATCCATAACTGGAATGGAGGCAATGTTTGGCCCTTTGTGCATAATCACTTTTCTTGCTTCTTCAACTGGCAGGGGCGCATCCAACAAATTCAAATCGACTGTCGGATTTTTTATCGCTCGAACTTTTGGCGCACGAAGACCTAAGGTTCTTGGATCTGTAATTACTCCGGATAAGACAGATGCTGCCGCTGTTTCAGGCCCGCATAGATAGACACTATCTTCAACTGTTCCCGAACGCCCAGGGAAATTTCTTGGTGTTGTTCGCAAACTGTTACGGCCTGTCGCAGGTGCTTGTCCCATGCCAATACAACCGTTACATCCTGCTTGGTGCAAACGGCCTCCTGCTTGTATGAAGCTTGCAATGTGTCCTTCAGTGAGTAAGTCTGTCAACATTTGCCTAGACGTCGGGTTAATATCAAATGAAACACCGTCCGCAATTTTTTTATCTTTCACGATTTCGGCTGCTATCGCAAAATCAGCATAACCCGGATTTGCTGAGGAACCGATATATGACTGATAAATAGGAGTCCCGGCAATTTCAGTCACAGGGACTACGTTTCCGGGACTTGACGGTTTTGCAACGAGCGGGACTACTTCAGCTAAATTTATTTCTTCATAAATGTCATATGTTGCACCCTCATCCGCAATTAATTCAACCCAATCATCTTCTCTATCCTGTCTCTTCAAAAATCTCTTAATTTCACCATCCGAAGGAAATACCGTGCCTGTAGCACCAAGTTCTGCCCCCATGTTTGCAATAACATGTCGATCCATTGCACTTAACGTATCCACTCCAGGACCGTAATACTCAATTACTCGTCCAATCCCGCCTTTCACGTCATGCCTACGTAACAACTCTAAAATAACATCCTTCGCACTTACCCATTCTTGGAGTTCACCTGTTAATTTGACTCCCCATACCTTAGGCATCCGCAAATAAAATGGCTCACCGGCAATCGCTAAAGCAACGTCAAGTCCCCCTGCCCCCATCGCAAGCATTCCCATACATCCATTTGCACAAGTATGGCTGTCTGATCCTAGGAGCGTTTTTCCCGGCTTTGCTAATCTTTGCATATGAACAGGATGACTTACCCCATTTCCAGGCCGACTGAAATAAAGACCAAATCGTTGAGAAGCACTTTGTAAAAAAAGATGGTCGTCTGCATTTTTGCTGTCCGATTGAATAAGGTTATGGTCAACATATTGAGCAGATGCTTCTGTTTTTGCAGTGTCTAACCCCATTGCTTCAAGTTCTAACATAACCATCGTTCCTGTGGCATCTTGCGTTAATGTCTGATCTATCCTTAGTGCAATTTCCGTACCTGGTATCATTTCTCCTGAAATAAGATGACTCTTAATTAACTTTTGGGTACTATTTAATGCCAACTAAATTCCTCCTATATTTAATACTTATGAAAGATAGGACAACTGCATTCGATAGATGATTCCAATCCTTCCTACTTTGTATCTTCATCTTAAGCATATTCTTTAGGTATTAGACTTTTTTGTGGAATAAATATCCCCTTTTCTTTTAAATGTGTGGAAAAGAGGGAATGACTAGAATGTCAAGACATCATATATGAATTTTTAAAAGGAGTGGGAATAGACATGAAAATGCCTGTTGATAAGGGGTTAGACAATACGTTCAATCTATTGACGGAGGGGTATTCTTTCATCCAAGAGAGATCTGAAGCACTCCAATCAAAAGTATTTGAAACGCGGTTGATGGGTAAGAAAATGGTCTGCATGACAGGGAAAGATGCAGTCCGTCTATTTTATGAGACAGATCGTTTTCAGCGGGAAGGCGCGGTTCCGAAACGGATTCAAAAAACACTTTTCGGACAAAATGGTGTACAAACACTGGATGGTGAGAAGCATAAAATACGTAAACTCATGTTCCTATCACTCATGACGGAATCAGCGTTGAACCGACTTACTGCTATTACGACAGAACAATGGAGATTGAAGGCTCAACAGTGGACAGGACAGGAAAATGTGGTTCTCTTTGATGAAACGGAAGAAATTCTTTGCCGCGTTGCTTGCTTATGGGCAGGCGTTCCATTGAAAGAATCAGAAGTGCAAAGCCGTGCGTATGACCTTGGAGCGATGATTGATGCAATCGGAGGCGTAGGACCGCGCTATCAAGAGGGAAAAATGGCGCGAGAGCGTACAGAATCATGGATTAGCACAATCATCGAGAAATTTCGTGATGGCGCTATGGAAGCAAAGGAAGATACCGCAATCCACACGATTGCTACACACCGCGATGAAGCCGGTCGCCAACTCAATACACAGATAGCCGCAGTAGAACTCATTAATATACTCCGACCGGTAGTCGCTGTTGCCAGATTTATTACGTTCGGCGCACTTGCTCTACATGATTATCCAATGTACAAAGAGAAACTTAAAGAAGGCGATGCCGAGTTCTCGGAAATGTTTGTTCAGGAAGTCCGCCGCTATTATCCGTTTACCCCTTTTCTGGGCGCGATGGTCCGTTATGATTTTGAATGGAACGGATTTCATTTCAAGAAAGGAACAACGGTTTTAATTGATTTACATGGTGTGAATCACAATCCCGAACTTTGGGAAACACCATATGAATTTCGACCGGAACGCTTCAAAGATAGAAAAAAAGATCTTTTTGATTTTGTACCGCAAGGCGGAGGTGACCCAAAAACCGGGCATCGTTGTCCAGGAGAAGAAGCAACTGTTAAAATAATGAAAGCAAGCTTACATTTCCTTGTCAATGAACTGAAGTACGACGTACCAAGTAATCAGGATCTGTCTGTAGACCCTATTCGGATACCGACTTTACCAAAGAGTAAATTTGTCATACAAAATGTTTCTATTCTAGAGTAAGGTTCATTAGAGTTAACTTTTCACTATATATGTTGAAGAAATGAATACGGCATAGGCGCTTTAAAATGGATAGAATCAGAATTCCTGCTTATATCGCTTCGACGCTTTGTGGATGCCTCCCGCGATAAGCCGGAAAGGAGAACACTTTCAGTCTTATCGCTCCGGCTACCACGAAGTCGCGCCTTCGCT
>DYWT01000257.1 GCA_020742515.1 Sporosarcina psychrophila
CATATATTGTTCTTCCACAAGTGTTCCGTATGGCACTTTTCCACCAGATAAAACAAATGCCAGCTTCTTCGCGATTTTCAGATCATGCTCGCTGATAAAGCCAGATAGGAACATGCCCTCAGCTCCAAGAAGCATCGTCGCATAACCCGAATCACCTGTAACAGGGAATTTCTCGCGTTGAGGTGCTTTGTAACCCATGTCAAACAATGCAATAGCTGCCTGTTTCGCATCATAGATTAAGTGATCGGCATTGACACTAATTCCATCTGCGAAATCGAGGAAGTTATTTTCACGTGCTTCGACTCCCGAAGTCGATACTTTTGCAGTTGCGATTGATTCGAAAACTTTATTGGCAACAAATTGATAGTCAATATGGACGCCCTTTGGCAATCCTTTTAAGTGTTTTGTATAAAGTCCTACGTTTCCGCCGCCACCTGGTATCAAACCAACACCTGCTTCAACGAGCCCCATATAGGTTTCCATTGACGCTTGGATATGCGCTGCTGGCAAACAAACCTCAGCTCCGCCGCCAAGCGTCATTGCAAATGGTGCTGCAACAACAGGTTTTGAGGAATACTTGATTTTCATCATGGCATTTTGGAATGAGCGCACAATGAAATCAAGTTCAAAGATATTGTCATCCTGTGCTTCCATTAGAATCATTCCGAGGTTTGCCCCTACACAGAAGTTTTTGCCTTGATTTCCAATGACAAGGCCTTTGAAGTTTTTCTCTACTTCATCAACAGCGAAATTAATCATTTGAATGATGTCAGGACCAATTGAATTCGATTGTGAATGGAATTCTAGCAGCGCCACGCCATCACCCAGGTCGATTAAGCTAGCGCCTGAATTCTTTTTAATGACACCGTGTTTTTTCTTATACAGTTTTAAATCGATTACTTTTTCATTTACCGGAACAAGCTGGTAATCTGCTCCGTTGAAGAAGTAACGTTCACTGTCTTCTTCTTTATAAAAAGTTTCATAGCCTTTGTCGAGCAGACTTTGAACAAATGCTGGTATTTCATAGCCTTCTTCATTCATCTTCGCAACTGATTTCTCTACGCCGATTGCATCCCACACTTCAAACGGTCCTTGTTGCCAACCAAAGCCCCATTTCATGGCATTGTCGATTGCAACGATATCAACTGCGATTTCACCGTTTAGTTCTGCAGAATAAAGCAATGTAGGTGAAAGAATGTTCCATAAAATTTCACCAGTGCGGTCATCAGCATAAACAAGAGTCTTCACTTTGTTGGCAAGTCCCTTTTGTTGCTTTGCCATTTCAATTGAAGGCGTTTTCAATTTCTTAGCTGGACTATATT
Organism: Sporosarcina psychrophila; assembly: GCA_020742515.1. Classification (GTDB taxonomy): domain Bacteria; phylum Bacillota; class Bacilli; order Bacillales_A; family Planococcaceae; genus Sporosarcina; species Sporosarcina psychrophila_B. The sequence continues at coordinate 1,323 of DYWT01000257.1, forward strand.
CAAATGTATCTGTATCTAGTTCAAGAATCTCTTTACCTTTTTTAAGGTAAAATCCTTGTTTTGCCTTAGCACCAATCCAGCCGTTATCAATCATTTTCTTCATAAATGGCGGTAATTCGAATACTTTCTGCTCTTCGCCTTCCGTTTTGTCATAAACGTTTTTCGCTACATGCATGAATGTGTCTAATCCAACAACATCAAGCGTACGGAATGTTGCTGATGTCGGCCGGCCTATCAAGGTGCCAGTCACCGAGTCAACTTCTCCAATCGAATAACCGCGTTTTTCCATCTCACGCAATGTGATTAGAAGACCATATGTACCGATGCGGTTTGCGATGAAGTTTGGCGTATCTTTTGCAATGACTACCCCTTTACCAAGGATATCTTCGCCAAAACGAGTCATGAACTCAATAACTTCCGGCGCTGTTGTGCTCGCTGGAATCACTTCAAGCAGTTTCAAATAACGGGGTGGATTGAAAAAGTGAGTCCCCATGAAATGTTTTTTGAAATCTTCAGATCGGCCTTCCGCCATCGCTTCAATACTAATGCCTGATGTATTTGAAGTAATGATTGTACCTGGTTTACGTACTCTATCTATTTTTTCATACAAACCTTTTTTCACGTCAAGATTTTCAACAATTACTTCAATAACCCAATCAACATCTTTTAATTTATCCAAATCATCATCGAAATTCCCCGCTTCTATAAGGGACAGATTACTTTTCTTCGTTAAAGGCGCAGGTTTTTGTTTCAATAGTTTCTGTAAAGCCCCTGCTGCAATTTTGTTTCGTACAACACTATCTTCAAGTGTAAGTCCTTTTGCTGTTTCTTCTTCGGTTACCTTTCCAGGAACGATATCCAAAAGTAAAACCGGGATTCCTATATTAGCGAGATGAGCTGCGATCCCTGAACCCATAACGCCTGAACCTAAAACTGCTGCTTTTTTAATTTGATAAGCCACTTGCGAAGCCTCCCTTTTTCTATTTGAATGAACACTCATTCATTTAATGAGCAAAAAAAATAGAAACCATTTCTATAACTCTCAGTGTAGAACATTTTGCTAGTTTTCGCAATATTTAAATCGAAAAAATATTATTTTCTGTTTTTTAAACTATATAGGTTGGATAAAGAATCTCACTGAATCTGCTGTCGCGCTCAATTATGAAAGAATTGTAATTCGGGGTGTGGATTATAGTACATTTGGCGCTTTGGGAATACCTTTCGCCGCGCCAACGCTAGGATGTTCATTGTCGAGAAAAATGTGATCTTGAAATGTCTCTGCCGAGATTATAAGGTAATTATTAGTTGATACTAAAAAAATTCCATTGAACCGCTACGGCGCTAGGGGATGCCTCCCACCATAAGCCAAGCAGCTGCGCCGCCAGTCTTATCACTCCGGCTACCCGGTGTCCAGTTACTGACACAATTCACGTCCTTCGAATTGTG
>DYWT01000258.1 GCA_020742515.1 Sporosarcina psychrophila
CGGTTTATTTCGCAAACTCTATAAATACTGCTTATTTGGGTTTAGTATAATTCTTTTTATTCAGTATAATGTTGACCGTGAGAGCAGATGAACTGGAAGCTTTACAGCAAAAAGAAATGCAGAAGGCCAAAAAGGGACTTCTCTTATTATAGCCATTGCCGAACAGACAAATTGGCTGGCTTCAAAATGCTACCATTGCAGCTACTCGCGCTGGCGGTCACGGGAGAGAGTTTGCCGTTGTTGCTAAAGAAGCACGTAAATTAACGGAGCAGTGGAAAAACTAAGCAACCAAAATTGAAACGATGATGGATTCCATTCGGGAAGAAACAGCGAAAGCAGTTCTTTCCATAGAGGATGGAAGCCGTAGTGTCGCACAAACTGGTTATAAATGAAGAAATCTCTTCAAGCTCTCAAGAACTCGCCTTAGTAGCAGATAATTTACAAAAAGAAATCAACAGGTTCCAGATTTAAGGAAAGAAAGGCGCAATACACTTGGAGTCTAGACAATTTTACAAGTTAAAAAACTTATACTTTCCTTTTAAAAAAGCCTGTACACATATCAAATGTGTACAGGCCTTTACTAATTACTATTCGCGATGTGTTCTGCAATACTCAAGAACAATTGCTTTCTCATCATCTTCCAATTCGAAATCAAGAACTTTCTCACTTGAACGCTCAAAGAAATGATAAGAGGCAATCCGACCTTCATCCTCGTCAATTGCAAAGATTACTCGAAGACCGGTCCCGCCTTCAGAATAAAGCTCATCTTCCTCGTCAAGATTAATATATAATCGGTATTCAAAACGTTCTCCCGCAATGATCCCGGTAGGATCGTTAATTTTTTTGATAATGTACTCAGTAATTTCCATAGTAGTACCAACCTCTCACTTACAATTTTGGTTTCCCCGGCTCTAAAGCCACTACACCCCATCATACATCATTCAACACAAAAAGGGGAAACTTTGGCCCTAACTTTTCTTTTTGTTAAGATTTTTTAATCCTTTTAACTTAAGAGGCAACAGACTTATAACACAAATCACTAGCCCTTCCTTTCAAATGTATAAACCTGATTTCATGGTTTTTTCCTGTTCCAAAAGTATATTGTACCCCTATATCCAACTCCTTTTTCGATAAATTGGATAAAATACGAAAATTTCTTTTGCAATATTCCTGAAATTCGTGAACAATAGAAACAGTGAGTATATCACTAGTAAAATTTCAGGGGGAATTATTTTGGTTAAATTTGAAGACTATCAATACGCAAGGCCTGATATGAAAGAAGTAAAACAAGATTTTAGTGCGTTGTTGCAGGAATTCCGTTCCGCAAGTTCTTATGACCAGCAAAATGAAGTCATTGAGAGGATTAACACAATCGGCAAAGACTACTCGACAATGGCCAATCTTGTCTATATCCGCGCTTCCATTGATACAAATGATGAATACTATCAGAAAGAACGCGATTATTTCGATGAAATCGGACCGGAGTACCAAGAACTTGAAACCGCTTACTATAAAGAGCTTGTCTCCACTCCTTACAGAGCACAACTCGAAGAAAAATGGGGAACTCAACTATTTGCATTGGCTGACAACTCCATAAAATCATTTTCTCCAGAAATTGTTGGCATGCTGCAAAAAGAAAACAAACTAACTTCTGATTACTCGAAACTTGTTGCCTCTGCACAAATCGATTTTGACGGAAAAACACTTACATTAGCTCAAATGGGCCCTTATGCAGAATCAACGGACCGTTCCATTCGTAAGTCAGCAATGGAAGCTACCTACAAATTCTATGCCGACAATGGTGAAAAGTTTGATGAAATTTACGACCAACTTGTTAAACTCCGTCATGAAATCGCGACGACACTTGGTTATAAAAATTTTGTCGAGCTTGGTTACCTACGAATGGACCGCATCGACTATGATGCAGATATGGTTAAGAAATTCCGTGATCAAGTACGCGTCCATATCGTGCCGCTGGCAAACCGACTTTATAAGCGGCAGGCTGAACGTATAAACGTTGAGGAGTTGAAGTTCTATGATCAGTCCCTAGACTTCCTTACAGGCAATGCAACACCTCAGGGATCTCCTGAATGGATCATTGAAAACGGCAAAAAAATGTATGCTGAACTTTCACCTGAAACGGATGCCTTTTTCAAGTTCATGACGGACAAGCACTTACTTGACATCGAAGCGAAAAAAGGAAAAGAAGCAGGCGGCTATTGCACATTCATCGATAATTACGATTCGCCTTTCATCTTCTCTAATTTCAACGGAACGTCTGGTGATATCGATGTGTTAACACACGAAGCCGGACATGCATTCCAAGTGTTCTCTAGCCAAGATATTGGTATACCTGAATATATGTGGCCTACATCTGAAGGTGCTGAAATTCATTCGATGAGTATGGAGTTCTTCACATGGCCTTGGATGGAACTTTTCTTCAAAGAACAAACCGATAAATACAAATTCGCACACCTAAGCAGTGCATTGCTCTTTTTACCCTACGGTGTCGCAGTCGATGAATTCCAGCATGTCATCTATGAAAATCCTGAAATGACAGCTGCAGAACGAAAAGCAGCATGGAAAAAGATTGAGGATATCTATCTACCTATGCGTGATTACGATGGCATTGAATACTTGGAAGCAGGGGCTGTTTGGCAGCGTCAGGGTCACATTTATGAAAGCCCATTCTATTATATCGATTATACGCTTGCCCAAATTTGTGCGTTCCAGTTTTGGAAACGCTCATTCGAAGACCGTGATGCGGCATGGAAAGATTATTTACATCTTTGCACACTCGGTGGTTCAAAGTCGTTTACAAAACTAGTTGCCGAGGCAAACTTAATCTCGCCTTTCGAAGACGGCTGTGTGGAGTCCGTGATCGGAACTATTGAGTCTTGGCTCGATTCGGTTGATGATAAAGCACTTTAAAACAAAGAACGAGGCTATCCCAGTACTTTAGGATAGCCTCGTTCTTTTTCTTACTTACCTACAATTTTAAAAATCACATTAACCCGACAGCATTCCCTTGTGAATCGATATCCATCTGCAGTGCTGCAGGCGTTTTCGGCAATCCCGGCATCGTCATAATATCTCCCGTCAGGCAAACCAGGAATCCAGCCCCAAGTTTCGGAATAATTTTCCTGACAGTAATTGTAAACCCTTCGGGACGCCCGAGTATTTTTGGGTCATCCGAGAATGAATACTGCGTTTTAGCCATACAAATCGGCAAGATGCCCCAGCCATTTTTCTCGATATCTATGAGATCTTTAAGTGCTTGATCTGTAAAAACAACACCCATTCCACCATAAACTTTTTGAACAATGGTTGTAATTTTATCGCTTACGGACTGTTCTACATCATAGAGCGGAGTAAAGTTATTTGGTTCATCTAGAAGCTTTATAACTTCCTGCGCCAGAGCGATACCGCCTTCACCGCCACGTTCCCAGACATCCGTAAGCGCTACTCTTATTTCATTTTCCTCACACCATTCAAAAATGACTTCCAGTTCAGCAGCAGTGTCTGTGATGAATTTGTTCAACGCAACGACAGGCTGAACACCGAATGCACGAATAGTATCAATATGCTTTGCTAAGTTTACGATTCCATCTATAACCGCTTGAACATTTTTACTCGCAAGCTGGTTTTTCGGTACTCCGCCATGCATTTTAAGTGCACGCACTGTTGCTACAATAACAACAGCGTCGGGTGAGAATTCGCCTTGGCGTGCTTTTATATTCATAAATTTCTCCGCACCTAGATCTGCTCCAAACCCTGCTTCTGTCACAACGATATCGGCCAGTTTACGTGCAGTATTTGTTGCAATCAATGAGTTACAGCCATGAGCAATATTTGCAAAGGGTCCACCGTGAATAAGCGCCGGGGTTCCTTCAATCGTTTGCACTAAGTTTGGTTTAAACGCTTCTTTCAGCAGGAGTGCCAATGCTCCTTGCACGCCAAGGTCACGCACGGTTACTGCCTCTTTGTCATACGTGTAACCAATCACGATACGCGCGAGTCTCTCTTTCAAGTCTTGCAAACTTGTCGCCAAACAGAACACTGCCATAATTTCAGAAGCAACTGTAATATCGAAGCCCTCTTCCCTCGGAACACCTTGCGCAGGCCCGCCGAGTCCGATTGTTACGTTACGTAAAGCACGATCATTCATATCCAAAACACGTTTCCAAGTAATTCTCCGCGGGTCAATCCGGAGCAGATTTCCTTGGTGAAGATGATTATCTATCAGTGCACTGAGCGCATTATTCGCAGTTGTAATTGCATGGATATCACCGTTGAAATGCAAGTTTATTTCTTCCATCGGCAACACTTGGGCATAGCCACCGCCTGTAGCCCCTCCCTTCATCCCCATAACGGGTCCAAGGGATGGTTCTCTTAATGCAATCATTGTTTTTTCTCCGAGCTTTGAAAGGGCGTCAGCAAGCCCTACGGTTACAGTTGACTTCCCTTCCCCCGCCGGCGTTGGGCTGATTGCTGTGACAAGAACCACTTTTCCCTCCTTGCTACTTTCGGTTAACTTTGTTACATCAATCTTTGCTTTGAATCTGCCGTAAGGTTCAACTGCCTCTTCGGGTATGCCTGCTTCCCTTGCTATCGTCCAAATCGATTCCATTGTGGCTTGTGATGCTATTTGTAAATCAGTCAGTGGTGATACTTTTTCTGTCATACCTGTCCCACCTTTCTTTGTTTTAAGTATACCGTATCTATGTCTAATGACAGTTAAAATTCCGCAACTTTCGTTCGACATGATTATGCAGATGAATTGCTACGTTACCTTGTTATTCGCAGTACCACTTTTCCAAACTGCTTACTCTCTTCAATATAATCGAATGCCTCTACTGCGTCGTCCAACTTGAACACTTTGTCGACAATTGGATGCGTCCCGTATTTTTCGACATGTGCAATCATATCACGCAGTTCTTCCCGACTTCCCAACGTAGAACCGAAAAGCTGGTATTGTCCGTAGAAAAACGCCCGTAAATCCAAGTCAACCGTATCGTCAGTCGTTGCGCCGAACACGACAATGCGCCCGCCTTTTTTCAATATACTGAGTGAACGGTTAAACGTCGCACGGCCTACACTTTCGATAACAAGGTCAATCGTCTCTCCCTCCAGTTCCTTATCCCAATCCCCATTCGTATCAAGGGCAAGATCCGCACCAAGTTGAAGCGCCTGCTTACGCTTAGCTTCACTGCGTGAAGTAACGATCACACGTGCCCCAATGTTTTTAGCGAACGCAATAAGATATGTGGCTACTCCGCTGCCAGCACCTGGGATGAAAACTGTATCGCTTGCTTGTAATCCTCCTTTGGTAAAGAGAGCACGATAGCCTGTAAGACCTGCTAGGGAAAGAACTGCTGCCTCTTCCCATGACAAGTGAGCAGGTTTCCTTTCAATCTGTTCAGCCGAAATGGCAATCTTCTCTGCAAACGTCCCGTTATCAGGCATTCCTAAAATATCAAAAGAAACCGGCGGCGCCTCACTATTTTTAAACCAACGCAGCGAAGGATTAATCATTACTTCATCCCCGACCGCAAACCCCGTTACCCCTTCGCCTATTGTATCGATTACTCCCGCCCCGTCAGATCCCAATATCAATGCTGGCGCTTCATCTCCTCTTCGTCTAGGTATGTATAAATCGCGACGATTCAACCCAGCCGCCCGGATCGCAACAACGACCTCACCACTTCCCGCAATCGGTTCTTTCATATCGTTTAGTTTCAACTGCCCGAACTCATGAATAAATGCTTTCACTTCAATCAGCCTCCCTTAAATACGTACCTCCTTCATCATAACTGAATGATTGGTACTTTTCATACTCTTCCAAGTAGTTTAGGAAGTGTTTTTTAAAAACAAAAAACCTCCATTCATTATTGAACGGAGGTTACGCTTATTCAGTTTTTCTCAAGGTTACAACGACTATTTCCGGCTGATTAAATAGCCGTACCGGAATGATGCTGTTGCCAAGACCCCGACTGACCACTAAGTGACTACCATTCTTTTCATGGATGCCCGAAGAGTATTTTGGAAACCAGCCCTGACCTGGAGAGATAAGACCACCGATTCCGGGGATTCGAAACTGGCCTCCATGGGCATGGCCACTGAACGTCAAGTCGATCTCCTGTTCAGCGTATACATTAAATTGTTCCGGTCTATGTGACAAAAGAATTTTAAACATATCATCAGGTACATTTTCAAATGCTTTTTCAATAGATAGCTTAACAGCTTCGTCATCTTCAAGCCCGCTTGCCAGCGGGTCTTCTATGCCGCCTATTGCTATTGAGCTATCCGGAAACAGCGTAATCACATCAGCTTCGTCAGATAAGACCCGGACACCCAGATCTTCGAGGGCTTCATGAATACGTTCCATATCCTGCGTAGCAATTTCATGATTTCCTGTTACGTAATAGATTGGAGCAACAAATTGAAGTTCTTCAATAAGAATCAGGCTTTGTTCAAGATTATACCGATTGCTATCGATAAAATCGCCAGTAATGAATATCGCTTGAGGTGTAATCATTTTCACTCGATTGACAACTTCCGAGTGATTGTCACCAAATTCAGCATCATGCAAATCAGAAATCTGGACGATTCTGTATGTGTCGTAAGCATCAGGAATCTTGTCCGACACGATTTCATACCGCGTTACTCCAACAGTCGCATTTCCTTTGTATATGACAAAGCTAAGAAGACCAATAATGAGTAAGATGAAAAACCATTTACGTCGGGGCGGCTTCTTTAGTTTCGTTGTTTCCATTACATCCAGCGTTTTTTTAACTTTGCAAGCTCTAAAAGTTCAAGCACTTCTTTCTTCGGCAGTTCTGTCAATATACCAAGCATTTCAAGCTCTGCACGTCTTCTGCCTTTTCCGCTTCTATATTGTTCTTTGTGTATTGCATCTAGTTCTGCATAAAGCTCCGCTGTATCGCTTTTCTCTATCTCTACTACTTCGGTGGTAATATTTTCCCTTAACTTGTCGTAAAGCATATCTACATTTGTAGAACTTGAACCCTTAAATGGCTTTGATGTCTTCGCATTACCAAGAATTAGTTCATCGGTTGAAACATTGAACCGTTCAGAGATTTTTGCTATCCATGCTGCTGAGGGTGCATTCTTCCCTTTTTCCCAATCTTTAATACGACTTGCTGATGTTCCAATAGCTGTTCCGAACGCCATCATTGACAGTCCACGTTCTTCACGCAATTTTTTTAACCGTACACCAAAGTCTTCCTTGTTCCAATCGTTCACTTTGACGCCTCCTCAAAACTTATATACTAACTCTATTATTTTTTATTTGAAGGCTTCTGTCAATCTATTTTTTGATTTTTCTATAAAACAATTAATAACCTGTTTTTTGTCGTGTATAATTTTCTTCATTCTTTGCTAAGTATGCAATAATAATATCTTCATTTGAAAAACCGAGTTTTTTGGCGATGGCCCCATAATGAATCCAGACTTGCTCATAAGCAGCCATGGTAAGTTCATTCAAAAAGCGGTGAATCACAGCTGTCGTCTCTAGAAATAAGTGTGTCAATTCCCCTTCAACTTCACCCTTAGGCCAGTTTGTAAGTGTATGCAGGTTTTTCTCAATACCAAGCGAAAGAAGAAAATGAATCGAATCCACATACTCTTCGAGGATAACAGCATCGTCCGAAGGTCCTTTCGTACTCCAAAATTTAAAGCAACGGGTTTCATTAGCAAGTTCCGCTAATTCGACTAGGAGTGCCAGTCCCTTTTCTTGAAAAACATCTGTCTGTTTCTCTCTGTTATTTTGGATAAATAAATCGAGTTCACGCTGCATGGCAAATAGTTTTGACAGTTCCATAAAAAAACCTCCAATTAATTTAAATATAGTGAAACTATTTAGATAGGTCGACCGTATAGGATAGTATCTATTAAATAATAAGGGGGGATCTATTATGGGATTAATGATCCGCTTTGTCATTATTGCCTTTATCATTTATTTTTTTTATCGGGGGATTCGTTATTTAACGGACCCAAAACGCAAGCTTGATGATGCATATGCGGTGGAGAAATATTACTTTTACGATGAAGTGAAAAATGTGCGGAAAAACTTTTTCATTACGTATAAAGGCGCTATGTTTGAAGGTGAAAAATATTTAGGCACGACGGATGATTCAATTGACGTCATATCTATCTTCGTCTGGGTGAAAGATGACACAAAACTTCAAGGTTTTACAAAAGACGATTTTCATTTCCTCGAATCTGAGATCCTATCCAACTATCCTAACGCAACGATTAGTTGGAAAAACCCTATCGAACAACTAATGGAACAACAGTAAAAGTCCGTGGTATATACGGGCTTTTTTTACGCCTCAACTATTCCTGGCAGGGAGACGCCAAGAAGAAAGAGTACACCGATTCCATAGGCCATCGCCAATATCAGAAAGCCGACCCGAAAAGATGTATGCCTCGTTTTATGACGGAAAACTTGCATCCCAAAATAAGCACCGATGCCTCCACCAAGCAGCGCCAGAGTCCATAAATCCTTTTCAGGAATACGCCGGCCTTTTCTTTTCGCTTGACGTTTATCATAACCCATCGCAATAAATGCCCAGATGGACATGATGGCAATCCACCCTAGAATTGTCGTTTGCAAGTGCTATTCCCCCTCTTCTTTTCTTCATTTACATTTTACACTGTTTAGCCGTCACAAAGAAATAATATACTAGAATAATCCTATAAGACTGGGTGAGAAGATACGACAGAATTCATGAACACTACGACAATCCTTGATAATTCCATAACCAATAATCCCCTAATAAAAAAGCCGCCTCGCACCCAGATTAGCTCTGGGCCGTTTGGCGGCTTCTATTGAAGTTCTTATTTTGCGATTGATTTTTTTGCTACATCTGCAAGTTGTGTGAACGCTTGTGCGTCAGTCACCGCAAGATCAGCAAGCATTTTACGGTTAACATCGATGCCAGCTACTTTCAAGCCGTGCATAAGAGTGCTGTAAGAAAGACCGTTAATACGTGCAGCCGCATTGATACGTGTGATCCAAAGTTTACGGAATTCACGTTTCTTCTGACGACGGTCACGGTATGCATAGTTGAATGATTTCATTACCTGTTGGTTTGCTACCTTGTAAAGTCTATGTTTTGAACCAAAGTAACCTTTTGCTAATTTCAATACTCGATTACGACGCTTGCGCGTCACTGTTCCACCTTTTACGCGTGGCATAGTTCATTACCTCCTGCTTTTCTGTCCGATTGTGTTTTTTGTTATTACATGTATGTGATCATTTGGCGAATACGTTTGAAGTCGCCTGAAGAAACGAGTGAAGCTTTACGCAGGTGGCGTTTTGCTTTCGTCGGTTTGTTTGCAAATAAGTGACTTGTGTAAGCACGGCCGCGTTTCAATTTACCAGAACCGGTTTTTTTGAAACGTTTCGCTGAGCCGCGGTGAGTTTTCATTTTTGGCATGTTCTGTTCCTCCTAAATCATTCATTCTTACTCTTTTTCAGCAGTTGGTGCAAGCACTAAGAACATGCTGCGACCTTCCATCTTCGGCCGTTGTTCAACCGTAGATACATCTTTGCACGCTTCTGCGAAACGGTCAAGGACGCGCTGCCCGATTTCCTTGTGCGTAATCGCACGTCCGCGGAAACGGATAGAAGCTTTTACTTTGTCGCCTTTTTCAAGGAACTTGATAGCGTTCCGTAGTTTTGTCTGGAAATCATGCTCATCGATCGTCGGGCTTAACCGAACTTCTTTAAGCAGAATGATTTTCTGATTTTTACGGACTTCACGATCCTTTTTCTGCTGCTCAAATTTGAACTTTCCGTGGTCCATGATACGAGCCACTGGGGGTTTCGCTGTTGGAGCTACAAGGACAAGATCCAAATTCGCAAGAGCGGCAATTTCTAATGCCTCAGTGCGTGTTTTGATTCCGAGCTGATCGCCGTTGTGATCGATAATGCGCAGCTCGCGGGCACGGATGCCCTCATTTACGTACATGTCTTTGCTAATAGTAATCCACCTCCGGATATTTCTCGAATACATGGTTTGGGTATGCCGTCCGGTTGGGGCGGTCCCACAGGTCCATCCAATAAAAAAAGGTAGACAAATTGGATTTGTCTACCCGCGTATGTGTACGTGCAAATGCACGGCACTTCACTCATGTGTTGACCTGTCAACAACGTCTAGGCGTCGAGCAGGTGAGAAGCGGGTAGCCTCTTCTTATACCACAAACTGTATTCAGTCATTACTAACCTTAATTACTTTAACATGAGACAATCAAAGTGTCAACTACTTTAATTATATATTACTTACTTCATCCTTTAATTTTACTAGGAAATCATCAAATTGCATGCTTTCTGAATTTTGCTCACCGTATTTACGGACGTTCACTTCGCCTGATTCAACTTCCTTGTCTCCAAGAACGAGCATATAAGGCACTTTTTGCATTTGGGCTTCCCGAATTTTATAACCAATTTTTTCCTCTCGGCTATCAATGTTAACACGGAATCCAGCAGCAACAAGTTTTTCGCGCACACCATCTGCATAGTCGAAATGTGCATCTGGCGAAACTGGAATCACTTCTACTTGGACAGGTGCTAACCAAGTTGGAAATGCGCCTTTGTATTCTTCAATTAGGAATGCAACAAAACGTTCCATAGTTGAAACAACGCCACGGTGAATAACGACTGGGCGGTGTTGTTTTCCATCTTCCCCAACGTATGTTAGATCGAAACGTTCTGGAAGCAAGAAGTCGAGTTGTACTGTTGACAATGTTTCTTCCATACCAATTGCTGTTTTCACTTGAACGTCGAGTTTAGGTCCGTAGAATGCAGCTTCCCCTTCGGCTTCAACATAGTCAAGACCAAGCTCATCCATCGCTTCTTTTAACATCGTTTGTGCACGATTCCACATTGCATCGTCATCAAAATATTTCTCTTTATCTGCTGGGTCGCGGTAAGAAACACGGAATGAATAGTCATCGATATTAAAATCTTTATAGACATCAATAACAAGTTGGACGACACGTTTAAACTCATCTTTAATTTGGTCGGGACGGACGAAAATATGAGCATCGTTCAACGTCATTCCACGGACACGCTGTAATCCTGATAATGCGCCGGACATTTCGTATCGGTGCATTGTACCAAGTTCTGCAATTCGCATTGGTAAGTTTCTATAGGAATGGATACCATTTTTGTAAATCATCATATGATGCGGACAGTTCATCGGGCGAAGGACAAGGTCTTCATTATCCATGCTCATAACTGGGAACATGCCGTCCTGGTAATGATCCCAGTGGCCAGAAGTTTTATATAATTCTACGCTTCCGAGAACTGGCGTGTATACATGATCATAACCAAGCTTCTCTTCCTTATCGACAATGTATCGCTCGATAATTCGACGAATTGTAGCTCCTTTAGGCAACCACATCGGCAAACCTTGTCCGACTTTTTGAGAGTTCATGAACAGATTGAGTTCTTTTCCGATTTTACGATGATCACGCTCTTTTGCTTCTTCCAAAAGACGCAGATGCTCTTTCAACTCATCTTTCTTGAAGAATGCTGTGCCGTAAATCCGTTGCAGCATTTTGTTATTTGAATCACCGCGCCAATAAGCGCCTGCGATGCTAAGAAGTTTGAATTCCTTTAGCTTGCCTGTTGATGGAACATGGACACCGCGGCACAAGTCAATGAAGTCGCCTTGTTCATAGATAGACACTTGCTCACCCTCAGGTATCGCTTCAAGAAGTTCTAGTTTATATTCGTCATCGATTTCTTCAAAACGCTTTTTCGCCTCTTCACGAGATACATCATGACGAATTACTTCCACGTTTTCAGCAATAATTCTTCTCATCTCTTTTTCAAGTTCTGGTAAATCTTCTGCTGTAATCGGTTCAGGCGAATCAATATCATAATAAAATCCGCTTTGGATAACTGGCCCTATACCTAGTTTTGCATTAGGGAACTTACGTTTTACAGCTTGTGCAAGAAGATGAGCTGTACTATGGCGTAATATTTCAAGTGCTTCCGGCGATTGAGGTGTAATGATTGCGATGTCGCCGTCTTCAGTGATCGGCGATTTCAAGTCGACTAATTTATCCCCTACTTTACCAGCCAATGCACTTTTCCGCAGTCCCGGACTAATGGATGCTGCCACATCTTCAGTCGTTGTACCTTGTGGAAATTCTTTCACTGCACCGTCCGGAAATTTCAATTTAAGTATATTTGTCATTATTAAGCACTCCTCTTTATTATAATTAAAAAACAAAAAAAGCCCCATCCCTGGAAAGGGACGAAGCTTTAGCTCGCGGTTCCACCCTTCTTCCTTCAATCCAATAAAATGAAAAGCGCAAGTGGCCAGTCGTGTCTGACTGCTAGAGCTAAACAAACATTGAAAAGATGAAGCTTGACGTCGGGTAACGGACCGGATTCCGTCATCAGTTACTGCATTGTTCACCGATGCTGCTCAGAGGTGGTAAATCATCCGTCTCACCTTCAGGGCTTTCAGCCAATGACCCCGTTCTCTTTAGGCAGACAAAAAGATTGTTGTCCTCTTCCACGCATTTCATATTATTAATTAAAGTCGAGTATACGTCGATTACGCTTTAATTGCAAGTCAATTCTACATGAAACTCCAAGAAGTGCTTCGCTACGTTTCCCTTTCATCAGCTTTCTAGTTATTCTGTCTGTAGTATTTGTCCGATAACCTATTTTCATTTCCTATGGAAACTATATTTATTTGCAAACGACGACATTAATCATCCTACAGTTAATAAATAAGAAAAGTCGGCTATTACTATCAGTAAGGTTAGCGGTTTTAGAAACAAAGCGTATGAAAAAGCCGCTGACAAGATGACAATTCGGAATCAGACTCCTCTTTCTCCGGGAGTAATTACCAAGAGTTGAAAAGCAAACTTGAACACATATTATGCTCACGGAGGTGAATAATCTTGCCAAACAACAAAGACAAAAATCCGAACAAAGACCGCAATAAAAAGCAAATCCCTAGCGATATGCGTGAAGAGTTTGGATCTACGTTTGATATTGATAAGTTAAATGATCAGAAAAATGATCCTAAAAAACAAAAAGAGCAACGTGCAAACCGATTTGACAATAACACTCGATAAGGAAAAATTAACGGACAGAAGCATAATGCTTCTGTCCGTTTTCCATTTATTTATCGCGTCTGTTTTCACCATCGAGTCGTACCGGGTTACTGATCATTTGGATTCTTTCCATGATACGCGCGGCTTTTACTACTTCTTTTTCACCGCGCTGCGTATATGTTAAGTGATTTTCAAGCTCCGCGTAGCTAAAATTGGAAGTGAAGAAAGTCGGTAGTTTTTCTGCCATCCTAAATTGCAGAATTGTTCCGAGCACTTCATCACGCGTCCAAGCAGACATTGTTTCCGCACCAATATCATCGAGCATAAGTACTTGAGCACCTTTTACAAAATCGATTTTTTCGTTTAATGTCTGATCTTGGATAGATTGTTTCATTTCTCTAAGGAATTCCGGCACGTACACAGCAACAGTGCGTATCCGGCGATTCGCTAATTCATTCGCTAACGCTCCAAGCACAAAAGACTTTCCAATTCCAAAAGGTCCATAAATGTACATGCCGCGTTCAGGAAGTTTTCCAGTTTCATCGAAAACATTCAAGAAATCTTTTGCGGCACGTACGGCCGTCACCCTGCTGTCGTCAAAATACATATCAATATTTTGCAGCTTTGCTTCCATGACATCTTTCGGCATGTACATACTGTCAATCATTTTCTTAATATTACGCTGATCGTCATCCATAAGCTTGTTTGGACACTTTGTATATTCCACATCAATAAGACCGCGGGATAAAACCAATTTGGGTTCAAATCCGTTCATGATATTCACGCACCCCTGTAGATCCGGGCATTTTCCACAACCATGAGAAGCAGTGGCGTATTCGTATAATTTGCCGAGGCTCCGTTCAACAACTTCACCATCGATTTCAGTGGAATGATCCGTCAGAAATTGTTGCACGCCTGGACTCTCCATCACTTCTTTTCGTAATTCATCAAACCTCGCGGCAAATGCGGGAGACTTCACAACCCGTTTCAGCGTGTCACCAATATGTTCCATTTCACTTCACCGTCCCGTCCCCTGTTACACCTAATTCCTCAAGTAATTTACGACGTTCTTCATCAATAGCGGAAGAAGACTTAACAGGTTTATCTGATTTTGTTTTCTTTTCTTCTTTTTTATAAAACCATTCCGGTACTTTCTCTTCTCGTGCAGGTTTTCTTCTCGGGCCCGTTTTCTGACCTTCATTTTTCCATTTCACATACTGGTCATGCTCATTTCGCGACATTTCCATTGCAGTTTTCACTGAATCCACCTTTTTGCTCATCCAATGGGAAGCAATCCGTTCAGCATAACTATTTGTTATTTTTCCGTCATTGCGATAAAGAACGTATTGCAGGAGAACATTGACGACTCCGACGGACAATCCATGCGTATTGACAAGCTTTTCAGCAAGCTTTACATCTACCGATAATGGTTCTTTCCCCATAAAATCACGCAGCATTTCAAGCGGTGCCGTAGTTTCAAGGTAGTGTTCCAATTCTTCGTCACGTGTTAATAATCCAGTTTCAGGCTTAGGTGATTCTTTCGCGTATACTTTGTGCAAAACGGGTGCGTCTTTTGATACATTCATTTTATAAAATTCGGCAGCTGATTTTCGCAATCTATCCTCTGGTAACTTAAGGTCCTCATCAAGTGCCATCATGATGACTTTTTGCATATCGAGCGGAGTCAATGAATAAAGGAATGCGAGTTTCGCAATCGATTCTTTAGAAACCGAAGATAATGAAGCTTGAGGAACCATTTGTTCAGATAATCCTGAGCGAAGCAGATCAAAATCAAAATCGGAATGCCCAAATGGAACACCTTCCGGTTCGTTGCGTCCGATAAACTGCTGATTCTCACCCATATCCATGCTATACCCCTGCTGGACGGGCGTATACACATCCAGAAACGTCCGTGAAACGTCATCGAACCCATCATCAGTGATACGGTCAAGTGCAAAACGGCTACGTAAACTGCGGTATGCCTGCTCTCCGATTTTACTGAACAAGAATGTCGACAACAATGGATCTAGGAAAAATGCTTTGGCGTCAAGGGGAGGCAGCAGTTCATAAACGAATAATCTTGCATCTCCATCTTTCTTTTTGTAAGTACGTAATAAGCCAATCGCTTCCAAAGAAATCCTCGCCTCGAAAACAGGTCCGAGCGGCATCGTTAGAATGTTCATAAGATGGTAATGGTTGTATTCCCGGCCGTCTTCACGCTCCGCGTCCGCCCATAGCGTCATAAACAAACTCATTGCACCTGGACCAATCAACGGCTGATAAAATAAAGTGAGGAGTTGTCTGTCGTAATCCGAAAAGGATTGCGATAACCGTATTTTGTATGCATCAACTGGCTGAAGTTCTTTATAAAGTGGTGCCATTGGAACTCTACTTCCTATCTGAATGGGATACGTTACTTTTTCGTACGTTTTTGTATATCTTGCAATTCTTCTATGAAAACTGTGATGTCTTTATATTGGCGGTACACTGAAGCGAATCTGACATAAGCGACTTCATCGACTTCCGACAATTGTTCCATAACCATTTCCCCAACATCATCAGAGTTAATCTCTACAACTCCTGCACTTTTTAACTCTTTTTCAATCGAATAAACGATTTTTTTGAGATCTTCAAGTGAAACAGGGCGTTTTTCACAAGCACGGATAAGGCCCCTGAGCACCTTTTCTCCGCTGAATTCTTCGCGCGAACCATCTTTTTTCACGACAACCAAAGGTGTTTCCTCGACTTTTTCAAATGTCGTAAATCGGAACGTACATTGTTCGCATTCTCTGCGCCGCCGGATGGATCTATTTTCCTCGGCAGGTCTGGAATCGACTACCCGAGTGCCATTGTACTGGCAAGCTGGACATTTCATAGTTTGTATCCTCCGCTTTTTCTTAGATATTAACTTGATTATAACAGAACAAGCACAAAAAAATTGGAATCCCGCGGAAAGATACTTGTTTGACTAGACAAAAGCGTCCCGCAAGTCATCGTACAACGACTTGCGGGACGCTATTTCAAGCATGGGAAACTATATGGTTCAGATCCGGTGGTTAACCTATAAAAAAGAATATTCCATATCTAAACTGCAGCTCCTCTAACCAGGCGCTCCCGCTTTTTTTAAGCCATTTCCACTGTTTTTAAAGCCGCGGCAACTCTCTTCGTTAAATCGACAACGCGTGCGGAATAACCCCACTCATTATCATACCATGCAAGTACTTTTACTTTGCGGTCAGCCATGACGATTGTTGAAAGGCCATCAATAATTGCAGAGTCTGTTGTCGTATTGAAATCAATAGACACCAGTGGCTCTGTCGTAAAGCGCAGAATACCTTCCATTGCCCCTTTAGACGCTTGCTTAAATGCATCATTTACCATATCTACAGTAACATCCTGCTTGAGATCCACAACGAGGTCGACAAGTGATACATTTGGTGTCGGAACACGAAGCGCCATCCCATGAATCTTTCCTTCTAGCTCAGGTAGCACAAGTGCCAATGCTTTTGCAGCACCAGTCGACGTCGGGATGATGGACTGCGCACATGCACGTGCACGGCGAAGGTCCTTATGTGGATTATCCAAGTTTTTTTGGTCGTTCGTATAAGCATGAACAGTTGTCATTAAGCCGTTGTCGATACCAAATGCGTCATTTAACACTTTTGCTACCGGTGCAAGACAGTTCGTTGTGCAGCTTGCATTCGAGATGACGTCATGCTTCTCGATATCCAGTTTGTCGTCGTTAACGCCAAGAACAATTGTGATATCTTCATCTTTACCGGGTGCAGATATTATAACCTTTTTTGCTCCAGCCTTAAGATGAAGTGCAGCTTTATCACGTGCATTAAATTTACCTGTCGCTTCGATAACAATATCAATTTCAAGCTCTTTCCAAGGAAGGTTTAGCGGATCACGATCTGAAACGATTTTAACACGTTTTCCGTTGACGACAATCGCATTTTCTTCTGCGATTACTTCACCATCAAATGTCCCGTGATTCGTATCGTACTTTATAAGATGAGCAAGCGTTTCTGAAGAATACATTGCGTTTATCGCAACAATAGTTACATCATCTTCTTTAATCATTTGGCGAAAAACCATTCGTCCAATACGTCCAAACCCATTTATTGCAATAGAAGTAGTCATGTGAAGATCCTCCCGTATGTATGTTATACTTTTTATCTTTATTCGCTCATTAGTATAACACATATTAAACAACAACAAAGGGTTAATGTTGCTTATTTCAATGTCCCACTTTTCAGAATAAAACTAAGGTTTCGCATTCCAAACAGATAGTATCCCATCTAGCTGGCTCTCCGTATGTTCTATCGTCCCGTTATTGTATAAAACGGCATCTGCGCCTAGTTCCTTTTCTTTCAGAGGCAGCTGGGAACTAATTCGAGCATCGGCTTCTTCTTCCGATAACACATTTCTCGACATGAGCCGATCTTTTTGAATTTCAGGTGTGGTGGACACGACAATAATTTTATCTACAAACGATTGCAGTTTGCTTTCGAATAAAAGTGGGATGTCTAAGATGACTGTGTTTGATCCGCTAGAAATCCATTGTTCTTTTTGTTTCAGCATCTCTTTCCGTATGGCTGGATGGATAATGCTATTTAACTTCAGACGCTCTTCTTCGTTTCCAAATATACGCTCACCAAGTTTTTCACGGTTTAGCGATCCGTCTTCCCTTAAAAATTCTTGCCCAAATAGGCGACTGATTTCCATCAGGACTGGACTGCCAGGTTCAACAACCAGCCGAGCAATTTCATCTGCATCTACAATCGGAAACCCTCTTTTCTTCAGCATTGCGGAAACGGTACTCTTTCCGCTTGCAATACTGCCGGTCAAACCAATAATCATAGAATATCCCTCTTTCCAGCGATTATTTCTGACATGTCGGACAATAAACAGATGTCCTGCCCGCTATTTTCATACTTCTCGTGGCGGAGCCGCATTCTGGGCAAACTTTCCTCCCATACATTTTTAGCCGGTCCTGCATTGTTCCCGCTTCTCCATTAATATTCCGATAATCGGAAATGGAACTGCCGCCAGCATCGATACTTTCCTGTAAGACATCCACGATTACGTCAAATAATTCATTTTTCCGTTTCTGACTAATTCGCTCTGTAGTCCTACCCGGATGAATATTCATCTTATAAAGTGCTTCCGTCGCATAAATATTTCCGCATCCCGAAATAACATGCCCATCCATTATGACTTCTTTAATCGGTTTCCGCGCATATTTCGGGGTAGCTGCCATTTCCAGAAAATGATTGTGCGCTTCTGCGGCGAACGGTTCGGGGGCTATTTTCAATAATGGCGGATGGTCCGCTTCGCAGCCAAGAAGCCGCAATTCTCCAAAGCGGCGAATATCTGAATAGACAAGCAATCCTCCGCCTTCCAGCGTAAAGATGACGTGAACATGGTTGCGAAATTTCATTTCCGTAATGTCATCGACAGAGTTAACTGTGAACCATGCACCTGACATGCCGAGATGGCTGACAAGAAGGCAGGTGTTACCGTCTTTCGCTAGATGAAAGTAAATGTATTTACTGCGTCGTGTGACGTCATTGATCTTCATCCCAGCCATATCTGCTATAAAATCTTCGGTTGTGATCCCTTTTATCACGGCTTCTTTTCCAAGTTGTTTTGATTTGATGACCGTGTCTGAAACGGTCACGTTCTGGATTGTCCTTCCGATCGCAACAGGTGCGAGTGCTCGGACGACCCCTTCTACTTCAGGCAGTTCAGGCATTATATCCCCTCACTTCGTATCATACCAAGATAATCCAAATGCCCAATCAACTTTCAATGGCACGTCCAGCGCAAGAGCTGATTCCATCACTTCAGGTACGATTACTTTTAATTTTTCGATTTCGTCTTCCGGTGCCTCAAAGATCAACTCATCATGCACTTGCAGGAGCATACGCGTCTGCATACCATCAGCTTCAAGACGTTTTGCCATCTCAATCATTGCTTTTTTAATGATATCAGCCGCACTTCCTTGAATCGGCGTATTCATAGCTGTCCGTTCTGCAAAACTTCTCAGGTTGAAATTCGAACTTGTAATTTCCGGCAAATAACGTCGGCGGTTCATGAGCGTCGTCACATAGCCTTTTATCTTCGCTTCTGCAACGCTGTCACTCATATACTGCTTGACACCCGGGAAGCTACTCAGATATGTGTCAATGAACTTTGCTGCGTCTTTCCGTGTAATACCCAAACTTTGTGAAAGTCCATAATCGCTTATACCATAGACAATTCCAAAGTTTACCGCTTTCGCCGCCCTACGCATGTCTGAAGTCACGGAGTCATTATCCACTCCGAATACATCCATTGCCGTCTTCGTATGAATGTCTGCGCCTTCACGGAACGCTTCAATGAGCTTCTCATCTTGTGATATATGAGCAAGTACCCGCAACTCGATTTGCGAATAATCTGCAGCAAACAGATACCAGCCTGGTTCGGACGGAACAAACGCCGCTCGGATCTTTCTTCCTTCTTCGAGCCGTACAGGGATGTTCTGCAAGTTCGGATTGATGGAACTGAGTCGCCCCGTTGTAGTGAGCGCTTGCTGGAACCGTGTATGAATCTTCCCGTCCTCAAAGATTTCTTTCAACAGACCTTCAATATAAGTCGAGTTTAATTTACCCAGTTGACGGTAGTTTAAAATGTGGCTGATGATTTCATGTTCGCTTTCAAGCTTTTCAAGTACGTCAGCTGCTGTTGAGTAACCGGTTTTCGTCTTTTTAATCGGAGTAAGTCCGATTTTTTCAAAGAGAATGACACCCAGCTGTTTAGGCGAGTTTATATTGAACTTTTCCCCGGCAATTTCATAAATAGTTGTTTCAAGTGTGGCCAGCTTAGCAGTAAGTTCACTCCCGATAGTTAGAAGTGTCTCCCGATCTGTCATAACGCCCGTCGTTTCCATTTTGCCTAGAATCGCCGCAAGCGGTAGTTCCAGCTCATGGTATAAATCATACTGATCGTTTTCCTTTAATTTCTGTTCGATGTCAGGACGCAGTTTCCAAATTGCTTGCGCTTTACGGCCTGCGTGCTCCGCAATCATCTCCTGTGCTGGTGCCGCTTTCTTCGCTCCTTTTCCGTAAATCACTTCATCATGCTCGACCTCTGTGTAGCCAAATTCGCCTGCAACAGAGGCCACATCTGTATAAGTTGTCGAAGGATTGACAATGTATGTCGCAAGCAGTAAATCGAATTGGAACCCTTCTGCCTCCATACCTTGCCGCGCAAGCGATGCGAAAGCCGCTTTCGAATCGGACGTGTATTTCAACTTGTCCGTATTTTGCAGCCAGTTTTTGAACGCAACACACTCTTTTGCAACCTCTAACGGGACAAAAAGCGTATTTTTTTCATCTGCCAGACTAATTCCAAGAATTTCTGCAGTCAAATAGTTTTCATCCATCATTTCGACATGTATTGCCATCTCGTTTGATAAATCCGCATCCATTAATTCCGAAACGATTGTCACATCAATCGCTTCTTTTGGCTCTTCCGCTGCTTGCGGTGCGATTTTATCAAGAAGCGTTTTGAATTTCAATTCACGGTATATACTCGTCACTTCTTCCATGTCAGGTCCCTCATACGCTAAATCATTCAGGGAGACCGTGATTGGCGCAGCTACTTCGATTGTCGCTAAGTCTTTGCTCATGAACGCTTGCTCTTGATTTTCCGTTAAATTCTGATTCAGTTTTTTAGCTGTAATCTTATCGAGTGATTTGTACACATTTTCAATAGAGCCATATTCCACCAATAATTTAAGTGCCGTTTTTTCACCGACACCGGGGACACCCGGAATATTATCTGAAGCATCGCCCATAAGCCCTTTCATATCAATGATTTGACGGGGCTCGATGCCGTACTTTTCCATTACATGTTCAGGTGTGTATTTCTCAATGTCCGTCATCCCTTTTCGGGTGATGAACACCGTAGTATTACTGCTTGCAAGTTGCGTTAAATCTTTGTCCCCTGAAATGACGACGATTTCAGAACCATCCGCATCGCCCGTCTTACTGAGCGTACCGATGATATCATCCGCTTCGTACTGATCCAGTTCATATTGAGGAATATTGTAGGCATCAAGAAGCTTACGCAAATAAGGGAATTGCTCCGATAATTCCGGTGGTGTTTTCTGACGTCCACCTTTATATTCTCCATACGTTTTATGCCTGAATGTTGTTTTCCCTGCATCCCATGCAACGAGAATATGTGTAGGTTTTTCTTCTTCCAGGATGTTTTGCAACATCATTGTAAAGCCGTATACTGCATTGGTATGGATTCCATTATCATTGGTTAGTAAAGGCAATGCAAAAAATGCCCGATATGCCAGACTGTTTCCGTCAAGTAACACGATTTTCTTAGTCGTCACGTATATTCCACTCCTATTCAAAAAAACGTCATCTTCATCCATCTTACCACGGGGGCAAGTATAAAAGAAAACGACGCGATGTTTAGGTTAAATTCAAGTTCACTGCCAACGGGTTATGTGGCCATTTAGACAGCTTCCTACGCTATTCTTTACTCAAGATAGCCTGTCAGTACTTTTGCGTACGGAGAGTCGGCTGGGATGATGATCATCGTATCATCACCGATTGTTTTCGTATATGACTGAAGTGTACGATACAAGTTATAAAACTCTGGATCTTTTGAAAATGAATCATTATAGATTTTTGCCGCTGCGGATTCTCCTTCAGCGTGGATAATTGCTGCTTCTTTTTTTGCAGTTGCCAGCATCTCCTGTACTTCACGGTCTGTCTCCGCTTCGATCCGGCGCTTATCTGCATCCCCTTGTGATAAATAGGATTGAGCAGTCGATTGACGTTCAGAAATCATCCGCGTATAAATCGATTGTTCATTTTCCTCAGGCAAATCAATGCGCTTCATACGGACATCCACAACTTCGATTCCGTAGTTCCCCTCAGCTAAAAATTCATTTACCCGTTTCGTTACACGGTCATTCAAACTGCCTCGGGAAGAATTTTCATCATTGACGACATCTACATAATTCAGCTGCCCCAATTCTGTTCGAACGACTGAGTAGATGAACTCTTCCATCCGAGCTTCAGCATTGATGATATTTCGTGCATTTGAAATCATCTTTCCGGGATTGGTGATCCTCCAAACTGAATAGTTGTCGATGATGATACGCTTCTTATCTTTGGTATTTATTTCAGCTTCCGAGACATTATAGGTCATCAAACTTTTCGGAAGAGAAGTAACACTTTGGATGAATGGAATTTTCATGTTCATTCCTGGTTCCTTAACGATGCGCTTAATTTCCCCAAATTGTCGTACCACGCGGTATTCATCTTCTTTAACGATGAAAATATTAGCGATCATGATGACTGCTAATGCAAATATGGCGGTGAGGATAAGTGTCAACTTTACATATTTCTTGACTTCAATCGGTGCTTTTGGTGTAACTGGCCCACCTGTCGCTTTTGGCGTTTTCTGTTTCTCGCGCTGTCTTTCAAGGAACTTTTCTTCGATGGATTTAAATGGATTATTGTCATTTGCCATCCGTTTCAACCCCTTCCGTTTTAGGCTCTTCTGGCGGTGGTGGTGTACTTTCCATTTGCTGCAACGGAAGATATTTCACCGTTTCACCTGTGTCGTTCATTATATAAATTTTTGCTTTCGGCAATACTTGTTCAAGTGTCTCGATGACAAGCCGTTGACGCGTGATCGCTTTATTCTTTGAGTATTCTGCAAGGAGGTCATTAAAAAGCGCGACATCACCTAACGCTAGCTCAGTACGTGCTTTCTTTTGCCCAATTGCATTCGATTTGACCGCGTCAACTTCCCCGATTGCTTCGTTCTTTTTTTGGTTCTCATACTTTTTCGCTTCATTTATTTTTGTGTTTTTTGTTTCGCGTGCATCCGTCACGGCTGTGAAGGCGGCCCGGACTTCAGCATTCGGAAGTTCGACATCTTGAAGCTTGACGCCTTGTACAGCAATTCCGATATCATATTTACCAATGAGTGTCGACAGTAATTCGCGCGTCTGCGCTTCGATTTCCGCTTTCCCATCCGTTAGTGCTGCGTCTATTGTTGAACTGCCGATGATGGACCTGATTGATGCAGACGTAGCGTCATGAAGGATTTCTTTTGGGTCCTGAGCGTTGAATAAATATTTTTGCGGCTCGGTGATTTTCCATTGGACTACCAAGTCAGTCAGCACGATATATTCATCACCTGTAATCATCTTGGTTTCTTTATCATACGAAACCAGCTCCCCTCCGGAATCTTGCTTATATCCGAATTGAAGACTATATGTCTCTTTGGAGAGTATTTCAGCCCTCTGAATAGGCCATGGTAATTTAAAATGTAGCCCCGAATCTGTCACTGTTGTATCTGCTTTTCCAAATGTGATGACGACAGCCTGTTCCGATTCGTCGACTGTGTACCATGTTGTAAAAGCAACGATAAGCAGCAATAACCCGACGAGGATCATTCCAACTGTCATTAAAGTACGGCGTGTGCTCATTTGTAAGCCCCCTTCTCTTATGTATCAATCTGTTATACGGTCTGCCAAGTTAAAAGTTTCATAATATCAGAATTTAACAAAATAAAAATGAGTGATCCCCTGATTACGGATCACTCATTTTCATTGTCGTAAAGGGACTTGGATACTGATAGTAGTGCCTATTCCGATTGTGCTTTCCAATTCTACCGTTCCGCTATGTGCTTCCACGAGATGCTTTACGATAGCAAGCCCGAGTCCCGTTCCTCCTGATTCACGGCTTCTGGCACGGTCAACCCGGTAAAAGCGTTCAAACAGCCGTGTCAATTCCGACTGCTCAATTCCAATTCCCTCATCTTGCACTTTGATTAGGGCATCATGTGCCGTCATTTTGACTGTAACAGTGATTTTTGTCTGTTCTTTCGAATAATTAATGGCATTTGATAATAGATTCACCATCACTTGTATAAGCCGACCGGCGTCGCCTTCAATAATAATTTGATCAGGAATGTCTAAAACGAAGTTCATTTTCTTGCGCTCTAAATTTCCAGAAACAATTGTCATTGCATCGTTTATTACTTCCTTCAGATTGATTTGTGAGAACTGAAGGGAAAAACTTTCCCTTTCCATAGCCGACAATTCCAGCAGATCATCAATCAATAGATGTAATCTGTCGCTTTCCTTTTGTATAATTTCAAGAAACTCTTTCATAATTACTGGCTCGTTCATCGCACCGTCCAATAACGTTTCAGTAAATCCTTTAATGGACGTAATAGGTGTACGAAGCTCATGGGATACATTTGCGACGAAATCTTTTCTTACCTCTTCAAGTTTTATAAGCTTTGTAATATCGTGCATAACAACGACAATACCGAGCCAATTGCCATGATGACCGATAACCGGGGCACCATAAACGCCCATATAGGAAAAGAGCCCCCCTGCATCCAATCGCACCTGTTTTTCATGAACTTGTTCTGTCATAAAAACTGCTTCAATCAGATTTTCAATATCGGCAGGCAGACCAATTGTTTTATAAGTCCTTCCGATCAGTTCCTCTTTCGAAAATCCAAACGTCTTCTCGAATACCCCATTCACAAGATTGACTGCTCCTTCGCGGCCAAACATAAGAAGGCCACTCCCCATGCTCTCGATAAGTGTTTTCAATCGCTCTTGTTCCATCGTGCGAAGTGTCGACATTTCTTGCAGGTTAGTCGCTATTTTATTTACAGCAATTGCAAGTTCATTGTCATATTCAGGTTCGTCTGTCTTGGTCCTTATCAGGTAATCACCTTGCGCAATTTGAACAGCTACTCTTGTCACTTCATCGACCGGACGGGCATACTGCATCATCATGCGCATAGCAATTAAGAGAGAGATCACAAATGCAATTATCAGCGTAATTATTAAATAAACCCAGTATTGCCGTTGCAAATCAATGGCAAGATCCCGTGCGAATAAAGGGAAAAACTGACCTAGGACAATACCAAGGCCAGTTAAAAGAACTGAAAGAAGAACTGCACATGCGATAGCTAATCGAGAATACAGATCTTTCATCACGCCTTCGGTTCCTCAAACTTATAGCCAATCCCACGCACAGTTTTAATGAAAGCTGGTTTTTTCGTATTTTCTTCTATTTTCTCACGTAAATGGCTCACATGGACATCAACGATGCGTGTATCGCCAGCAAAGTCATAATTCCAGACTGCACTCAAAAGCTGATCCCGTGAAAGCACACGATTCTTATTCTGCATGAAATAAACAAGTAGTTCGAATTCTTTCGGAGTAAATTCGAGTACTACTTTGTCAAGGTAAGCTTCGTATTGTTCAGCGTGTACCGTTAATAATCCAGAGGTTAAAACTCCAGTTTCTTCAACTTGTCCTGCCCATTCCCCACTACGTCTCAATACTGCCTTAACGCGCGCGACGACTTCCCGAGGACTAAACGGTTTCGTCATATAATCATCTGCGCCAATCTCAAGACCCAACACTTTGTCAAGCTCATCCCCTTTTGCCGTGAGCATGATGATCGGAATATCAAGACCGCGCTGTCTTAGCGTTCTGCAAACATCGATCCCATCCATTTTAGGGAGCATTAAGTCAAGTAAGATTAAATCAGGTTTTTCCATTTCTGATTTTAATACAGCTTCTTCCCCATCCGCGGCAGTGATTGTTTCATATTGCGCTTGCTTTAAGTTATATTCAAGCAACGTTCGAATCGGTTGTTCGTCATCAACAATTAATATTTTCCTAGAACTTGAATTCATCTCGCATCAGTCTCCTGTCAAAAATTCTCCATTGCTTGCGATGTGAGACGCTCTTCCACTTTTGGCGGAATGACTGTCACTATTCCAGTAATGACGATGTCTTCCTTTTCATCACACGCTTCGATTGAAATGTCTATTGAGTTATTTTCCTTATCTACATGAATAATTTCGAGTAAGAAGTTGATCGTTGTATAGTGAAACACAGCTTTTGGAAATGACAATTCCTGTTTAACGATATGTGAACCAGGACCAGGCAGATACTTCGAAACGGCTGATGTCACAATCCCTGTCAGCATGATAGTCGGTACGATAGGCAATTCATAAGCTGTCTGTGAAGCGTAATCATGCTGGATGTAAAGTGGGTTGCTATCATTTGTTAGTCCGAGATAGAGTAATAGGTCTTTATCTTCTATTTTCTCCGTCAGTTTTAATTTTTCTCCAACAGTTATCTCTTCTATCTTTCTACCGAGACGTCTTTTCTTCCCTAGTATCAACTTATTTCCTCCTTGAAATGTGATAATACAAGTTTATCAATAATCAGAAAAAAAATCGAGTAGCATAGGCTACCCGATTTAATAGTGAGGATAATCATTTATTCCTCAGCGTAATTGCATCCAAATTTTGAATTGCGCTTGCGCAGTTATTTCCTTTCAAAATTTGTACCATCTGCCGGAGGAATAACTTGAATCCACAGGGACTTCTGCTAATTCAAGTTACGCAAGAACTTTCATAACAGCTTTTACGGATTCAGCAGAATTAGCTAATGCCGCTTTTTCGTCATCAGTCAGTTCCAGTTCAATAATTTTTTCTATACCAGCTGCGCCAAGCACAGTCGGGACACCGATGTAAATACCGTCAAGTCCATACTCGCCTTCAAGGTATGCAATCGAAGGAAGGACACGTTTCTGATCTTTTAGAATCGCTTCAGCCATCTCAACAAGTGATGCAGCTGGTGCATAATATGCAGAACCATTCCCAAGAAGATTAACGATTTCTGCCCCACCTTTGCGTGTACGATCAACGATTTCTTCTAGACGTTCAGCAGAGATCAACGTTTCAAGCGGAATGCCGCCTGCGTAAGAATAGCGCACAAGCGGAACCATGTCATCACCATGGCCGCCAAGTACAAAACCTGTAACGTCTTTAACGGACATGTTCAATTCTTGCGCTACAAACGTGCGGAAACGTGCAGTGTCAAGCACACCAGATTGCCCGATTACGCGTTCTTTCGGTAATCCCGATTCTTTGTAGACTGTGTAAGTCATTGCATCGACAGGGTTTGTCAAAACGATGATTGTTGTGTTAGGAGA
>DYWT01000259.1 GCA_020742515.1 Sporosarcina psychrophila
GAGGAGGGTGGTGACGGTGAAGGAAGAAGACGGTGGGTAGGGTGGCGACTGTGAAGGAGGTCGACGGGGGAGGGAAGCTGGCGGTGAATGAGGTCGGTTGGAGTGGGGTTATGGTCGTTGTGCGGGGATATGAGCGGTTGGGTGGCGGGTATGATCGAGCGGGTCGCGCGGGGATACGATCGGTTGGGCGGCGGGTATGAGCGGTGTGCGTGGGGATATGAGCGGTTGGGCGGCGGATGCGATCGGTTGGGTGGCGGGTATGAGCGGAGTGCGTGAGGATATGAGCGGTTAAACCGCGGTTCTCTAATTTAAAAAAGCTATCCTATCACCCCGATTTCATATCGGTGACAGGATAGCTTTACTCTTTAATTAATCTTAATTCGTAATCATTTCACCTATGAGGCGCGGACTTTCCACTGCTTCTTTTCCTATGGATATATGTTTCTGAATCAGTTTCATGGATTGCTCTACATTTTCAGTATTCGAATGGATAATGGCAAGTGCTTCTCCTTCTTGCACAGCATCTCCGATTTTTTTAGTCAGCACAATACCGACAGCAAGATCGATTTCATCATCTTTTGTAGCTCTGCCCGCTCCTAACAACATTGCAGCAACACCAATATCATCTGCTTCCATCTTCGTTACATACCCCGATGACAGTGCCGGTACTTCGATTTGGTATTTCGCTGTTGGCAATAGCGATGTATCATGGATGATTGCCCCATTGCCGCCTTGCGCTTCGATCAGTTTACCAAACAATTCAAGTGCTGAACCATCAGCAATAACTGCTTTTAGCAGGTCACGAGCTTCATCGACTGAATCCGCTTTTCCGCCTACGACAATCATTTTGCTGCCAAGAACAAGACATAGTTCCGTCAAATCTTCTGGACCATTCCCTTTTAGCGTCTCAATCGCTTCAATCACTTCAAGCGAGTTTCCAATTGCAAATCCTAAAGGCTGGCTCATATCAGAAATGACCGCCTGTGTATTTCTACCTACTTGTTTACCGATTGCCACCATCGAATGTGCTAGTGCCCTTGCATCTGCTTCTGTTTTCATGAACGCACCATCGCCCGTTTTTACATCGAGAACAATCGCATCTGCGCCTGCAGCAATTTTCTTGCTCATAATCGAACTGGCAATGAGCGGGATACTATCAACAGTAGCCGTCACATCGCGCAAAGAGTAGAGTTTTTTATCGGCAGGTGTTAAGTTTCCACTTTGACCAATGACCGCTAATTTTAAATCATTCACTTGCTTCACAAACTGCTCTTCAGTCAATTCGATATGGAACCCTTCAATAGCCTCGAGCTTGTCGAGTGTCCCTCCGGTATGGCCAAGCCCCCTGCCACTCATTTTCGCGACAGGAACGCCGCACGCCGCGACGAGAGGAACTAGGATTAATGTCGTCGTATCTCCAACTCCGCCTGTTGAATGTTTATCAACTTTAATTCCTTCGATTGCGGATAAGTCGATCTGATCGCCAGATTCGACCATCGCCATCGTCAAATATCCCTGTTCTTCAGCAGTCATTCCTTTGAAATAGATTGCCATAAGAAACGCACTCGCTTGATAATCAGGAATCGATCCATCTGTATAACCGTTCACGAAAAACGTAATTTCTTCTTTCGTTAGTGCCTCACCGTTGCGTTTTTTCTCAATTACATCGACCATTCTAAACAACTTCATCACACCTTTTCTGCTAATAAATTCAAGAAACTCTTACCGAATTCAGGCATTTTAACATTGAAATTTTCTGCAATTGTAGCGCCAATATCTGAAAATGTTTCATTCTGAGGCATTTCGCCGCCACTTTTAAAAGAAGGCGAATAAACAAGGAGGGGAACATATTCCCGCGTATGATCCGTTCCTTCGTGTACGGGGTCATTGCCATGATCCGCTGTAAGGATCAACAAATCATCTTCACGCAATTCACCCATGATTTCTTCAAGCCTTACATCAAATTCTTGGAGGGCATTGCCATAACCAAGCGGATCTCTCCGATGCCCAAATAACGCATCAAAATCGACCAGATTTGTAAAGCTAAGGCCTGTGAAATCTTTTTTCATAACAGCTAATAGTTTGTCGACACCATCCATATTACTTACAGTCCGAACTGATTCTGTTATTCCTTCACCATTGTAAATGTCAGCAATTTTGCCGATGGCGATAACCTCATAACCTGCATCCGCCATCTCATTCATCACTGTACGGCCGAATGGTTTCAGTGCATAGTCATGGCGGTTTGTTGTCCGTGTGAAGTTGCCTGGTTCGCCAACGAACGGACGTGCAATGACACGGCCGACTAAAAACTCCGGTTTCATCGTTAGCTCACGGGCAATTTCACAGATCCGGTATTGTTCCTCAATTGGAATGATGCCCTCATGCGCGGCGATTTGTAAAACGGGATCCGCAGACGTATAGACGATAATAGCCCCCGTCTCCATATGTTCTTGACCAAGTTCATCAAGAATTGCAGTACCGCTGGCCGGTTTATTGCCAATCACTTTACGACCAATGCGCTGTTCCAATTCTTCAATCAGTTGTTGCGGGAAACCGTTTGGATAGACTTTGAAAGGCTTGTCAATATTAAGACCCATTATTTCCCAATGCCCTGTCATCGTATCTTTCCCAACGGAAGCTTCCTGCATTTT
This sequence comes from Sporosarcina psychrophila, assembly GCA_020742515.1. GTDB lineage: Bacteria > Bacillota > Bacilli > Bacillales_A > Planococcaceae > Sporosarcina > Sporosarcina psychrophila_B. Next base: position 2,655 of record DYWT01000259.1, read on the forward strand.
GCCAAACAACGCCGATGGCTCATCCGCAATCGCAATCCCCTTGATTTCATTAATATTAGAGAGGCCTAGTTTGCCCATGTTCGGCATATGCAGACCTCCCATTGCTTCGCCGATATGCCCCAGTGTATGTGCACCTTCATCGCCAAAAATAGAAGCATCTGGTGATTCTCCGATGCCCACAGAGTCGAGCACGATTAGATGGACGCGTTTAAATTGTTCTTTTCCCATAAGTTAATCCTCCTTAAGAATAAGCATTTCTGTAGAATTCTATGCTCTTGGATGAAACTTTACATAGACCTCTTTCAACCTTGAACGGCTGACGTGTGTATAAATTTGGGTTGTAGAAATATCTGCATGACCAAGCATTTCCTGTACTGCGCGGAGATCTGCCCCGTTCTCAATAAGGTGGGTAGCGAAAGTATGACGCAATATATGAGGTGTCAGCTCTTTTTGTATACCCGCATTCAACGCATGTCCCTTCAACAGTTTCCAACATCCCTGTCTTGTTAGCCTTGTACCCCTCATATTGACAAATAATGCTTCAGCACCTTTTTGTTTTGCGATGAAACTCGGTCGCGCTTCCTCAATGTAGCGTTTACACGCCTCAATCGACTTCCCGCCAAGAGGGATAATCCTCTCTTTTCCACCTTTTCCGAATACACGTACGAATCCCATTGAAAGGTGGATATCATCCATATCAAGCCCAATCAGTTCACTTACACGCATACCTGTCCCGTATAAAATTTCAAGTAACGCATGATCCCTAACACCCTGCGGTTTCGAGCGATCCGGAATCTCAATCAGTCTGTCTACTTCATCCATCGATAAAACACGTGGTAATTTTTGTTCAAGTTTCGGCAATTCCAAATGGACAGTTGGATCTTGGGTCGTTACTTTTTCCCGAAGAAGAAACTGATGAAACGAACGGATTGATGAAATATGTCTAGACACTGTCCTGGCCGATTTCCCGCCTTCTTTCAACCGTTGTAAATGGCTCACTATGGCAGGACGATCAACATCATCTATCGTTTCATAACCTTCTTGTTTCATATAGTCCATATATTCCTCGAGATCCCTCTTGTATGAAATGAGTGTGTTTCCCGACAGCTGCCGCTCCACTTTTAAAAAATGCATGTAGTCTTCAAGTGCAAATCGTACATCTTTCATAACAAACGGGTGGCAGCCAAACAGTTTGCATCAGTTTTCAATTGGAACAAACCCCTTCCCCCTTTCGGTAATCGCAGGTTTGCAGTCAACGACAAAAGGGACAGCATTATGCCATCCCTTTTTTCATTCTTCACTATCATCCGCATCGGATTTACATCTTTTGCAAATACCGTGAAACGTCAACCAATGGTCTTTAATAGCGAATTCAAAGCGGCTTTCAACAATCTTTTCGACATCGCCGAGAAGATCCTCTTGAATTTCATCCACCGCTCCACATTCGATACATATTAGATGATGATGAAAATGGGCAGCGCCTTCCTGCCGCAGATCATATCTCGATACACCGTCACCAAAGTTAATTTTATCGACTACTTTAAGATCTGTCAGCAATTCCAGCGTGCGATACACTGTAGCAAGCCCGATTTCCGGTGCTTTCTCTTTGACTAGCAAAAATACATCTTCAGCACTCAGATGATCTTCCTCATGCTCAAGGAGGACCAAAACCGTCGCTTCGCGCTGAGGTGTCAGCTTGTAGCTGGCCCCATGCAATTGTTTTTTTATCCGATCGATTCGGCTCTCCATACGACGCCCCCCTCAAACTATCTCCATTATAACAAATGGGCTTTCCTTATGACAACAGAAAGGGAGCGAGTTGTTAATTAGAGGGGAAAATATTCTAGTTTAGAATGAATTGAAAGACGATAATTTCGATCGCAAGTACTGCAGTTGCCATTCCGATAATCGCGGGTAATGCACGTGTGTTGGATCGCTTTCCGAGTGTCGTACGCATAAAGTAAGGCGGGCTTAGAACGGCGCAATACACAAGAAACAAAAAACAAATTAAAAACTGAAACGGAAACCACCAAATTGAATAAGCCATCATTTTCGTACCTGAAGCCAGTAAATAAGAAGAGGACAAGCCGAAAAGAACACATTTCACGGCACCAAAAAATAACACGGCAAACTGTGTTCTTCTATACATCGCAAGCGCGTATGCCAGAACGAAAAACAAGACTGCAGTACCTACAGGTCTAATATAACCTGCATCATGTCCCAGAACGACTCGCGCATCGTAAAATGTCACTATCCTCTCTACCGAAGTCGCAGGCATCTCACGGAACAAGAGAGCTCCTCCAATATAACCGATTGCCAGAATGACGAATAAATGGATGAACGATAAAGAACGGACCATAGCTGCACCTCCGCATAGTTTATTTAACATATGCTTGTCCGCTCCAAATTAGGTCACTTTGTTAAAAGGTTTTTTGCATAGAGTACAGCGAATGCGGTTTTTGCATCGTAAATTTCCCCCGACACAACCATTTTTTCGGCCTCTTCAAGCGTCACTTCTAACAATTCTATGAATTCATCTTCATCTCCTGCAGCAGGATTTTCGATTTTATAAAGATCTTGTGCTAGATACATATGAATTACTTCATCTGCAAAACCAGGCGATGTAGCAAAAGATTGAATATAAGTGAATTCTTTCGCACCATACCCCGTTTCCTCTTCTAGCTCGCGGACCGCTGTCACTTCAGGTGCCTCTCCGGGATCAATCTTGCCTGCTGGTATTTCGATGAGTGTACGTTCCAGCGCTTTTCTATATTGTTCAACAAGAACAATTTTTCCGTCAGCAGTAACCGGAATGATCGAAACCGCCCCCGGATGTTTGATTAATTCACGTGTCGCTTTCTTGCCATCCGGCAACTCCACTTCCTCAACCCGCAGTGTAATGACCTTTCCTTCATAAAGCGTTTCACCTGAAATGGTCTTTTCTTCGTATTTATCCAATCTATTCAACCCTTTCTTCTAGAATTTCCTATGACGACATTGTACCATGAACAAAAGCGCAGGGCGCCTGCATAAATGCGACAGGCATAAGACGGATCGGCGACGCGGCGTTTTTTGCTGCATAGCCGGGCTGACTTATGACCCGAGCATTTGGCGCCCGGAGTCTAGACGTGAAATCTCTATGTAATAACATATCCACGTACGAGATTTTATAATTGTCTAGACGAGAACAAAACAGGGGGTGCTTTCATGGAGAAAAGAGAGTTAGGGAAAAGCGGGATTTACGTTTCTGAAATCGGACTAGGCTGCATGTCGCTACCGAATGATTTAGCTGAATCGAAAAATATCATCGATGCCGCAATCCACGCGGGCATTAATTACTTTGATACAGCTGATTTATATGACAACGGCAGAAACGAAGAACTGTTAGGCTTCGCACTGAAGGGGAAACGGAATGATATAATCCTCGCAACGAAAGCGGGCAACAAAATGAACCCGGACGGTGAGGGATGGACATGGGATTCTTCAAAAGCGCATATTATGGAAGCCGTCAAAAAAAGTCTAACACGCCTCGATACAGATTATATCGATGTTTATCAGCTTCATGGCGGAACAATGGAGGACAAAGTGGAGGAAACCATCGATGCATTTGAAAGCTTAAAAAAAGATGGTCTAATCCGTCAATATGGTATTTCTTCGATTCGTCCAACTGTTATTAAGCGATTCTTGGACACTAGTTCGGCTGTCTCTGTCATGATGCAATACAATCTGCTTGACCGACGACCGGAAGAATGGTTTCCAATGATTAACGATTCAGGGGCTTCTGTCATTACGCGTGGAACGATTGCTAAAGGATTTTTAACTTCGGAAGGTTTGTCGAGAGTTGAAAAAGCGAATGGATTTGTCGAGTATGATGCAGGGGAGCTAAAACACACAGTCAAAGCACTCAATGAGGTAGCGGATAACTTGCATTCAGCAGCTATCGCTTTTGTCCTTCGCGAAAAAACCGTCGCTTCTGCTTTAGTTGGTGCAAGTTCATCAGAACAACTCCTTGATTCGATTATTGCATATGAAAATAAAATAGATAGTAGCGTAATCGATGAGCTACGAAATATCACAAAAATGCATAGTTACAAAGAACATCGTCTGTAATAATGCCGACTAAAAAATACCCAAACAATAGACCAAGCGAAATATTGCTTGGTCTATTGTTTTTATTAAACTAAAATACTCTCTACTTCAACAAGGTTTTATATACGAAACCAAACTACTTCATATCTATATAGAACAAACCAAGGGGCAATTGCAACCACATAGCCAAGTTGTACTTGCAATTCTTATCTGTCAAATGAATCTGGCATATACGAATGCCTTTTAGGAGGTCACTTAAAAAACCTAATACTTGGAAATAATTAAAATTCCTCCTAATACCGCTACGGCGCTTTGTGGATGTCCTATGTGAGAAAGAGCATTTCATTAGCTGTGATGAAATCTGCAACCTGGAGTGCGTCTTTCTTGTCTATAATTAGTATCAACTAGTAATCACCTTATAATCTCGGTATATACATCTCAAAATCACATTTCTCTCTTTAACGAACATTCTAGCGCGGGCGCGGCAAATGCATCCCCAAAGCGTCAAGTGTTCTACAATCCCCTCTCATATTTACAACTCTCTCATTAGTGAGTTCCACAGCAGATTCAATGGGATTCTTTATTTCAACATATCTACGTTTAACTTCTCATTAATTTGTTCTAAATGGTGTATATCATGTTTAAGAAATGTTTTTATAAAACTTTCTCCTGAGAATTGCCGCTTACTGTTTCCTACCGTAAATCTAATGTCGCTATCTATCTTCAACATGCTTTCAATTAGTTCTTGTCGTGTATTTATAAAACTATTGATGATAGATTCTACTGATTGGTTTGTAAGATACGATATGGCTTCTTTATTATGTTGGTCATGGTCTGGAAATGGCGGTAAACTAGCTCCTTTAGACATTTTGGGAACCATTTTTTCCAAATTGTATTTATCCCAGTAGTATAGATGACCAACAATTTCTCTAATAGACCATCTTCCTTCACGAACAGGTTCAAGAAGTAGCGAATTATGTACTTCTTTTAAAATCGAAATTCCATCAATTGTTTTTTCGAAATCCTTAAGTATTTTATCCATCTTTACCTCCTTATGAAATTTTATATACTGTTGACCATATAATTACATACCAGTTTCACACAATAAAGGCGTATATGGACTTTCCCACTTTTAAATCCACCCCTTCTCCTCAGCTGTTTTGATCGCTTCGATTTTATTTTTTGATTCCAACTTTTGAAGTATTTCGGACATATAGTTTCGAACCGTTCCCGCGGATAAAAATAATTGTGCTGAAATTTCTTTTGATGTTTTACCTTCTTTAGCTAGTTTTAAAACGTCTTGTTCGCGCCCTGTAAGCGGGTTATCCTCATGATATGTATTGATGATTAGTTCAGAAGCAAACTCATGTTTCCCCCTCATTACTCTCCGAATCGATTCCGCAAGGTCATCAATGGATCCATCTTTCAATAGATAGCCGTGGACCCCCGCCTTAACCGCTCGTTCGAAATAACCGGGTCTTGCAAAGGTCGTTAACATGATTACCTTGCAAGAGGAACCGCTCCGCTTTAATTCAGCTGCCACTTCCAAGCCGCTTTTCAAAGGCATTTCAATATCCATTAGACAAATATCAGGTTGCTGATAGCTGATAAGCTTCATCGCTTCTTCACCATTTTCCGCCTGTCCGACGACTTCCATATCCTCTTCAAAATCGAGCAATGCGCCAAGAGCCCCTCTCAGAATCCTTTGATCCTCAGCAATGACAATGCGTATCATAGGACAACCACCTCCTTTTTAACAATTACCGGCACTGTCATCGCAACTGTAGTACCTAATCCCGATTCAATTGAAAGCTTTCCTTCGATGAGTGCCAGCCGCTCTCGCATCCCCGACAATCCATTACCTTCATAATTATTATTACAGACGCCTACCCCATCATCTCTTACGGAAATGGCAAAATCCGCTCTTGTATTCCCGAAGGTTACAAAACAATTTTCCGCTTTGCTATGTTTTACGATATTGGTTACGGCTTCGCGAAGGCACATCCCTAAAATATTTTGCTGTAAAGGTGGGAGACTCGGTAGTTCAGTTTCCTCTTCCATATGAAATTGAATGCCCGCCGCCTTCAATATTTGTTCCATATCCCATAATTCCTCAGCTATTGTGATTGTTCGCATATCAGAGACGAGCTCCCTCACTTGCTGAAGTGCAGATCGTGCAGTCATTTCGATTTCTTTCGCTTCGGCTGTTACGCGTTCTGGTTGCTTTTCGGCAATTCGTTGAACGAGCTGGCTTTGTAATGTAATCAGCGACAAGGTATGTCCTAACGTATCATGCAAATCCCGGGCGATTCGAACCCTTTCCTCCCGCTTAATGAAATCCTTAATTTGTTCATTGGCCTGGTCCAACTGTTGTTCTAATTCCACCTTCTCACTCATCGAACGTATACCGAATGGAGCTCCGATCATTACGACGAGAAAAGGTAGAAAGAAAAAGAGATCGGACACCGTACCCAGATACGATAAAATCATCACGGTTAAAATAACGGCTGATGCAAAGGATGTCAATGCACGATTAAATTGTTTTTTATTGCTATACCAGCCAATAAAGTTTGATGGGAAAAAACCCATAAATAAATTATATGGATTGTAACCGATACTTAAAATCATAATAATTCCAACTTGTAAAGTTAACCAATAAGAAAAGCTCTTTTTAGCTATTGTATGGTATAACTGCCTATAAGTAAGTAGAAAAAGCAATAATAAGCTATAGCCTATTACTGCCTTAAATCCCGTTTCATTTAGGACATGAATAAGTGGCATGAGCAAATAACATAAGAAAATATATGGGAAAAAGCCATACTTTTTCGGGAAGAACTGAAAATGCCTCATCACTACACCGCTTCCTGTCTCCTTCGTATATACGATGATAATACCATGAATAAAATGAGATAACCTACCAAAATTACAATATTTTTTAATTCCGGCACACCTCCACGGATGATTTCCCATGCCCCATTCCCATAATTATAAGCCGGAAGCCATATACTGATTGCTTGAACCATTTTTGGCAGGACTTCCATCGGCATCCACATTCCTCCTGTTATCGCAAGCAACATATAGAGAACATTGCTGACCCCACTAGCTGTATCTACCCGTTTCATAGTCCCTATCAATACACCAATCCCCAGAAAAGGGAGCGATCCAAGTAAAATCCAACAACCGCACATGATCCATTCAAAAGCGGTAAGTGAAACGCCATTCAACAGCACACCCGCTATAAAAATGACGACAATCGAAAATACATGGACGATAGACTGCCCTATCATTTTCGCGATAGAATACTGCAAAGTGGATAGCGGGGTTACTTTCATGAATGTCGTCCAACCTTCTGCACGCTCCTGCACCAAACGGATACCCAACGTCATAATCGCACTTCCCATGACACTAAATGTCGTCACAGACATTAAAAAATGGGCATCCCACAGAGCTTTATCAATCATTCCTGTATTGACAACTTTCGTGAAAATGACATAAAAAACAATCGGCATAAACAGTGACCAAAAAATAAAGTACGGATTACGGAACATTCGATACATCTCAGCTTTGCATTGGTTAATAAAAACCGTCATTTACATCGCCTCCTTTTGCACAACCGTCAGCTGCTCAAATGCTTCTTCAAGGCGTCCTTTTTCAATCGCTATATCATGGACAATCAGTTGCTCAGAGAAGATTTTAGATAGGATCGAATCTGTATCACTCGTGATAATGAACGTCCTGCCTCCCTGATCATATACATTGGACACTTGAGGCAATCGCAAAAATATTTCTGTCGAAAATGGACGGTCAGCAACGAACGACACCGACTGTTTTAACAAATTGCCTTTAAGATCTTCCGGCTTCCCATCTGCAACGACCTTGCCTTTGTTAAATAAAATAATTCGACCTGCAACATCATCAGCTTCCTGTAAATAATGCGTGGAGAATATAATGGTTTTCCCATTGGCAGCTAGTTCTTTCACAGTTTCCCAAAACACTTTACGAGCCGATATATCCATCCCAACTGTCGGTTCATCGAAAAATAATAAATCTGGATCTCCCGCAAGTGCCAGAGCGAATCCAACTCTGCGCTTTTGCCCGCCAGACAGCTTGTCGGTTCGCTTGTTTAAATCCGCTTCACTTAGTCCAGTCAAACTAACCAACTTCTCAATAGACAATGGTTTTGGGTAATAGCTTCTGAACAAACGGATAATCTCCTTAACTTTCAAACCATCCATTAGACTGACTTCCTGCAACATAACCCCGATTCTTTCACGGACTTTCTTTTCCTTCGCATCTGAGTTAAAGAGCTTCGATCCTCCAATTGTAGGTTGTAAGAGTCCAAGCATCATTAACATCGTCGTACTTTTCCCAGCTCCATTCGGTCCAAGAATGGCTACGATTTCACCACGCTTAATTGAAAAAGAAACGTTATCAACCGCCTTTTTCCCTTTAAATATCTTTGTCAGCTCTTTTATTTCAACTGTATATTCCACTAATTCACCCCCGCAAGTAGTAGTTTCATTGTATGCCATTCATAAATTTCGTATCAGTAGACTTAGTCATGATTGTAGGGTGACAAATGTCATCTATACACAAAAAAATAGACGGTTCACCATACTGGTGATCGTCTCGTTTTTCTGTCTATAAATTAGAAGTTATCATTCATAATCCGCTCAATTTCTAGAGTGATATTTATTACTCCCCGGTAATTTCTTAATAGCATTCCAGGCTTCAATCGCTTCTTCACGACTTCTCCCTATATTGTTGGGATCCGCAAAATAGTCACGGGTAAATTGATTATATTCAAATTGAGGAGCAATTTCCTTTTGATAGGATGGATCTTTCTTTCGTTGCTCTTCTTCATGCCAAGCTTGGATAACATCACGGTACGTCTTCCCATTATTATTTTTAAAGTAATTTTGAATATAGGTAGAGAAATGAAAGTTAGCATGAATTGCTGCCTTGAAAAAGGCTCTTACTTCTTGACTACAACGATGATTTTCGGTAATAACTGTATTCAGACTCAATGTATCTTGTTTCCGGGATTTCGTCTTACTCTTGACATATCTCGATAACTTTTCTATCTCTCCTGTTTGTAGAAATATTTTGATTCTATTTGAGATCTCTACTTTTGAGCCTGATGCACTTATACCATTGTCGCGACAAAATAATTGCAACTCTTCTTTCAGCCAATAAAAATCACCAAATTCTTGAATGCTTATTTCCTTTGAAAGGATAGGTCTCAACATTAACACTCCCCCGTTTATACTAACCCTCATTATAGAACGAACGTTCCTTGCAATCAATTCTATTTGCTATGAATTCGCTACGGTTCCCCCTCGGAAAGTTCTTCGCTCAGTTTATATAGCTATTCATATTTTCAACTTATATAGAATTCTAAAGAGTAATACCTTGCATCAGAAAGTAAAAGAAAGCACGCTTTAATTATCGCTAAAACGATTGGAATGGCAATTCGTAAAAAAATGATGGATTTATCTTTTGAAGGGAAAATTAAAATTAACTAAATCGAAGCATTTATTGATTCTGTTAATGGACATGTAGCTAGACTACGAGGAATTCTTACTCCACTCTCATTTAATAGCTTCAACAAACCTTTTCGTAATATCCATTGGTCTTGTGATTGCTGTTCCTACAACTTCTGAGTAGGCCCCTAATTCAAACACTCGCTTAAGCTGTTCCGGTGTCCAAATACCACCTTCTGCGATAATAGGAATAGGAAAATCCCTTACTAGCCTTTCAATCAACTTAATATCCGGCAATCTCGTCCCTTGTGTATGTTCTGTATAACCACTAAGTGTTGTTCCTAAGCAATCAAATCCCAATGCATATGCGTCTTTCGCTTCTTCATAAGTTGAGCAATCAGCCATGAACAGTTGATTAGTATATTTCTTACGAATCGCCGGGAAAACTTCGCTTATGATCTTACCATCTGGCCTTATTCTTTTAGTTGCATCTATCGCAATAATGTCCACGCCCTCTTGATTAAGTAGGTCTATCTCTTTTGAAGTCGGTGTGATAAATACTTCAAATCCCTCGTAAACCCTTTTAATAATTCCAATGATCGGTAAATCTACAGTTTTCTTTATCTCTCTTATATCTTCAGCACTATTCGCTCTAATTCCCACGGCTCCTCCCTTCATCGCAGCAAATGCCATTCTCCCCATGATAAATGGACTGTACAATGGTTCTTCTGGAAGTGCCTGACACGAAACGATAAGTCCATTTTTTATTGACGTTAAAATATCTGCTTTAGTTTTCTGTACCACCTATTTAAAATAGGCTTTAAATTCATTGACAAAATGATGCCCCATCAACTTATAGCCTTCTGCATTCGGATGAAGATCGTCCGGTAATAAGTCCGCATGGGATTCACTCAGAATAGCCAAGCCATTCACATAGAATAGTTGATCATCACCATTTTTTCTAAATATCTCTACAATTTCTTGCACTTGTCTTCTCATCTCAACCAGCGTAAAACCAGCTAGATTAGGGGTTTCTTCTCTAAACGCCCCGTATATGGGCGAACTTAAAACAATTGGAACAGTTGTATGTTTTTCGCGAATAATTTTTATAAATCCAATGATATTCGCTTGAAATGTTCGTTCATTGTAACTGTTTGCACCGTATATATTTATTCCCGCACAGAGAGATATGAAGTCAATAGGCGTATCCCTGATCGTTCTTGCAATCATTGGTTCATACTGACATTGCCCGCTGAATCCTAAACAAGTTAAATCCAAATCCAATTCTACTGCAGTGATAGCTGGCCATGTTTTTGAAGGGCTTTCCGCGGCATGGCATTGAGTGATGGAGCTTCCATAGGCAAGCCACTTTTTCCGTAAAGATGGGCAATTGCTCCACTCCGCATCTTTAGTAATATAAACATTACTTACAGCAACTTTTTGTTGTTGTGATAAATAAATTTCAACAAGTTTATTTCTTGTCACAAGACCATCCACTGTAAAAGACGTTTCCTTAGGGCTCACAATTATTGTTTTCACAAATTGCCTATCAACCACAAGGTCGAATTCTAATTCAGTTTCAGACGCCGCAAATTCCAGTTTTAATTCTGATGAATTTGTTTCAAATGTTAGTCGAACACCGGCAGGTACTTCCGCTAGTCCATTCAGTTGATTTGGCATATAGAAATCCTTTTCTTCATGAAAAATTCTCCAAGGTATGATAAACTCTTCGCTTTTTTCGAGTGATATAGCGCCTAGCACTGTTTCTGAATTCAATACAATTGGTTTCATTTATACACCGCCTATTCGTTCATTTTAACATGGCATTAGATTTTCAATATGGTCTTATCAATCATACCTTTAATCACTTCAATTTTCTCCAAATCCCCTACGGATACCGACTCCAATGGTTCCCTAACGCTACCAATGTTTAAACCTCTTAATTTAAAATCTTCTTTTATAACAGAATACATTGATCCATTCAATGAACATGATGAAATACTAATGTCCTTAATAATACGTTGGATTTTTCTAGCACCCGAGAAGTTACCTGCCGGATACATATTGTTCATCCAGGCCATTAAAGACAATAAATTCTTCGTGAGTCGACGCTTTAAATCTTTCATTATCCATAACAGGGAGTAGGCACAACGGTAACCATACGAATTCCAGCGAGTCCACGAAATTAACAAGATATGAAGCAAGATTATTATCACCACGCTCTTTTCTTCTATCTAAAAAATAAAATGATTAACAGGTTCAAATCCGGGTATTACAAGAACATGCATCATTCAACTTAGACAAACTTATTGGAGGAGATTGAAATGGATTTGAAACTTAATGGTGAAAAAAAATGGTTGAAGCTCGGAGCGGCAACATTACTATCAGTTGGAATGCTCGCTGCTTGTGGTGACAAGGATGATGATGTTGACGTAGATGTTAACAAACCTGTAGAAGATGTCACTCCTGATGATGGCACGGATACTAATGTAGATTTGGATACTGATGATGGTACGGATACAGATGTAGATTTGGATGCAGATATTGAGGATGATGGCGATGGTGTCGTTGATGATAAGAAAGATGACGACCATATCGAAGATGGTAGCGACGGTTAATTAGAACATCTGCAGTAGCACATACCCCAAAAAGGACTAGATGGCATAGTAGCCGTCCAGTCCTTTTTGGGGTTCAAAGTTTTAGTTTCAAATAAACATTCCAGCGATTGCAGCACTCAATAACGAAGCTAACATTCCTGCTGCCACTGAGCGAATGCCAAGTTTTGCAATGTCAGGGCGACGACTAGGTGCTAGAGAACCTAATCCGCCAAGAAGTATCGCTAGTGAACTTAAGTTCGCAAATCCACAGAGTGCAAAGCTCACGACGATAACTGTTTTAGGACTAAGTGATGCAATTTCCGGAGCGAATGACGCATACGCAACAAACTCATTCAACACAAGCTTCTGACCGATGAATCCTCCTGCTGTAACTGCCTCAGTCCAAGGAACACCAATAGCGAAAGCGAGCGGTGCAAATAGAACGCCCAGAATCCCCTCAACCGTCAAAGACTCAAAACCAACCAATTTCCCGAGTCCGCCTAACATTCCATTCATTAAAGCGATAAGCGCAATGAATGCCAGTAGCATTGCACCGACGTTTAGAGCAAGTTTTAATCCATCTCCTGCCCCACGAGCTGCTGCATCAATGACGTTCACAGATTCCTGATCCTTTTCCATCTCAAATTCGGCGACTTCCGACTTTTCCGTTTCAGGTATAAATATTTTAGCCATTATTAACCCTGCTGGCGCAGCCATGAAACTTGCCGCAATCAAATACTCAAGCGGAACACCCAAAAGAGCATAACCCGCAAGAACTGAACCGGCAACAGATGCAAGTCCGCCTGTCATAACCGCAAAAAGCTCTGACTTTGTCATATTTGCCAAAAACGGTCGAATGACAAGTGGCGCTTCCGTCTGTCCGACGAAAATATTCGCTGCCGAAGATACTGATTCCGCCTTACTCGTACCGAGCAGCTTCGACAAAGCACCACCAATCAGTTTAATGATCTTCTGCATAATTCCCAGATAATATAAAACGGAAATCAAGGATGAAAAGAAAATGATAATTGTCAACACTTGGAACGCAAAGACGAAACCGAATCCTTCAACATCTGCTGCTGGGCCGAAAAGAAATGCAACGCCCTCTCCTGCATAATCAATGACATTTTGAACGAGTCCCGAAAACCAAATTAACCCGGCTCTACCCGCTTCCCATTTCAGAACTACAAATGCAAACGTCACTTGTATGATTAAACCAACAACGATAGTCCGGTAATTAATCGATTTCTTTCCATTAGAGAAAAGAAATGCAATTCCTAACACGACCACTATCCCTAAAAGCCCCCACAATAAATTCAACTAGTACACCTCTTTAAATGGAAGTTTTCCATTTATAATTTTGTTATTAATACGTCAATTCATACTATGTAAAACTTCATTTAATCGTATGACGTCAGACAACTAAATGAGTTTATCAAACGAAATGAAATAAGTAAATGAATTGCGCGAAAAACAGGAAAAACTATTTATTCAAAATGATTATGGTCTTAGTATTCCACAACTTTTCGACATTTACTCTTTCTTAATTCGACAAAATGAATTTTTTAGACAGAAGCGAGAAAATCCCAATTAAAAAACCCGCTCCAATATTTTGGAACGAGCTAATTGCGTATCTAATTAAACTTCCTGTTCAGACAACTGAACAGGTTCCTTCTTTTTCGAAGGCAACATATTAAATAAGATATTCAACACAATTGCAGTTACACTTCCTGCGACAATGCCATTACTCGTTAAAATTTTAAGACCTGTTGGGAATTGTGCGAAAAGCTCAGGTACAACAGTCACACCAAGCCCGATACCGATTGAACAAGCAATAATCATAGAATTCTCTTGAGAATCAGTAATAATTTTACTCAACATTTTAATTCCTTGGGAAACGACCATTCCGAACATCGCGATCATCGCGCCGCCTAAAACAGCATTCGGAATAATTGTTGTGAAAGCTGCGATTTTAGGAACAAAACCGAGCGTAATCAACATAATACCCGCGATTAAAATAATTTTTCGTGATCTGACACCTGACATTTGTATTAAGCCGACATTTTGTGAAAACGTCGTATAAGGAAATGCATTGAAAATACCACCTAGTAAAACGGCAATCCCTTCCGCACGATAACCTTTTTCAAGATCTATTTTCTTTATATCCCGCTCACAAATATCACCTAGCGCAAAGTAAACGCCTGTTGATTCAACAAGGGATACCATTGCAACAAGAATCATTGTCGCGATAGCTGGCCATTCAAAGGTCGGCATCCCAAAGTAAAAAGGTTCTACCATGTGGAAATAGGATGCTTCCCGAACAGCCGAAAAGTCAACTTTTCCCATAAATGTTGCGGCAACGGTCCCTACACCTAAACCAAGTAAAATGGAAATAGCTCGCATGAAACCAGTCGAAAATTTAAAAACGAGGAGTATAAAAAGCAAGGTACCGAATGACAATGCTATATTCGACAACGATCCAAAATCACTCGCACCTTGCCCGCCGCCCATATTATTAATGGCGACTGGAATCAGAGTAATACCAATTATTGTAACCACTGAGCCCGTCACGACAGGCGGAAAGAATCGGACAAGCTTACCGAAAAATCGGCTAATAACGATGACAAAAAGACCCGATACAATGATTGCTCCGTAAATAGCGGAGACATCCGACTCAACCCCAATTGCAATCATCGGCCCGACTGCAGTGAAAGAACAGCCTAATACGACCGGTAATCCAATTCCGAAGAAACGGTTATTCATAATTTGTAATATTGTCGCAATCCCACACATTAAAATGTCGATTGAAACAAGATAAGTCAATTGTGTAGAAGTTAGGCCCAATGCATCCCCGACAATTAACGGTACGAGGACTGCCCCCGCATACATCGCCAAAACGTGTTGGAGACCTAAAGCAGTTGACTTAAGTGGATTGCTCACCTGTTTTGTGCCTCCTCAAAAAACGCTACTTCTCCGTTTTCGAGTGAAGCAATATTTGCCAGTGACTCTACTCGGATGCCGCGTTCACGGATGAGCGCACCGCCTGGTTGGAATCCTTTTTCAATAACAATACCTACACCCGCCAACTTCGCTCCAGCCTGCTCGATGATATCAAGTAACCCAAGCACAGCTTGTCCATTCGCAAGAAAGTCATCAATAATTAAAACCGTATCTTCTTTTGTAATAAAATCTTTCGAAACGGAAATGTCATTCGTTTCGTTTTTTGTAAATGAATGAACACTCGCAGTGTACAGATGATCCACTAACGTTAGTGACTTCCGTTTGCGTGCAAAGATTACCGGGACATGTAATATCAAACCCGCCATCATTGAAGGAGCAATACCTGACGACTCAATCGTTAGGATTTTTGTGATTCCTGCATCTTCAAATCGCGTTGCAAATTCTTCCCCTACTGCCTGCATAAGAGGCGGATCTATCTGATGGTTCAAAAATGAATCTACTTTTAACACCTGATTGGATAACACTTTACCGTCTTGTACAATTTTATCTTTTAATAATTTCAAAATACTATTCCTCCTTCTCGTTTTCACGATCAAGAGCCAATAAAAATAAGCCCGTTGACCGTGCATCCATTCAAACCATGAGTGGAGCAAGGTCATTCGAGCTTATTTGCCGAATGGAAAAGAAAAGGAGGCATACCCCCTTTAAGGAGTACGACCCTTTCAATCCGTTGCTGCCCATAGTCGATTTATTTACGGTAAATCGGTAGAAACTTGCAGGCCATATCCCTGCGATTATATGAGTGAATGCTATTAGAATGTTATTAGTATAGCACGGGAAATCCAGATTTCAATGTCCTTCAAAGTTAAAAAAAGATTCTATTAATTCAACAAAGTTACTAGGCGAGATGAATATGTTATTCTTGAGGAAACATACAGATTTTGGGGGCATTATTTTGAACAAACCACATTCCGGATATACAAGTAAAAAATTGAAATTCACACGCAATAGTTGGTTTCTTCTAATCGGGGTCATTTTCATTGCGTCCACACTTCGATCGCCTTTAACATCTGTCGGACCATTGGTTTCTTCCATTCGGGACAGTTTAACCATCTCAAATGTGCTGGCTGGATTCTTAACGACTATTCCTCTGCTCGCGTTTGCACTTATTTCACCTTTTGCACCGAAAATCGCGCGCCGCTTTGGTATGGAGCTGACATTACTCGCTTCTCTAATTTTATTGACTGCGGGTATCCTAATTCGTTCTCTGGGTACAACACCCAATTTGCTAATCGGGACTTTCCTGCTTGGACTTGCCATTGCATTTGGTAATGTTTTATTGCCAAGTTTGATAAAACTTAATTTCCCGCTGCACATGGGTCTCATTACCGGAATTTATTCGGTCGCTATGAATTTATCTGCAGCCATCGCGGTTGGCGTCAGTGCACCACTTGCCCATAATACTCAGTTTGGATGGAAAGGGGCGTTAGGCATCTGGGCACTGCTAACATTTATCGCTTTGCTCGTCTGGCTTCCGCAACTTAAAAACAAAAAATCGCCAGGTTCCTTGGAGGTTCCATTGGAAAAAGACAAAACGCCCTCTTTATGGCGTTCCCCATTGGCATGGAATGTTACCTTCTTTATGGGGTTCCAGTCCTTGATATTTTATACAACTTCCGCCTGGATGCCTGAGGTATTAAAAACACAAGGAATTAGTGCCGATAGTGCTGGCTGGATGGTTTCTCTCTTGCAATTTTCACAACTTCCTATGACGTTCATTGTTCCGATTCTAGCGAGCAAAGTAAAAGATCAGCGCTGGATTGTAGCGGGGGTCGCACTGTTATACCTCTTGGGCTATGGAGGTATCATGACGGGCACTACTGCACTTGTCCCACTCTGGATGATCTTGATTGGAATTGCGGGCGGCGCAGCATTTGGACTTTCCATGATGTTCTTCTCATTAAGAACACGGACACCACATGAAGCAGCAGATCTATCAGGTATGGCACAGTCCTTCGGCTATTCGCTTGCAGCGATTGGACCAGTACTATTCGGATTGTTACATGATTTCACATCAGGCTGGACGGTGCCAATGCTAATCATCATCATCGCATCTTTAATCGTCCTCCTATCCGGCATGAAAGCAGGAAAGAACACGTTCGTTACTCCGGAATAGGTGCTTGGAAATAGTCACATAACGAAAAGGCTGTAAACCAATATGGTTTACAGCCTTTTTCAAGTCATCCTTTTCTTAATCGACACCAATATCTGTTTCAATCTTATCTGCTTTGTTCTTCTTGGCTTTTACAAAGAACATCACTGTCAAAATAACAGTTAAAACTAACCCAACGACAAATGATAGATTGAGATCTAAATTAAATCCTATCTTCTGATTTAAAATATAGACAAATACCATATAGGTGATAAACAGTGCTGGCACTAGCGATACAAAGTAATTCTTGCCTTTAATCAATAGATACATTGTCGCGATCCATAATGCTATAGCCGCAGTCGCTTGGTTTGCCCAAGAAAAGTATCTCCACAAGATGTTGAAGTCAATTTGTGTTAACAAAGCTGATATAGCAAACAAAGGAACAGCAATCAGTAAACGTTTCAATAATTTTTTTTGATCGATCTTTAAATAGTCTCCAATAATCGTACGTGCCGCCCGGAATGCTGTATCTCCCGATGTAATCGGAAGTACAATAGCCCCTAATACCGCGATCGTTCCTCCAATAGCTCCTAATAATGTCATTGACACTTCATTGACGACAGCTGAAGGAGTACCTGAATTAATAAATTCATTTAATGTCATTCCATCAAACATACTCATCGATGCAGCTGCCCAAATCATTGCGATAACAGCTTCCGCAATCATCATTCCATAAAATATGTAACGACCTTGAGACTCTTTTTCTACCGTTCTAGAGATAATCGGTGATTGCGTCGCATGGAAACCGGATAATGCACCACACGTAATTGTAAAGAATAATATCGGGAATATCGGTAAATTATTCGGATGCATATTTTCAAGACTTAATTCTGGAATCGTATAATCCGAAAATAGTAACGCTCCCCCGACACCCAGCGTTCCAAGCAAAAGAACAGCGCCGAAATACGGATACAATCTACCAATGATTTTATCAATCGGAAGAATTGTAGATAAAAAATAATAAGCAAAAATAACGGCGATGATGATCCATAAAGCTACTTTGCCGTTTAATAATATACTTAATAAGGATGCCGGTGTCGTAACAAATACGGTCCCAACTAAAAGCAAAAGCAATAATGCAAAAATATTTACAATATGTTTAGAGACTTTGCCTAAGAATTTCCCAGCCAGTTCCGGAATATGCGCTCCTTTATTTCTAAGTGAGATCATACCAGTTAAATAATCATGTACCGCTCCGGCGAAAATGGAACCTAAAACAATCCATAAAAATGCAACGGGTCCATATAATGCACCCATAATCGGTCCGAAAATCGGGCCTGTTCCAGCTATATTCAACAGCTGAATCAACGCATTTTTATGTTTATTCATCGGCACGAAGTCTACACCGTCATTATTTTCATAAGCAGGCGTTTTCCTAGACTCAGCAGGTCCGAATATTTTTTCGATGACTTTGCCGTACGTAAAGTATCCTACAACTAAAAGTACGATTGACACGATAAAAGTTATCACATTTACACCCCTATTTCACTTTAATTAGACCAAAAGTAAGTCGCCCACTTGTAATACTCAACAATTGGCGAAAGCAGACTTTTCATCTATTCCCTTAAGAACATAGTATGAAGAATTTCTTCCTTCATGACTAAATCGATACTATATATATGTTGAACAAATGAGTGCAGCGTCTGCTCTTTACAAAGGCTTTTGGGAGGCCACTGAAAAAGTCCCAATGCTTAGAACGAATCAGAATTCCTGCTACTGTCGCTTCTATGCTTTGTGGATGCTTCCCGCGAAAATCCAGAAAGCGCCAAGCGTTCTACAATCCACACCCCGACTTACAACTCTCTCAATATTGAGCGCCACAGCAGATTCAATGGAATTCTTTAATTCAACATATATATTTAGTTTATAGGGATTTTTCTGATATAGGTGTGTATTTCCTTAACATGTCGAAATCATCTATTAACAAGTCGCTATAGGAGTTTAAAATGTATATGGACAAGCTAAATGATGGTCCATTCATAATTCAAGACGATGCTGCAATTGTTTTGCATAATTTCTGCTGACAGAAAGTTTCTCCTTCCGGCCTTCCAATTCAAGCTGATAGGCCCCATTAAACCATGGAGTCAATCTTGTAACGTAATTTAAATTGACGAGATACCCTCTATGTATGCGGAAAAAGAAGAAAGGAACTAACCGACTTTCCAATTCTTTCAATGATACCTTCACTTCGTATTCTCGTGAACTCGTGACAATTTTCGTCTCCTTTTCTTCTCGATACATATACAAGATATCTTTTAGGTGAATATAATCGATTTCTCCGTCCGCCTCAACAGCCAACTTTCCTAGAGTGCTTGCTGTTTCTGTCGGTTTAGATTGATACACTTCTCGCTCAATCCTGCTAATTGTTTGCTTCAACTGTTCCTGATCATACGGTTTCAATAGATAATCGATCGCGTTAATTCGAAATGCTTCTGCAGCAAATTGAGGATAAGCAGTTGCAAAAACAATTATGGGAACTTTTTTGAATTCCTTCAATGACTTGGCTACTTCCATGCCATTCATTTTAGGCATTTCCACATCCAAAAACACCACCTCTGGTTGCAGTTGCAATGCTTGCAAAATAGCGGATTCTCCGTTCTCCGCCTCCCCCACCACTTGAATGCCGGTGAAATTTCCCATCAAATAAATTAACTCTTCTCGGGCATAACGTTCATCATCTACAATTAATGTCCGGATTGGCTGCATCACGCGTTCACCTCCATTTTAGGAATACGAAATGAAACTGCTGTTCCATTACTTATTTCACTGTTGATCGATAATGCTGCCTGTTCGCCAAATGTCATCCTCATTCGGCGATTGATATTGAACAGCCCCATTCCTGTTCCAGTTTCTGATTCAATCTGATCCAGTCCCAATAGAAGTATCCGTTCTGCTGGAATTCCTTTACCGTTATCTTCCACTTTAATCTCAAAGTCTTTAACTAAATCGTGCACTGTTATTTTGATAATACTATCTTTTTCCATATCATTAATACCATGACGAATGGCATTCTCTACGATTGGTTGCAGTGTGAAAGGCGGAATCATTTCAGTAAGCAGGTTATTATCTACTTCATACTGAATCGTCAGTTTATCTACAAACCTTGCCTCTATGATTTCTAAATAGGCTTTTACTTGCACGAGTTCCTGTTCTAAAGACACTTTTGATGCTGTAGTCCCTGTTACATTTTGACGTAAAAAGTAAGAAAGGGACGTCAAAAGTTTTCTGGCTTGATCAGGATCCGTACGAATTAGGGATATAATGATATTCATGGAATTGAATAAAAAATGAGGGCTCATTTGCGCCTGTAATGCTTTTATTTCAGCTTCTTTCGCTAACTGATATGCTCGATCAGTTTGTGCGATTTCCAGTTGGTTGCTTAACAAAGAGCTTAGCCCGGAAATTAATTCAATACTAACATTGGTAATTGCTTTTTCAGATGGATAATACAATTTTAACGTTCCGATGGTCTCACCGCGCTGTATAAGTGGTGCAATGACCGCTGCCCCTAATGGACAGTCTGGATAATCACAGTGGATAGTACCATCAGTAACGACTATCAAACCGCCGTTTTGAATAACCGCTTTTGTTTCGTGCGTTCGGAAAGGATGATTGACTCGATGATGATCGCTCGCGATTCCAACATGGGCGAGTATATCCGTTTTACTGGTCATGGCTACAGCACTTGGCTGCAATTCCCGGTAGAGAATGTTGCATACAGCTAATGATGTAGTAGTATTCATACCTTTTCGCATATGGCCAAGCGTCTGGTCTGCAATGCGTAACGTCTTCTGAGCTTGAAGAGCAGTCACTTTTTCTTCTTCACCAACCACAGTGTAGACAATCAATAGAAACAGAGCCGTCCCGACACCGTTGGCCAGAATCATCGGTATACCAATGATTTCGACCAATGTGAATGCTTTTTCAAAAGGCCTTGCGATTAGTAGAATGACACCCATTTGCGTCGCTTCCGCTAGTGAGCCTATACCAAATGCAACAATTGGTCTGACAATTTTTCCTTTACGGTGGAAAGCACTGGCAACGATTCCAGCAACAATTGTTGAGACACCGCAAGCAATATCCGTAAATCCCCCCAACGTCATACGGTGAATTCCAGCGATTAGTCCTGCGCCAATCCCGACTCGATATCCGCCCAAAAGTCCTGCAATGACTACACCAATTACGCGAGAGTTGGCAATCGCTTCGTCAGCCACTAATTCTGCCGAAACACTATTGAATTGTAATGTATCCGTATTGAGAGCAACGCCGAAATACGTTCCTAAAATACCAAAAAAGCCGAAAAATACTATGGCAGCAAGCTTCTGCTTTTTATCCAACTTGTCGTGCTGAACCATATTTTTAAAGAATCGAAATCTGGTTAGAATAAATGCAACGGCAATAATTGTTCCTACCCTTTCCAGCATGGTGATAAGTAAGTCAACCACCAACATGTCCTCCTTTCTTTGAAATCATTTACTGAACTTCCAAAACAGCATTTGACTAAATTATACAACATCTTGCTATCAATATATATTTTACTTTCTATTAATACTTAAACTGAAAATACAGCCTTCCTTATCATGATAGTTACTCAGTTTTCCATAGTTTTAGTAACCTGCTTTACAACCATTGGGTTTTATTATTTGAAAGTGGGGTATTTTACTGACTAGCACCAACACTATAAAAATCTTAGGAGGCAAATTGAAATGGCTGACAAAAAGTTTGTAGGTACATTCCAAAGTGAAACCCAAGTCTTGAATAAGATTGATGAGTTAAAAGCGCAAGGTTATACTGAAAAAGATATTTATATTGTGACGAATGACGCGGATACATTATCGATTGTCCGTGGGGAAACTGATGTGGATCTCCGGACGCCTGAAGGTAACTGGATGGACAAGTTCATAGCTTTCCTTAGCGGAGATGAACCCGTCAAAGGCGCATTCACTAACATGGGATTCACCGAAGAAGAATCCAACCGCTATTTCAATGAAGTCAAAGCTGGCGGAATTCTTCTCTATGTGGACCGGGAATACGGTGATCTCTATGGAAATCCAGGGACGGACTATCAAGCAGGTTATACAGATCCTAACATCGGCTCAAATCTTGTTGTTGATGACTACGATAATCCCAATCTAGCAATGAACAGCCAAGGCTTAGGCACAGATGCAGAACGGGAAGAACATCTACGATTGCATGAAGAGAAGCTCAATGTCGACAAAGAACGCTATCAAGCGGGTGAAGTAAACGTCAGTAAGCATATTGTCGAAGAAACACAAACGGTAGAAGTGCCCGTCACACGTGAAGAAGTGTACATTGAACGACGTGCAGTAACTGAAGAGACTGCTGCCGGAGAGGTGTTTGATGATGGTGAAAATATTCATATACCTGTCATGGAAGAGCGGGTTGAAGTGACAAAACGTCCTGTCGTTAGTGAAGAAATCGTCGTTGGTAAACGTGAAGTCCATGATACAGAAACAGTTAACGAAACCGTGCGTCGTGAAGAAGCGGATATAGACCGGACGGACGCTGTACTAGATGAACGTGATGGAAAGGTCATTGATGCATTGGATACAAATCCGTTTGAGCAGAATGAATTAAATGATGATCCTTTAAACGATCGCAAACGATTTTAATAGTTAAGAAAAGCGCAAGGCGCCTGGAGTCTAAACACTGCTCAAGATTGAAAAACGGATAGTTTCTTATTCTTTAAAAAGGAGCTTGCTTAAGTAGATGATCTACTTAAGCAAGCTCCTTTTTTCGTTTTCCGGACTGACTTCCATCACTTTTTTGGATAGTTCAATTGCCAGGAGACGCCGAACTTATCCCCTTCCCAACCAAACTTTTCACTGACCAGCGTTGCAGAAAGCGACATGAGGACTTGTCCGTCCTGTGATAGCTGTTCAAAAAGCCGATCAATTTCCGCTTCGCTGTCACATACCACAAACAGTGAAATGGAAGGAGTAAATGTAAATTCGTGGTTGATAGAACTGCCGATGCACAAGAACGTCTGTCATTTTATCGTAAATGTGGATTGCATGATCATGCCGTTTTCTTGATGGACTCCATTTAGATTTTCCGATTGATCAAAAACGGATGTGTAAAAATTCATGGCATTTTGTGCATTTCCGTCAAACATAAGAAACGTCGTTATTTTTTGGTCGGTAGTCCCCATAATTTATTTCCCTAACATTTTTATTTATAAATCAATTTCTAAAACAATCGGACAATGGTCACTACCTAGTATATGAGAATGGATAGCGGCATCTTTCAATAGAGGCTCTAGCTGATTGGAGGCGATGAAATAATCAATCCGCCACCCAATATTCCGCTCCCTAACTTTACTCATATATGACCACCAAGTATATGCTCCTTCTAGATTTGGATTGAAATACCGATATGTATCGATGAAACCTTCCCCTAATAGGTCCGTCATCTTGCCACGTTCTTCACTGGTGAAGCCCGAATTGCCTATGTTCGATTTCACATTTCGTACATCGATTTCCTGATGTGCGACATTCAAATCACCACATAAAATGACCGGTTTCATGTCATTCAGTTTCTTTAAGTAGTCTCGCATGTCGTTTTCCCATTCCAATCGAAATGGCAATCGCGCCAAATCCCGCTGCGAGTTTGGCGTATAGACGTTCACTAAATAAAACTGCGGGAACTCAAGCGTAAGAATCCGTCCCTCTTCTTGAGCATCCAAATCCCCTACACCGTATTTCACAGTCAATGGTTTTACTTTCGTGAATACAGCCGTACCTGAATAGCCTTTTTTTATAGCGTAATTCCAATATTGATGATAACCTTCCAACTGCAAATCAATTTGACCTTCTTGCAGTTTTATCTCCTGTACACAGAAGATATCTGCATCCACCGTTTCAAAGTATTCTAAGAAACCTTTACTAACACATGCCCTTAACCCATTGACATTCCACGATACTAATTTCATATAGATTGACTCCTTTGGCTAACCTCTGCGAACTTACTTTCCATTCCTACTATATCACAAAAGAACATACGTTCAATTTTTCGCATTTGAAAAACAAAACTTCTATTATAACTAACCTAGTTGATTGATTGATTTATTCATCTCCAAAAAATCCCAATAAGAACGATTGCTCCTAATAGAAATTTGCCGATCTGCCCGATTTGTTCCGAGGAGATAAATGGTTTTGGCGCAAGAAATTCCATTTCCTTGATTTCATTCTCCAAATGATCTATTTTGGCTTTAAGCGCCATCATTTCTTTGTCCAGATTGGTTTCCCATTCATCTTGTCCATTCATATATATTCCCCCCGTTTTTTGATTTGACTTACTATACGGTACATACTCAAATTGGTTTCATTTTTTCATTAATAAACAATTCCCAACGGCTTTGTTTAGGGTCTATAACCCCCGTTTATTGAAGTCCCCTATTTTCTCCAATATCTCGCTGTGGACACTAATATTCCATGCTATAAAGATGATAAGACTTACTGCATATACTAGTACGAACCATTTAAAATTTTTTCTTTGTCTTGCAGCTGATTGAAATATGTATGCAAATAATCCGATAAATAACGAGATTATAATCAAATCGGATTGCCATATTCGCTCTGCAGAATTAACAGGAAGCATTACCTCTTGTAAGATTTGTATAGTGTTATCTTCTTTAATTTGTACGTTATATATTTCCTTGTTGAAAAACCCTTTTTCAATCGTTATGAAAGATGCATTTTCATCTAAATTATAATGATAGCCAATCAAATTAAAATTAGTTAATATCGTAAACGATAGCAATAGTATCATCACAGGTATAAAAATGAATCCAAGCGGCATCTTTTCAGCAGGCTTTAACATAATTATTCCTCCTCCCGTAATTATCGTTAGTTATTCTATTTTATTCACGATAGTTATGGGAATACCTCTTTAATTTGGAGAAGAATTTGCAATACGAAAAATGCCTGTACTGAACACAACTTCAAATTGTGTTTAGCACAGGCAAGGCAGTATTTATTTAAAGAGAAGAAAGTATACGTTTTTCACTTGGTGCGGTGTCTAGACTCCAGCGCTATTCTTACTTCATCTGGTCTGTTACTGTATCGACAAGTAACAAAGGATCTACCGTATATACTTCGTAAACGACCTCCTCTTCCTGCCATATAAAGCTATTCGCAGCTGCACCCTCACTATTCATATCAAACATTCCAGCCCCGATTTTTTGTGGTGCCGGTAATAATTGGTTTTCCAGCTTTGCGACAATCTCTTTTGCTAAATCGATCATTTTTGCACTTCCTACTTCGCTATTCAGGTTGCGCATCGAAAATGACCAACGTCCCTCATGCCATGTAAGGAAGATACTCCCTGCACCGGCATCCTGGTATCCCGTAATGTCATTTCCTAAATCCACTTTTTGAGCGGCTTCATTGATGGGCTGGTAATTAATTTTCGCTTTAGCACTAGTCGCTGAGTCATACCTTGTCCCATTCACAATCATATAAGGATGTGCATCATGCAAGGTAGAATCATTCACAGGAATCGGTACATTTGTGACATAAAAATTTACTTCGTAATTATTTTTGCTCGATGCAGTAGTCGCCGTCAGATAACCTTCCCCTACTAAAACATCCTCTGGCAACATCAAATTCACATCAGTTTTTATAGCAGATGTTACCTGCGCTAAGATTTCTTCATGTGTTTGCTCAGGATTAGTTTCGGGGCTTTCTATTTGTTTTTCGGGTGTATCCTTTTCGGGAATATCTGGTGTCTCTACAACTTGATCCGCGCTTGATGAACATCCACCCAGTATGAATAACGCGCTAATTACTATTACACTAACTCTTTTCCATTTCATATAGTTCTCTCCTTGTATAAACCACAAAAATACTCGATTTTATTCCTATTCCCCTTTTTCTTGCTCGTTAATCCTTTTTATAAGTACAATGCGAGAAATATACAGGTTTAACTGTCCATTAGTGGGAATCTGGAGTGCAAATTCGAACATAGTTTATTCATCGAAAAAACCCCACACCTGTTGATTAATCAATACTGACCAGTGAATAACATAATCGCCTACTGGGCAATACATGTATAGTTGACTTTGAATTGCTTCGGATAGAATGACTTATATACGATTACCGAGATGTCTGGATATGTAGGGATGTGACAGGAAACTATTCGCAACAGGATTACCGAAAAAAGTGTGGCTCTCGGTAAATTTGTCATGATTATTTCGTCGAAAGCGAACTGGAAATGATCCAGTGAAAATGAATTTTCTCAAGCCCTACTCAACAGTAATTTATGCAAATAAATGGTTAATCAATAGACGTGAAAAAACTCATCATTCATTGGAAGAATAATGAGCCTTTTGTTAAATAGACAATAGAAAGGGATAGCTTAATGTGCGTCGGGAAATACTCTCTTCATTGCATCGGAAAATTCTTCAAAGAATCCTTCCACCGGTTCGTCCGCTTTAATTTTATTTCCATAATCATTTATTTGTTTCACAAAGTCAGGATTCATCGATACATAAACATTCTTAAAGTCTGTATTTGCCGTCCTAGCTTGATCCGCAATCTTGTTCTCGATTTCTTCTGAGTCATCCTTGCCTTCTTTTAGCACGACTGCTACATATGCGTTTTCATCAGTTACGATAACATTTGCACTTTCCACTTCTTCCATTTCCACTATTTTATCAGCAACATCATCAGCAACCGTCAGCTCGTGATTCCCTTCGTTATTAGCATTGGTATCCGTTGCAGAATTGTTTGAGGCATCGTTTGTTGAATCGTCGGTGGCACCATCATTTACATTCGTTTCCGTGTCTGTATTTGTAGCATCGTTCTTTGCTTCATTATCTTTCTTCGCTCCACATCCCATCAAAGATAAAATGATGAGAAAGGCGGCGAACACCCGTAACATTTTAGTCATTGAAAATCCTCCTTCAATTTGTCAGTACCGATAGCATGGCCTGTTTTATTTTTTTTATGTATTGAATTATTTTTTATTGTATACACATTCAACGTTCGTATCAAACCACAAGAAATAGTAGTCTTAACGCAAAAACTCCCAAGCAAATTAGTCCGCTTGAGAATTTTTATGCTAGCATTTGTCGGTTGTCAGAATAGTTTCTGATTTGTCGTGGTGACTGTCACCCCATACGAATTGCACTTGCAACTTTATAGTGGTCGAGGTCTATCTCAACCGGCTTGTTCAGTGCTAGTTGAGATAGTTGTTTTCCTAGGAAGGGACCAACAGTTAATCCCGAAGCACCTAGTCCGTTTGCTAGTAAAAGGCCTTTGATGCCGGGTACCTCTCCAATAATCGGAAGGAAACCAGGCGTGAATGGCCTGTATCCAACACGTGCTTCTGTAAACGTGCCATCAGCTAATCCCGGTGCGACTGCTAGTGCTTTGTCCAACACTTCGTGCAAGCCTCCTGCCGTTAAACGCAAATCGAATTGCTTATCATCTTCATGCGTTGCTCCGATGACTACTTTGCCGTCGTCGAATGCAAGAATGTATTGATCAGTTGGGGGCATGACTACCGGCCATTCAGCAGTTTGAACATTTTCAAGCTGCAGATGGATGATTTGTGCTTTTTGGGAGCTTATTTGTAAGTGAATTCCCAACGGCTCTACTAATTCAGCTGCCCACGCACCTGCCGTGATAATAACCTTATCTGCGAAAATTTGCCTATCCTCTACTTGAACACCTGTAACCATGTCATCAGTAGAAATAAGTGTCGCAGACCCGGAAATAAATACGGCGCCATGTTTTTTAGCTGCGCCGACTAAAGCTTCACGTAAGGCACGTCCATTCACACGAGCAGCTCCGCTAATTTGAATAGAATCATATTCCTGTGAAAGCGGCGGAAATAACTCCGACGTTTCACATATATTCAACTGGCGGATATCACCGATTTCAGGGGCATCATCTCGTCTTTTCAGTGCTCGCTGCTCCATTTTTTCGAGTTTAGCAGCATCTGTATGCAAACTGATGGCGCCAACCCGCCGATACCCAGTTTCAGTTTCTCCATCTTCCTCAAGTTGCTGAATGAGTGATGTATAATAGGCCGCCCCGCCTTTTGCAAGAGCGTACCATGCTTTATTTCTGCGTTGAGAGAGCCATGGACAGATAATACCCGCAGCGGCATCTGTCGCTTGTCCCGCGTCATGCCGGTCTACAACTGTCACTTCAGCGCCCGATTTTGCTAGATGATAAGCTGTCGATGCTCCCAAAACGCCCGCACCGATGATGATAAATTTCTTCATTATATACACCTTTTTCATATTGAGTTTCCCCTAATCATACCAGTTCTTGCACTAAAGCTTGAAAAATTAGCTAGGTTTCGGGGAATTTACCCGTTACTTTCAAAAAAACACTACAACTTGGTTGTAGTGTTTTCATCCCTATACATTTTAAACAGATAACAGCGCCGCGTCACTCGTTAATTTTTCCCCGCGTATACGCTGGAATTCTGCCATTAGCTTTTCGATTGTCAATTGTTTCTTTTCCTCAGCTTCAACTTCCAAGATGATTTGTCCTTTATCCATCATAATAAGCCTATTTCCTAAATCCATCGCTTGTTGCATATTATGCGTGACCATCAACGTTGTCAATTGATCTTTTTCGACAAGCTGTTTCGTCAAATTTGTGATTAACTCCGCTCTTGACGGATCTAGCGCGGCCGTATGTTCATCAAGAAGCAAAATAGAGGGCTGTGTAAAGGTAGCCATGAGGAGAGATAGTGCTTGGCGCTCTCCACCCGAAAGCATACCTACTTTTGCATTCAGCCGATCTTCCAGATTTAAATGCAGTGTTTCGAGTGCTTCACGGAATAATTCACGGCGTTTCTTGTGAACTCCTTTTCGTAGTCTTCGTTGTTTGTTCCGCGAATATGCCATTGCCAGGTTTTCTTCGATTGTCATAGAAGGGGCAGTTCCGGCCATCGGATCTTGAAACACCCTGCCAATCATGACAGAACGTTTATATTCAGGAAGCCTTACGACATTTTCACCG
Source organism: Sporosarcina psychrophila (assembly GCA_020742515.1). GTDB lineage: Bacteria > Bacillota > Bacilli > Bacillales_A > Planococcaceae > Sporosarcina > Sporosarcina psychrophila_B. The sequence goes on from DYWT01000259.1 coordinate 31,999, forward strand.
TCGATTTCAATGTCACCAAAATCTGGCGTAAGTGCTCCTGAAATCATATTCATCATTGTTGATTTCCCTGCACCATTACTGCCGATAACGGTAACAAAATCACCTTTTTTCAAATGCAAATTGATTTGATCAAGCGCAATTTTTTCATCGGGAGTTGCTTCATTAAAGATCTTATTAATCTGTTGGAGTTTCAGCAACTGCATTCCCTCCCTTTTCCAGCTTATGATCAGAGAATGTTAATCGTTCAGTATGACGCTTTGCTTTTCTTTTAAGTTCTCGTCTTTTATCAATGTATTGCGGTAAAATAAGTGCTGCAATAACGATAACAGCAGTGATTAACTTCATATCTCCTGTATCGAGAAAATCTACTCGGAGTGCTAGACCTAGCACGATTCTATAAATAATAGCGCCCGCAATAACTGCAAGCGTTGTTCGCATAATTGTTTTTGTACCAAAGATTGCCTCGCCGATAATAACGGAAGCCAATCCAATAATAATCATGCCGATCCCCATGCCGATATCGGAAAACTTTGAATACTGGGCAATTAATGCGCCTGAGAAAGCGACTAACGCATTAGAAAGGCCTAACCCTAGGATCACAAGTGTATCTGTGTTCGCAGAAAAGCTGCGGATCATTTTCTTATTGTCGCCAGTTGCTCGTATTGCAAGCCCGATTTCTGTTTGTAAAAACCAATCTACAACGACTTTAATGAGTAATGTAGCTATAATCATTAAAAATAACGTTCCCCATGTAGAAGGCAAGTACTTAACACCTAGCATGCTGAAGAATTGATTGATCGTCTCATCAATACCAAGCGTACTCCAAAACGCATAGAATTTACTAAACAACGTCTCCGCGTTTAACAATGGAATATTTGGGCGTCCTACAGAACTTTCAGACGTCATGCCCATAATTCTTAAATTGATAGAGTACAATGCAATCATCATCAAGATACCGGCAAGTAAGGGATTAATCTTTCCTTTCGTATGTAAAAGACCCGTAATACAACCCGCAATAAATCCAATGATAATGGCTACTGCAGTTGCGAATAGCGGATGATAGCCAAAGACAATCATTGTGGCTGCAACAGCTGCCCCCGTTACAAAACTTCCATCAACCGTTAGATCAGGAAAATCCAGCACACGGAATGTGATATACACGCCGAGTGCCATAATTGCATAGATGATCCCTTGCTCTACAGAGCCAAAAATAGCACTAAACATACAGAATCATCTCCTAATTTATTCGCTGAATTCAGCTTTCCATTCGTCCTTAATATCAAGACCGATAGTAGCTGCTGTATCTTTGTTCATGATCAGTTTTAAGTTTTGTGGAATCTGAACCGGTGAATCTGCAGGTGTGCTTTCACCTTTCAAAATCTTAACAGCCATTTCACCTGCTTCATAGCCAATGTCGTAATATTCAAAGCCATATGCTGCCAAGCCACCACGTTTAACTGAGTCGAATTCACCGACCATCAGAGGGAGCTGATTATCATTCGCAACAGATATAACAGATTCAAGTGCGGATACAACTGTATTATCCGTAATGATATAGAACGCATCCACTCTGCCAATCAAAGATTCTGTCGCCTGTTTCACATCGGCAGAGGTCGCTACAGGCGCCTCCACTACTTTCATATCCATATCTTTTAACAGTTCCTTAACCCCGTCTACTTGTGAACGGGAGTTCTGCTCACCAGCATTGAATACCATTCCCACATTTTTCGCGCCAACTTCTTCTTGTAGGAACTTCATTGTATTAGGAATCGCATCAGGATGATTGTCAATTGTGCCCGTCACATTTCCACCCGGACTTTCATTGGAAGCTACAAGTTCAGCACTTACAGCATCTGTAACGGATGTAAAGACAATCGGAATTTCTTGCGTTGCACTTGCGACAGCTTGTGCACTAGGTGTCGAGTTAGCAAAAATCAAGTCAACCCCTGTACTGACAAGGTTATTTGCAATCGTTGTGTTAGCACTGTTATCATTCTGTGCATTTTGAATATCATATTCTACCTCGAGTCCCGCATCTTCAATTGCCTTTTTAAAACCATCAAAGGCAGCGTTCAAAGAGGGATGCTCCACAATTTGAGTCACGCCAATTTTATATTTTTTTGTTTCTTCATTAGTTCCTGGCTCTTTGTTGTCTGTTGATGTCTTAGAAGTGTTACCTGATTCTCCACTACCACATGCTGCAAGGACGAATACCACACTAAAGAGTGCCAATGCATACTTTATCCAACTTGTCTTCATTTGTTTTCCCCCTTTTTTTCATTACCGCTTTCTCTTATGACACATATCTGCACGATAATTATTCGTAACAATACACTGTTTGTAAATGTTAGTCAATAGAATTTATAATATTCGGGTATTTAAAGCGCTTACAATTAAGAAATAATAGATTTTTACACAAAACCAATAATAATTCATTAAACCGTATAATTATTCCAGCAATAGTTTGATAATATTTTAAACAATAAAAGGACGATCAATCCCCAATATTCGGAGTTTGATCGTCCTTTTATTTAAACTGATGAGCTAAATTTGTAGTAATGACTAGACAAATTACCTCTGCATTACGATACTTTTTCTTGATATCTATTGATCAACACATCCAATTCTTGACTACATTCGACAACAAGGGGATGTGTATACCCGAAAATTTTCGCTCGTTTATACATAACTTTTCTCTTAATCCCAATTTGCACCAACAGCGCTTTTTCGTTAAATAGCCTTTTCACAAATCTTCCTCCATATGATATATTCGGCTTCAAATTATGAGGTCTTTATCTAGTAGGTTCAGAAGCAACTAGTACATCGTACAACATATAGACTGAAAAGAATGTCGGATTTTGGAAAAGTTGTGTTAATTCACAAATTTGTCACAAGTTGCAGGAATATAATGCAAAAGGCTTGATTCTCATGGCTTTTCGCTTCTTTTATTCTAGACGAAAATAGGTTTTGATGCCTTCGAATGCTTAAATATCCCCCCCTAAATCCCTTATGAATAAAAATAACAACGCAAATAATCCTAAAGTAATTTGTGGAAAAGTAAACTGTAAATGATGGCTAAGAATCAATTGCTTTACTTTGGCGAAAAGTTAGCTTTGCTGGCGACTGTTACAACTAATAGTAATTTCAATGCCAAATAATTTTATACCGGTAATTACACCGGGAGAGGCAGATCGCTTCAAATCAATTGATTTCAATAGGAGTTTTAAATATTCATCATTAAGAATAGCTTGCGTAATTGAAAAAAGCATAAAGTTTGTCGTGTACACGCTACTTTTATCAGGATGATGAAAAACGTAATTCTTCATAGTTCGCATTTTTCTCTTATTTCAGCTTCTTTAGTTCACAATTCTTTGACCAATAAAGAATTGAAACCATTTTTTAAGCCATATTAATAAAGAACAGAATTGTTAGATGGGAGGGTTTATTTTGGGAAAAGATAATCAGACGAATACTAGGAACGAATCAGCCTCTGTGCCTTCGACATCGAAACAGCAGAAATTAAAATCGAGTACTATGAAAGAAGAGATTTCTCTTGAGTTAGCTGAACTCGGCAACTTGAATCCGAAACATGAGCCGATGACGCAAAATGACAGACAAAAAAGTGAAAAAGAACGGACGTACAAGTGAATAAGGAAGATACTATTTAAAACAGCGTTTGAAAACCACTAGGAGCAATCGATCCTGGTGGTTTTCAACTATTTTTTACAGTAAGAACAATATGGCGTTCATGAATCCTTTTAGCCAACTCTTCAACTCGAAATAGAGACCTTTGTAACGTTGTATATCGGGACGGGATGCCCCATCTCTCTTTCCATTCCTATGTTATTCGCCTAGCGGGTATTGTGTTCTGAAACGAGTAAACCATTTCAGAAAATAGAACAAAAAACTAACCGTTCTCAAAAAAATGAGCGGTTAGTTTCGATTGCGCCTCTTTAGAATTCACTTTTCAAAAACTTGGTGAATCACATCATTGGGTTTACTATTATTTAAGTTTTTATAAATACAACTGGCGGGTTTTTCGCGTAATGTTTCAGCGAAAGCGTTTGCGAGGTCAGCTTCTCCCGATACATGGATTTCTTGCCAGCCTCGTTCTTTTTTCAATTTCCCAATAATTTCGCCCATTCCTTTATAGAAACGTTGAAGGTTTTCTCTCAAACGCGGTTCTATAGCATCGTCGCGCGTACTCCCCGTTAGTGTTTCATTTTCATCTTTTTTACCTTTTTTACCCCACCCTTCCAAATTCGGGTCAAATACATAGGTGGCTTCATCAATGACAGCTCCCATTGCTGTATCTAAAATGCGGACTTCCCCAAAGCTGGGTAAGATAATCCCCGCTTCCGGATATGCTTTGTACATATACTCCATCTCTTCAGTAACCGGGTGGTCTTCCCAGTGGAAGCTTGTCTTCACAGGGACCTGAACATAGTGAACCGACCATAGCTCCGGATCTGCCGCTGCAAAAATCACGACACCTTTGCTTAGATCATTCTTATTATCCTCGACTTCTTTTTCAACTTTTTTCCTTAATTCGTTAAATGCTTTCATTTCTTTTTCATCATTGGAAGCCGTCAAATACTCATCAATTCGCTTTAAACCACTTTTCAAATGAATTCTCCATGCCCCGTTTAATTGTTCCGGATCGCCAGGATTGGTGTTTAGATATACACTCAATACACAGCGGTCATCACAGCGATATTCTTTTAAGGTTTGAAGTTCTTTGCTTAATGACATAATTACTTTAACCTCCTTAAGTTTTGATTCATTATTAGCATACCCTCACGCGCTAAGTCTAAAACGAATTGTCAGTGGCACCGTTGGATGAAACCCCATGTTTATTTGTTTTTAAAAATTGAATCTCGCGAAAAACAAGCGAAACTACTTTGCCGATTCACTTACCTCGGCTTGCCACTCCTCTTTAATTTCAAGTCCAATCTTAGAAGCAGTATCTTCATTAATAACAAATTTTAGTTTTTTCGGAACTTGAACAGGCAATTCAGAAGGATTGTTTTCTCCTTTTAAAATCTTCACGGCCATTTGACCTGTTTCATAACCGAGATCATGGTAATTAAAACCGTATGCTGCTAGACCACCACGTTTAACGGAGTCTAGCTCACCAACCATCATTGGCAGTTTGTTATCAAACGCAACTGAAGTTACAGATTCAAGCGCCGAAACAACCGTGTTGTCTTTAATGATATACAAAGAATCTACTTTCCCAATTAATGAGTCAACAGCTTGTTTCACCTCGGCTGATGTAGCTACAGGCGCTTCAACAACATTGAGATCCATATCTTTTACCAATTCATGAACTTTATCCATTTGAACACGCGCATTTTGCTCCCCTGTATTAAAAATCATGCCTATACTTTTCGCACCTAGCTCTTCCTTTAGGAACTTCAACGTCTGCGGAATCACGTCGGGATGCAAATCTATCGTGCCAGTTACATTGCCTCCGGGACTTTCCAATGAGTTTACTAATTCAGCTCCAACCGCATCCGTAACGGATGTAAAAACAATTGGTATTTCTTGAGTCGCACTCGCTACGGCTTGAGCACTAGGTGTGGAATTTGCAAAGATCAAATCGACACCAGAATTAACAAGATTCGTAGCAATCGTCGTGTTAGCACTATTGTCATTTTGTGCGTTTTGTACTACAAATTCGACGTCCAGTCCCGCATCTTCTATTGCCTCTTTAAAGCCCTCATAAGCAGCATTCAGTGAGGGATGCTCTACAATTTGCGTGACACCTATTTTATATTTCTTTGTGTCATCATTACTCGATTCTGTTTTCTCCCCATCTCCACATGCCATAAGAAGTAGTACGGTACTAAAAGCGATGATAATCATTTTTATCCTATTCATTTTCATTCTTTCCCCCTCCGATTAAGTAAATCTGCTTATTTTGTGTAAATTTTATTCAAAAAGATAATTTTTCATAATGCTACACTGACAGTAATTGATAGTCAATCGAATTTAGAACATTTAGAATATTAAGGCGCTTACATCAGAGATAAACAAATTGAACAGTTCTTACCAACGCAAAAGCACCTGCGAAAATGTTATCGTTAACATTTTCGCAGGTATTCCTATTGTCTTTATAAGCTAGATTGACTCAGTTCTCAAACCATAATTTCCGGTTTTCTTTGTTCTAATAACGGTTCTTTACAGTCTATTTCATCGCCCGTCTCAATATCAATGAATGTACTTGTTTCATTAAACCATCGATCTGGAGCTTCGTGTCCCCAAAATGTTTGACGCAGTGGATCATTTAAATCCCAGCGTTTTGGCACTAAGTCCGGATCGCAAGTTAAATAATCACCCGTGTAAAGTTCGATGCGGTGACCATCTGGATCTCTCAAATAGAGGAAGAAGGCATTGGACAAACCGTGGCGGCCAGGTCCGCGTTCAATCGAATCTGCATACCCCATACTTGCCAAAACGTCGCAACAATCAAGCACACTAAGTCGGTCTGTTAGCGAATATGCAAAATGATGCAGTTTTGGCCCAGGACCACTCATGAATGCCTGATCATGAACAGTTGGCTTACGATATAGCCAGGCTGCCCACAAGTCTCCATCTTCAGTATCCGTATACTCTGAACATGAAAAACCTAAGTGATCAACATAAAAATCATAGGCTTTTTGAACATCAGGCACAGCACAATTCACATGGTCAATCCGCTGAATTTTTGCCCCTCGATAATGGTCATACCGTTGCAGCATCCGATCAACAACGGGCATTTCCGCAAAAAATTCTAAAGGAATACCAGAGTTATCATGAGTCCGAAGGGTTCTTCCAATTGCGTGTTGTTGCCCTTTCGCCATCCATTTCGTTTTCAGTCCTTTAGAAATGAACAGCTTTTCGATTTCATCAAGGTCCTGTTCTTTTTCAACCTTATAACTAAGCACTTCGACAACGGATTTGTCTGCTTTTTTCAATAAGAGACTGTGATGTGAATGTTCTTCTAACCCTCTTAAGTAAATATGATTTTCATCACTTTCTGTTTCAATCATGCCTAATCCATCAACATAGAACTTTCGGGACGCCTGCAAATCCACTACATGTAGCACAGTTCTCGCAATTCGTATAATTGAAAAGTCCATCGTGCTCACCATACCTTCCCCTATTTATTCCCAAACTGCTGAATACGATGCTCATCAATTGAAACATGTATAATTTTCTGTTCAGTATAAAAGTCGAAGCCGTAATGTCCACCTTCGCGTCCAATTCCAGAGGATTTCGAGCCTCCAAAAGGTGTTCTTAAGTCACGAACGTTCTGAGCATTCACCCAGAGCATTCCTGCTTCAATTTTATGCGCAACGCGGTGACCTCGTTTTATATCGTTCGTCCATACATAACCCGCGAGTCCATAATCGACGTTGTTTGCCATCTGAATGACTTCTTCTTCGTCTCTAAATGTCATTACAGTTAATACTGGACCGAAGATTTCTTCTTGTGCAACACGCATGTTATTTTCAGCATTTAGGATTAGAGTAGGTGCAACAAAGTTTCCTTTAGAAAATTCAATTGGGATATCTCCAGTAATCACTTCGGTACCCTCTTCTTTTGCAATTTCCAAGTAGCTTTTCACCTTTTTAAAATGACCTTTATCAATCAGTGGTCCTACTTCCGTATCTATGTCTAGTGGGTCACCTAGTTTAATATTCGCAACACGTATCTTTAAAGCATCAATAAATTTATCTTTGATCTCTTCTTGTAAAAACAAGCGTGAGTTAGCCGTGCATCGTTCGCCGTTAAAGGAGTAGATTCCCCATACGCAAGCATCTAGAGCACGATCGAAATCAGCATCTTCAAAAACGATAATCGGCGATTTCCCACCAAGTTCCATCGAGCAACTTTTAAGGGTGTCGGCGCTGTTTTTTATAATCGTTGAACCCGTCGTTGTTTCCCCTGTGAATGAAATAAGCTGGACATCAGGATGTTTGACAAGCGCATCCCCCGCTGTCTCTCCGTAGCCATGCACAACATTGAAAACACCCTTTGGTAGATCCGCTTTATGAATTACCTCAGCTAATAGATTAGCTGAAAGTGGGGACAGTTCTGCCGGTTTTAACACAACTGTATTGCCAGTCGCAAGCGCCGGTGCAACTTTCCATGTTTCCAACATAAAGGGAGCGTTCCACGGTGTGATCAATCCTGCAACCCCCACTGGTGCGTGGATTGTATAATTGATAAATTCATCATCTACTTGGAAGGCATCTCCTACAAGACGACTTTCCACCATGCGAGCATAAAACCTGAAATTTTCCGATGCACGGCTTACCATATTTCTAGTTTGGCTAATTGGAAGTCCCGTATCAAGTGCTTCTAAGTAAGCTATTTTTTCTATTTCTTCGTCTATCAAATCTGCAATACGGTAAATATAGGCCATTCTTTTTTTGAGTTTCATCGTTTTCCAAGGACCGTGATCAAATGCTTTCCGCGCAGCTGCTACTGCCTTATTAATATCATCTGACTGCCCCTCAGCAACTTCATTGATTTGTTCATTTGTAAACGGATTCATGTTTTTGATTGTTTTGCCGGCTGAAGCTGGAGTAAATTCTCCATTTATATAAAGAGAAATATTCTTTTGTGTTTCATGTTTAAAAGAAACTGACTCATGCGTTGATACCATATATATCACCTATTTTCTTATTATATTTTTTAAGATAAAGAATCCTATCGAATTCGCTCTGGGGCTAGAACATGCCTTCCTAGGCGCCTTCGATCAGTTTATAGAGACATTCATTTGTTCAACATATCTATTATTTTTTTAATCATTTTGCAGTGACTTCTTTAGGTAAAATAGCAAGTTCAATAAGTGATTCCCGGACTTCTTGTTGGATTTCTACTGAAGGTAATCCTAAAGGCAAGCGAAGCTTCGGCGTGATTTTCCCCATCATGCCAAGTGCTACTTTAACGGGTGATGGATTCGTATCTTTGAAGAGTACATCATTCAATGGCATTAATTCGAAGTGGAGGTCTTGTGCCCTTGCAACGTCTCCAGCTTCCCATACGTTATAAAGTTCCGCTACTTTTGTTGGCTCCACATTTGCTGTGGCACTGATAAATCCAGCGCCGCCAATTGCAAGCATTGGATAACAAAGCAGTTCAATTCCCGAGAATAATAGGAAGTCTCTTCCACAGTTGAGAAGCACACGATTCACATGTTCAAAGTCTTTATTTGCCTCTTTTACACCGATAATGTTCGGGCAATCGTCGACTAAACGTTTCATCGTACTTACTTCCATATTAACAGCGGACCTACCTGGTATATTGTAAATGATGATTGGCGTTACAACTGAATCTGCCACCGTTTTAAAGTGCTGATAAAGCGCCTCTTGGTTCGGTCTATTATAGTAAGGCACAATAACCATTGCAGCATCTGCACCTATTTCTTCCGCATATTTCGTTAGCTCCATTGTTTCATCGTGATTTGTAGATCCCGTACCAGGTGCGAAAAACACCCGTCCATCAATCGTTTTTTTCGCCAGATCCATAACCCTTTTTCTCTCAGCGATTGTTAAAGAACTCGGTTCTCCACTCGTTCCTGTAACGGAAATCCCATGACTTCCGCTGTCAATTTGCCAATTGATCAACTCAGTAAAGGCTTTTTCGTCAATTGCGCTGCTTTCAGTAAAGGGTGTAATAACAGGACAAATTGAGCCTCGTAACTTCTTTTTAGCTTCATCATAGACCAATAGAATCCACTCCTTCTAAGTGATTAAATATCTACTAGATAAATCATTTTTTATAAAAACTAATAGCGACTACCTAAATAAGTTGCATTAATGAATTCTATTGAACCGCCCCGGCGTTCGGTTTAAATACCAGATTCAAAATTTCAACTTTTATTCTTCAAGTTCTCTTAGTTCTCGATATTTCCCTCGGTTAAACAATAATGGTTCTTTTTCTTCAAGCTTAACGCCAGTAACATGACCGATGAAAACTGTGTGATCTCCCACTACATATTCGCTATGCAGTTCACATGTTACAACCGCTAACGAATTCTCAAGAATTGGTAAACCTTTATAGGATGCGAAATTAATTTTTGATTCTAAATTGAGTTGCCCCGAAAATTGCTTCGACTCCATTTGTTGAGCAGATGATAATATGTTAATCGCGAATTGATTGGCATCTTTGATTAGCTGATGCATTCTTGCATTTTCTCCAATACTAATTGCAACAAGCTTCGGATTTAGAGAAATGGACATAAACGCATTTGCGGTCATGCCATGTACCTCGTCTGCGAACTCTGTTGTAATAACTGTTACACCTGTTGCAAAACTCCCCATAGCATTTCGAAATAAACGGTCATCAATTTCGTGATCTACCAGTTGCATTATTAATTCCCCCTTCCACTTTCATATAAGTTTTGATTTACTTTCAAAGTAATATGCCTGCCTCTTTCTTTGTTCTATTTAAGAAGTTCGTAACCATGTCTTTGTAAGGTTGCTTATCAAATCCATCGTAATAGGCATTCGACATCCTTACTGGGTCTCCAAAGAAGTAATATTCATAGAGTGCTTGCCGGTTTCCAAATGCACTAATGGAAATATCCCATGCTAAGCGGAATAGCTGTACTTTTTCCTCGCCGTTAATATTTGCACCTTGCGTATAACGATGCACTAACGGACCGACGTCTGTATTACTGAAGTCTGCTTCGGTTGGAAGTGCCATTAACCCCGAAGCGCCTAAAATTTTAATGATTTCATTCATACGCTGATACATTTTCGGGAACCAGTTGCGTGCTGCATTTAACGGTTCAAAGTCTGGGGTCATATTGCCATATTGATCTATTTTTGCATTGTGCTCAGATTTGTATAAATGGGAGCGCATCACTTCTAAAATAACCATAATTTCGCTAGCTTTTTCCTTAACATGCATGAATTTATCAATACCAATCGCTTCCATCATACTGATGACTACACCCAGAATAAATTCGGTTTTTACGACATTTTTAGAAATAACCTGATGCGTCATATGTATAACCGCATTTGTCTCGGTATACGTACGATTACATATATCAGTGCTTTCACTTACAAAAACTCTTTCCCATGGAACCAATACATCTTCAAATGAAATAATAGCATCACTTTCATCAAACCTGGCGCCTAACGGATGATCCCATTTACTTTTGCCATAATCGAATGATTCGCGGGATAGGAACTTTAAACCCGGTGTATTATTTGGGATGGCAAATGCAAATGCGAATGGATCATCTGTCGTTCCCGGCGTTCTGTTTATAGTAGACGGGAATACAACAAGTTCATCAGTGATACCTCCTAGTGTTGCCAAGAGCCGACAGCCATTCACTATAATGCCATCCGGGGTCTTTTTCGTAATACGTGCGGAGAGGAATGGATCTTTTTGCTCTGCTTGCGTTAGCATTGATCTGTTCACCTGTGGATGAATTAATGTATGTGTTAAGCTAATGTCATTTTCACGTGCATACTCATAGTAATCTGCTGCATTTTTAGCAAACTGATCACTTCCGCCGCCCTCTTGCGCAAAAAATTGACTGGCTGTACCGAAGGCCATGATGCTCGTGTTCAAATAGTCTGGGGAACGCCCCATCATACCGCCGGAAAAAGTTGCCCACTCAGTATGCATTTCACGTCTTTTGATTAAATCTTCTTTCGTTTTAGGAGCAATAAATGAAAGCCCAACCTTTTTTCCTGATGTCGGAGACGTATAGAGCATTTTTTCTGGCTTTTCATGTTGTAAATCGTAAAGACCTGCAACGCTCTCCACTACATTTTTAAATGCTGGATGAAGGGTAACATCGTCTACTTTCTCACCATGGATCCATACTTCTGTATTCCGTTCTCTAATGCCCTCAATATATTCTTTCCCAGTTCGTGCGCCCATGCTATTCCCTCCTCATTTTGGATAAAGTGAAACTTTAATGTCTCTGCCCTTGGCTATCTTATACGTTAAGACAATAACTGTTGTTATAATTTTTAGAACCCTTTATTCACAATGATATACTAAATGATATATGATAACAAGCATAGTTTTACAGTTCATTCCACTTTGCTTGAATAGATTAGTTGACGATGCACTTTTACTTCTTTTTAAATCTCGCATGAATATTATTTTGTTTATAAGTACCGGCCTCACTAAATTCGATTAGTTCCATTGATAATGCTAAATAGCGCTTGGCCATTATTAACGAGAAATGTTCTTTCATCACTTCAAACAATGCCTCACAAACTTCTTTCTTTATTTCTTCTGAGCGTCCCGCACCAATCTTTAACACTGCATGGACGAATGCATCATCCTCTGCACCATCTGCCACGCGGTAGTCTTTTAGTTCAATCGCCCTTGAACGAAGACCACCTATCGGAAAAACAGTGTCTCGGGCAATCAGGACTTTATGAATCTCCTCAAATAACTTTTCAAGTTTCGCCTCATCTTTAATGTTATCTGTGTACTCGACTATAAAATGTGGCAAGTAGATTCACCTCCCTTTTCCACTATTTCTTTATGAAAGATTCATCTCCGATAATGGTATTTACCAAACGGCCAATTCCTTCAACTTCTGTGACGACTATATCACCGACGGCCGTATTGACAGACCCTTTAGGAGTCCCTGTAAGAATGACATCATTTTCACTCAACGTCATAAAACTACTTAAATACGCAATAAGATCCGGAATATCAAAGATCATATCCGCCGTTGTTCCTTCTTGAACGAGTTTGTTATTGACATGCGTTGTCAATTTTAAATCCATTGGATCGGCGACATCTATTGCATCGACAATCCATGGACCGAATGGTGTACCCATATCACGATTTTTCACGCGCAAGTTGGGACGATAGTAGTTTTCTAAATAATCTCTGATAGCGTAATCATTCGCAACACTATATCCTTTAACATAATTGTAGGCGTCTTCTTTTTTGACATTTCGAGCTGTTTCACCGATGATGACGGCCAACTCACACTCGTAGTGCATATAAGTGACATCTGCGGGACGACGAGTATACGCCTCATGCCCAATAAACGTATTGGGCCCTTTTAAAAAGACAAGCGGTTCTGATGGTGCCGCAAATGCAAGTTCAGCTGCATGATCCGCATAATTAAGCCCTAATGCAAATACCGTACGCGGTTCGATTGGCGTTAACCAAGTTACTTTGTTCTCTTCCACAATTCGTCCATCGTCTAATTTGAGTTGCCCTTCCCATTCAATTGCTTCATGGATGGCACCCCCAAATGCTATTCGCGCTTTTCTCATACCGTCCCCCTCCATTTGAATTCTCTTTCGTCAACTATGAAATTTTCCAGACTGCCAATACCTGCTATTTCGATTCGGATTTTATCGCCTCCCCTAGCTTGTGGTGCCTCTTCAGGGACTCCAACGAGTAACACATCTCCAGGACTCAACGTCATGAACTCGGTTACATCCGCAAGTAAACGAGGGACCGAACGAATCAAATTCGTTGTTGAATTTTTTTGACGAAGTTCATCATTAATGAATACACGGATAGTTAAGTCATCTGGATTTTGCACTTCATGACGATCGATGATCCATGGCCCGATTGGACAAAATCCATCACGCGCGTTATATTGAACAGCCGGTCGGTATACGCTATCATGCGGCACGCTGACATCGTTGACAATCGTATAACCAGCTACGTAAGTCAGCGCAGCTTCTTCATCCACCGCGACAGCTTTCTTTCCTATTACGAGTCCAAGTGCCGCTCCCATTTCCAGCTTATCTATCCCAGCTGGCATAGCAATCGCTGCACCGTGACGGTTGAAGGTATTTGCGGGTTTAATATAAAGAACAGGGGCAATTGGTGGCGCATTATACGGTTTGTCATGTATAGCTTTGCCTAGCCTTTCAAGGGCCCCTTCATAGTTCAGCAATGTACCATAAACAGTCCCTGTAATCGGGATGTCGAATTGTATTTCATTGGCATTTAATACGTCATCGCCGATTATCACTGTATTCGTTTCCGCAGTTACATTCACTGAAAGTGGGTCGCGCTTACCTAATACTTTAATTCTTGCTCCGCTCATCTATTTCACTCCTTCAGTTAGTAGACTACTTTTCCATAGCACTAATAACTATACTTCCCGAAAAAGACTACTAACATTGCATGAAGGGCACCCTTCTACTAGAATGAATTTTTCACTCCTTGAACAATCAGATGAAGTGCCCTTGCACCTTAGAAACCGAAAATAAATTATTAAACCGATAACAATGCTTTATCACTAGTCAATTTTTCGCCGCGAATGCGCTGAAATTCATCCATCAACTTAGGAATTGTTAACTTCTTCTTTTCATCAGCTTCTATTTCCAATATGATTTGTCCTTTATCCATCATAATAAGCCTGTTACCCAAGTCCAGCGCTTGTTGCATATTATGGGTGATCATCAGTGTTGTGAGCTGATCCTTCTCAACAAGTTGCTTTGTTAAATTCGTTATTAATTCTGCTCGTGACGGATCTAGCGCGGCAGTATGTTCATCAAGAAGCAAAATAGATGGTTGCGTAAAGGTTGCCATCAATAGTGAAAGTGCTTGCCTCTCTCCGCCAGAAAGCATGCCTACTTTTGCGTTCAATCGATTTTCAAGGTTTAAATGGAGCGTTTCAAGTGATTCGCGAAACAATTCACGACGTTTCTTGTCTACACCCTTTTTAAAAACACGTTTTTTGTTTCGTGAATAGGCCATAGCTAGGTTTTCCTCAATTGTCATCGTAGGAGCTGTTCCTGCCATTGGATCTTGAAACACTCTTCCGATCATTTGTGATCGCTTATATTCCGGCATTTTTGTAACGTTTTTATCAGCAATTTCAATTTCACCAAAATCAGGCGAAAGAGCGCCGGAAATCATATTCAACATGGTCGATTTTCCAGCTCCATTACTTCCGATTACAGTCATAAAATCTCCTGGATTTAACGTGAGATTAATTTGATCTAAGGCAATTTTTTCATCAGGAGTTGCTTCATTAAATAATTTATTAATCTGGCTGAGCTTTAACAATGGCGCTCCCCTCCTTCATCCGCAAGTGTTCATGCTCTAGTAACCGTTCAGCATGCCGTTTTGCTTTCCTGCTTTTTTCTCGTTTCTTTTCAAAGAATTGCGGTAAAACTAACGCCCCAATTACAATAACTGCGGTAATTAATTTCATATCTCCCGTATCAAGAAAGTCCACTCTAAGTGCAAGGCCAAGCACAATTCTATAAATAATGGCTCCTGCAATTACAGCAACTGTCGTTCGCACAATCGTTTTCGTTCCAAATATTGCCTCACCGATGATGACGGAAGCCAGTCCGATGATGATCATTCCGATTCCCATTCCGATGTCAGCAAACTTCGAATACTGAGCGATCAGTGCACCTGAAAATGCAACAAGTGCATTCGAAAAGCCTAGCCCTACAATAACAAGTGTGTCTGTATTGGCAGATAAACTTCGAATCATTTTTTTATTATCTCCAGTAGCTCTTATCGCAAGACCTACCTCGGTTTTCAAAAACCAATCGACGGCAAATTTGATTAGCAAAACAAGTATAATCATGATGAATACCGTACCCCAGGTTGAAGGCAAATGTTGGAATCCTAGCATACTAAAAAATTTATTAATGGCTGTGTCGATACCAAAGGAGCTCCAAAATGTATGAAACTTACTAAACATCGTTTCAGCATTTAATAAAGGTATATTCGGACGCCCGATGGAATTTGCAGATGTCAGTCCCATTATGCGTAAATTGATAGAATACAAGGCTATCATCATCAAGATTCCAGATAGAAGTGCATTGATTTTCCCTTTTGTGTGCAGGAGGCCGGTTACACATCCAGCAAGAAAGCCGATAATGATGGCTACTACTGTTGCAGCTACCGGATGATAACCAAAGATAATCATCGTGGCAGCTACTCCAGCTCCTGTCACAAAACTTCCGTCAACCGTTAAATCCGGAAAATCCAGCACACGGAATGATATATACACGCCAAGCGCCATAATTGCATAGATGATCCCTTGCTCTACAGAGCCAAATACAGCTGAAAACATGCAGAATCACCTCCTATTTATTCACTAAATTCAGCTTTCCATTCATCTTTAACGTCGAGTTCAAGAGTATCTGCTGTGTCTTTATTCATAATCAATTTTAACTTTTGTGGAATTTGAACAGGCATGTCGGCTGGTTTACTTTCACCTTTTAAGATTTTGACAGCCATTTGTCCTGCTTCATAGCCAATATCAAAGTATTCAAATCCGTATGCCGCTAAGCCACCTCGTTTTACAGAGTCAAATTCACCGACCATCATCGGAATTTTATTGTCATTGGCAACTGAAATGACTGATTCGAGCGCAGAAACAACCGTATTGTCTGTAATAATGTACATAGAATCTACTTTACCAAGCAATGATTCGGTCGCTTGCTTCACATCTGCTGAAGTAGCAACAGAAGCTTCAACAACAGTCATATCCATATCTTTCAACATTTCTTTTACTGCATCTACTTGGGCACGAGAGTTTTGCTCTCCAGAGTTAAACACCATTCCAACATTTTTTGCACCCAATTCTTCTTTAAGGAATTTCATTGTATTGGAAATTGCATCTGGATGAGCATCAATTGTTCCTGTTATATTACTTCCCGGGCTTTCCATTGAGTCAACGAGTTCTGCTCCAACTGCATCTGTTACAGAAGTGAAAATGATCGGAATTTCTGTTGTAGCACTAGCAGCCGCCTGAGCACTAGGAGTTGAGTTTGCGAATATCAAATCCACATCTGCGCTGACAAGATTCGTCGCTATTGTCGTGTTGACACTGTTATCACCTTGAGCAATTTGAACATCATATTCCGCATCAATTCCCGCATCTTCTAATGCCTTTTTAAAACCATCATAAGCTGCATTGAGAGAGGGGTGTTCAACAATCTGGCTGACGCCTATTTTATATGTCTTCGAAGACGTTTCCTTGTCCTTCACTTCCCCCTCCTCTTCCCCGCATGCAGCAAGTACTAATGTAGTACTGAAAATAACAGCCAACATTTTTTTCCATCCGTTTCTCATTTCTTTTCCCCCTTTTTAACTGTCTTATTTGGTGTTTAGTAAAGTCCAAAGTACGCTGCAAGTAAAGATGTTTTAGATTAAAACTCGGTTAACTTTGTCCGAATGTTTAGTCTTTTAAATCGATTACTATACAATTGCACTTTATTATATATTTAGAGTGAATTGGAATTCCCACTAATACCGCTTCGACGCTTTGTGGATGCCTCCCGCGATAAGCCAGAAAGGAGACCACTTGGGAGGGATTGAGCTGCATCCCTCCTTGCTCTTATCGCTCCGGCTACCACGAAGACCCGCCTTCGCTGGATGGTCTAGGTGGGAAAGCGCATTTCGTTATCTATAATGAAATCTGCAACATGGAGTGCGTCTTTCTTGACTAAAATTATATATGTTGAACTATTGAATCCGGTATATAAACTGAGCGAAGGCGCCTTAACAGGGGTAGCCGAAGCCATAAGACCGGCGGCGAATCTGCTTGGCTTATGGCAGTAGGCATCCACTAGCGCCGTAGCGGTTCAATGGAGTTCTTTATTTCAATATATAGTATCGAATAGTAATCACCTTATAATCTCGGAATATACATCTCAAAATTTTATTTCTCTCGATAATGAACACCCTAGCGCAGGCGCGGCAAAGGCATCCCCAAAGCGCCAAGCGTTCTACAATCCACACCCCGAATTACAACTCTCTTGTCAGTAAGCGCCAAAGCGGGTCGAATAAAATCTCTATGTCCTTAACTCCTTTTTAGATGCGTTTAAATCGTTAGCAAATCTCTCTTTTTATCCGGCATAGCATGAATTGCTTGTCCGATTAAGCCTTCTGCCGCCTCAAGCAGTCCTTCATTGAATCCTGGATGCGCATAGTTCGGGAATTTTATATCTTCCTCTTTTGAAGCCATTTCAAGTAATTGGACAAAGGAACCTGACATTTCAATTGCCCCTTCCCCAATCATATGAATGCCTTGAATGATTTCTGTTGTTGCATCAGAAATAACTTTAATAAACCCATCCTTTTTACCCGTAATTGTTGCATAACCGTTTCCGCCAAGAGCAAATTGACTGACCCGAATAGCCACCCCAAAGTCCCGTGCGCTTTGTTCTGTAAGCCCTACAGAAACGATTGGCGGGATTGTATGTGCCACAACTGGCATAAATGTAAGGTCGACTTCAGTTTGTTCCCCTGCTATTGAGGTAACAGCAGCTTTACCTTGCTTGATTGCTTTCACTGCGAGCATTGGCCCCTCGGTCACATCACCAATTGCATATATAGAAGGTATTGAGGATTGCATATTTCCGTCCACCTTGATGAAACCCTCGTCTGTTTGCTCAATTCCGAAACGGGTGATGCCGAGAGCATCCAAATTGGGTTTCCTTGTTCCAGATACGAATAGATGTGATCCACGTATCGTCTCTTCTATGTTTTTATCCGTTTGAAACGTTAGTATAATCCCGTCTGCTGTTTCATTTACCGAAATGAATTCACGCTCTTTATGCACTTTAATTTTATGCTTTTTAAATAAACGATTTAATTCTTTATTGATGGATTCATCGAATGGAAAGCCTGTTTGATCATCAATTACGATACTGACTTGTGCTCCTAATGCGGCAAAACTTGAAGCCGCTTCAAGTGCAATGTAATCATGACCTCTTACAATAAGGTGCTCAGGTATCTCTTCCAATTTAAATAGCTCATGGGGCAATAGAATTCGCACCCCTTTATCGTTCATTGCGGACGGTATAATCGGGGAGCTTCCTGTCGCAATAATGACTTGTTCAAATTCGAAAATATCGAATTGATGTCCATTTTCTACACCGATTCTATCTACCGCGAGAAATGTAACTTTCCCGCGGATGAGTTCAATTTTATTTTCATTACATAGACTTTCTACGCCTGATCTAAGCTGATTAATGACGTTAGATTTATAAGCAATCAGCTTTTTAATATCGACTAGGTTATCCAAACTTCCAATTCCCAGATTTTGTAGATGGGTAATTTCAGAGCGTTTAGCTGCTGCATGTGTAAAAACTTTAGAAGGAATACACCCTTCATTCAGACAAACGCCGCCCATTTCAGCCTGTTCAATTAATGTTACCGAGAGACCAAGCTGCGCACCACGTATGGCAGCAGAGTAGCCGCCTGGCCCCCCTCCAATGACAATGAGATTTCTTTCCTGACTGATTTCCCCAACAACCATTTTATATCATCTCCATCATCAGTTTGTGAGGCTGCTCAATTAGGCTGGCAAAGCGATTCGTAAATGCAACCGCTGTTGCGCCATCAGCAACACGGTGATCGAATGCCATGGAAAGTGTCATGATATGACCGATAACAATTTCATCATGCTCATTGACGATTGGTTGTTTTTTTGTTTTATGGAAAGCAATAAGAGCCGTTTCTGGATAATTAATAATCGGTGTTGCACCGGTACTACCAAGAGGTCCGACATTACTCACTGTAAATGTGCTATTTTGCATTTCAAACAGTTGTAGGCTACCAGCGATTGCTTTGGCTGTCAATTCCTTTACTTCTTTGTTAATTTCTTTGATTGATTTCTTATCAACATCATGGATAACAGGAACAATTAGTCCGCTTTCAGTATTTGTTGCGAGTCCAATGTGGTAGTTTTTCTTAAGGAGTATCCGACTGTTTTCTTCATCAAGTTCGGCATTGAATATCGGGAAATCCTTCAATGAGATAACAAGTGCCTTAATAAGAAATGCTGGAACACTGACGGATTCACCCGCCACTTTCAACTGCTCTCTCATTTTAACCAAATTCGTCATATTCACTTCGTCAAAATGGGTAACATGGGGAATTGTAAAGAGTGATTTCGTCATCTTTTCTGCAATTTTTTTTCGGATTCCTCTAAAAGGAATTTCATCAGGACTCTTTTGATCAATCTTCGTCTGCTTAACAATCTTAACTGATTCGAACGTGGTTTGTTTTTCTTCTAAGAATCGAAAAACATCTTCTTCGGTTATCCTTCCAGAAGGGTCAGCTGCATGGACATCTTCGAGATTTATATTGTTATCGCGTGCAATTTTGCGTGTATACGGCGCCGCAAGTACTCGTTTAAAATGCAATGGCGGCAATTTCTCATCTATTTTAATTGCCGGGCTTGCTTCCCTCTCATTGATTTTTTTCGTTTCCATAATTGATTTTTTTGCCGTTCGATCAGCTTCAATTAATTCAATGCAGAGCAGGCTTGTTCCGACCTGAACAGTTTCACCTACTTCGATGCGAATTTCTTTCACGATACCAGGGCAGGGCGAAGTAAGTTCGGCGACCATTTTGTCTGTTTGTACTTCGACAAGCGGCTGATCCGTCGTAACCGAATCGCCAACCTTGACTAAGTAATGGATCACTTCCCCTTCAGTCATACCTTCCCCGATATCATGTAACTTTACTTCGAGCATTCCATTTCCCCCTTAAAAATGAAGCACTTTTTCTATTCCTTCCACGACGCGTGCCGGTGTTGGAAGATAATGTTCTTCTAATGTAAAGAATGGAACCGGGACGTCAAATCCTGTAACGCGTTCAATTGGAGCTCGTAGATAAAGAAAAGCTGTATCGTTTATTATGGAAACAATATCGTTGCCAAGTCCCCCTGTATTATGTGCTTCATGAATGATGACTGCTCTCGTTGTCTTTTGCACCGATTGAGCAATAATGTCACGATCAATTGGATACAATGTTCGCAGATCGATAATTTCACAACTAATTCCCTTTTTCGCGGCCTGTTCAGCGGCTTTCTCAGCAATTGAAATCATAGCTCCCCACGCGATCAGAGTGACGTCAGTACCTTCACGTACTCGTTTTCCTTTACCAATTTCCACAGTATATTTTCCAACAGGAACTTCTTCTCTTTTCGAACGATAGTTTTTCATAGGCTCCAAAACTAGCACAGGATCAGGATCTTCCATTGCTGCAATCAATAACCCTTTTGCATCGTATGGATTAGATGGACAGACCACTTTAATGCCTGGCATATGTGTGAATAAAACTTCCGTACTATCAGAATGGATTTCAGGCGCTCGAATTCCTGCACCATATGGAGCTCGAATGACCATAGGCACTGTAAAACGAGACATCGATCGCATCCGAAGCCGTGAAACATGTGTCATAATCTGTTCGTACGCAGGATAGATAAAACCGAGGAACTGGATTTCTGCAACCGGTCTAAAACCGTTAACGGCAAGACCAATTGACGTCCCAATAATCCCTGCTTCTGAAAGTGGTGTATCGACTACTCGATCATCACCAAATTGTTCCTGAAGGCCTTCCGTCGCGCGGAATACACCACCATTTTTCCCGATATCTTCTCCGAGTATGATGGTTCGATCATCCTCTTCTAGCATCAAACGCATGCCATCATTAATCGCTTGAATTAACGTCATCTGCTTTGTCGTTTCGTTTTTTTGTTCCGATTCTTTTAATTGTGTCATCAATCATCGCCTCCCCAAATGCGCAAGGTACGCTTCTTTTTGTTCAGTGAGCTGAGCGGGCATTTCAGCGTATACATGATCGAAAACATCTTCTACATTAGGCGGCGGAAACTTTTCCATTTCTTCTACAGCCGCTTCGACTTCACTT
>DYWT01000260.1 GCA_020742515.1 Sporosarcina psychrophila
GAGAAGAATATAACAAATACTTTGTAGCTGATTTTCGGCATAATTGTATTGAAGTATTCAGCACATGCAGTAACCAGTCCGATACTCGTAGTCAAACATGCGAGCAGTATGACCACAGCGAGCATAACCAATCCAAAAGTCCCTAAATAATGAGAAGATGCTCCACTTAGTACAGGGCCGCCCGTGTCAAATAGTCCGAACAACTCCGTACTAGTCGCTCCTAGATAAGCAATCCCTACATAGATAATTGCAAGGAATGTAGTCGCGACTGCACCTGCTTTCGCTGTCGCCTTAAGAATTTCACGCTTATTCGTCACACCCATGGAGCGGATGGCGTTAATGACGATAATCCCGAAGACCAGTGAGGCGAGTGCGTCCATTGTATTATAGCCTTCCATAACACCTTTTATTAACGCTCCGCTTGTATAATCGCCTTGTGGAGGCTGAATCACACCCATTGGTTTTACAATGACCAAAACCAATAAAGCCAACAAAAGAACGATGAGTGCCGGTGAGAGAATTTTACCGACACGGTCAACAATTTTTGCAGGATTTAACGACAACCACAATGTTAGACCAAAGAACAATAACGTGAAAATAATGGAAGCACTTTGTATATACTCCTCGCTAATAAATGGGGAGATTCCGATATCAAACGCAACTGCACCTGTACGTGGAGCAGCGAAGAATGGACCGATTGTTAAATAGAGCAGTGATGTGAAAACAACTGCATAAACTGGATGAATCCGACTTGCAAGTTGCTGTAAATTTTGGCTTCCTGAGAAGCCCATCGCTAGTATTCCAAGAAACGGAAGTCCCACGCCTGTCACTAAAAATCCGATAATAGCTAGCCACATGTTCGTTCCGGCGTACTGCCCAAGCTGTGCTGGAAAAATAAGATTGCCGGCTCCAAAAAATAGTGCGAATAGCATCAAGCCAATAGCAAGATACGATGAAAATGATAATTTCTTTTGCATAATTCCAGTTCCCCCTTGATGTTAAAACAGCATTATGTGTATGCAATATATCGCTAAAGTAATAATACGCCTATAGCTTCCTAAATGCAATATATCACTGGAAGTTCTTTTAAAAATACCTGTTGCAGCACAATGCTGCAACAGGTATTTTTCACATTTTATAATGCTCCCCGTCAACCATCAAGAACAACATACGTTTTATGTCTTCCGGAACAATCGATAGATTCAATTGAGGGTCATGAATTTCTTTATGCTTCAACAACGACTTCCGTGACCTCTGCAGTATGAGATTGTAGTTGTTTATTTGATTAAAAAATTAGTGTGACTATATCCTTCTCTCGTCTTTTTCACTTCAAGAGTCGCTGGGAAAGCGGCCTTCAATTCTTCTACATGAGAGATTACGCCAATCATCCTGCCTGATTTCTGTAGGTCGATAAGCGTATCTATCGCTTTGTTCAGCGATTCTTCATCAAGCGAACCAAATCCCTCATCAATAAACATCGTGTCTATCGAAACTGAGCCTTGGAAGCTTTGGATGACATCTGCCATACCAAGTGCCAGGCAGAGGGATGCATTGAACTTTTCACCGCCTGACAAAGTCTTCACATCGCGAGTTTGTCCTGTATAGGCATCGTATACATCGAGACCCAGTCCGCTTTGCCTCCCTCGCACTTCCTGACGGTCACTTCGCATCAAGACAAATTGTCCATTCGACATCTCTTTCAACCGTTCATTTGCAGACTGGATGATTCGCTCTAAATATTCGATTTGAATATAGCGTTCGAACGATAGTTTCAATCCGTTCTGCCCTCTTACAATATCGTAAAGGTCTGTGATTTTCCCATAAATCCGTTCAAGTTCAATCACCTTTTCAGACGACTTCACAAGTTTCTCTTTCAAACCAAATGCAGTCTTTTCAAATTCTGACGAAGCATTGTAGTCAGTAAGAGCGGCTTCATAGTCACGTTTCAAATCGTTCACTTTCGTTTCCAAACTACTTAGATCCACTATTTCTTTTCCTTCAAGCATAACTCGTAATTCCGCCACTGCATCGCGTAATGAATGGAGTTGCTGTTTATAGTTTGCAACTTTTTCTTTTAACGAATTACGGTCCACTTCTGGCATTTTTGCCTCGCGATAAGCCTCTACTATTGGGAACGCGGATTCTTCCAATGCTTTTTTGAATCTACTTTCCGCCCGACTCTTTTTCCCTTTGGCTTCTTCCAAGGTTTTCACTGCATGCATTTCCGCAGATTTCGCCGTCGTCAGTTTCTCACTAGTTTCTTCACGCACTTTCTGTACGCTTTCCCAAGCATGATCTAATTCCGCTTTTTTCTTTTCTGCCCCAGCAATACGCTCCTGAAGTGCGGCAAGTACCTGCACATCTTCCGGTATCGTTTGTAATGTCATGTTAAAAAGGGCTAATTGAGTATCGTACAACGATTGTTGTCGTATCAATGCGTGTTCCATATCCGATTTTTGTGTCATGAGCTGTGCTGTGACTACTTCTTGTTGTTTCAATTTCTCTTTCAGATCGACGAGTAATTTTCGATCCCCGCGAAGCTTGGCCACTTCTGTCTCAACTTCCCGTTTAACCTCATGTAAATTATTTTTATCCACTTCTATAGCTAACCGCTTCATTTCTTGTTCTTTATCCTTTAACTGTTCTACTGCATTTTGATAGGTAATGGCTACAGTTCGGAATTGACTTTCGGCTTCTTTCAGCCGTTCTTTTTCTGCCTCAAGCTGTTCTTTTGAAACAGTTGCTTCAATTTTTTTATGAGATTTGGCGGGATGTTCTTCGCTTCCACATACCGGGCAAGATTCACCGTCATTAAGAGACGCAGCTAACATAGCTGCTTGGTTATTCAACCAGAGTTGTTCTACTCGATCGTATTTCTTTTGACATACTTCATAATGCGCTTCCTTGTCGCTCTTTCCTTGTTCCAATATGTTCATCCGATTTTGAATGACGTTGAATTCATCCAGTACTTTGCATTTTTCATTTACCACATTTAATTGATCGATACGTTCATCATACTGAACAAGTCCCGCTTCAACCGTCTCGATTTTCAATTTCATACTTTCCACGTTCTTGGTTTCTTCTTCTGTTTTTCTAGCGGTTATTTCTAGTTCTTTTCCCAGAATATCATTTTCTTTTTTCATCAAATCAAGAGCAGCTTTTTTTGACGCTAAACTCGAAACTTCTGGTAAATAATCTTTTAGACGAATCAAGCTTTCTGTCAGTTGGTCACGGTCTTCTTTTCTTTCTTCTTCAGCTCTAAAACGTTGTCCGGCAAGTTCCATCTTCTCTGTTGCAATCTGGACTGCTTCCTGGGCTCTTTTGAGATCAACAGCTTTTGAAACAGTTTCTTCTTTCAATGTCTGAAACTGCATCTCGATTTCTCCAATTGAAACGGCCCGCTCTGCATCAGCCAGCTGCTGTTCTTTTCGTTCCATAGTCGGCAACTGTTCCGCTAACCCATTTAACGTAAATTCTTTTTGACGCAATTCAACAAAACGTTCATTCACACCTTTCGCGGAGTGGTACGTTTCTTGCATTTTGGTATGCTTTGCATAGACGTCGTCATAACTCTTTTTAACAACAACCGTCTTTTCTTGATAAAATACAAGTTCTTCTTCTAACCCTTGAACGACTTGATTCACATTGTAATGTTCATTCGCCAGGACAGTAAAGACCGATGACTCACGTTCGGGCAGTAGGGAAGTTATTTGGCCAATATGCCCCTCGCTCTGTTGCATCTCTTTTGTCAATATCAACTGTGCATTGTCTTTTTTCTCTTTCAATCGTTCTACAATTTCACGGTACTGATCTGTTTTAAATATTTTCCGCATGATTGTTTCTTTGTTTTCTGTATCCGATGTTAGAAACTTCCGGAATTCTCCTTGCGGCAACATCACAATTTGACTGAATTGCGCCTGTGTAAAACCGATCAGTTCCTCCGCCTTCTTATTAATTTCAGATACAATCTGTCTTTCAACTAGTGGTACTTCCCCGTCTGCGGTAAGTTCATAGAACTCGCATCGCGCGGTCGTTTCAGATTTATTCCCCTGTTTCACATATGGAATTTGCCGCATAATCCGATATGTCCGATTATGAATGTCAAACGTCAGCTCAACGGTCGTTTGAACTGCATCGTCAGCGAAGTCACTTCGCATCGCACGGTTATCCGTTCGGTCTTCTCCGCTCGCCTGACCGTATAGCGCAAAACAAATACCGTCAAAAATCGTCGTTTTCCCTGCACCTGTTGCACCCGAAATGACGAATAGCCGATTGTCTTTCAATTCCCTGAAATCGACCGTTTCCATCCCTTTATATGGCCCAAATGCTGTCATTATTAGTTGGATTGGTCTCAATGTCCTGTCCCCTCCTTATGCATAACTTCATGGAGCACTTCCGCAAAAAGAGTTTCCGTTTCCGTGTCTGGCGCTTCGCCTTTCATCTCATCATAAAATGCTTTAAATAGTGCTAAATCATCATGCTTCACATGTTCCATCCGTTGTTCATCCCTCGAATTTGCAGTCTGTATAAACACTTTACGCTCAACATGCATCGCATTCGGATAGACCGACCGAACTTTTTCCATGGGGAATAAGACCGGTGTCTCATCCAATAGTTTGACGAATACGTAGTCCTCACTCACCGTATGTAATAAAATATCTTCCATAATCCCTTCAACTGTCCGCATATCGTGCTTCGGTTTCAACGCACGTTTTTCAACAACAACTTGTCCTTCCGCATCAAGTTCAATAATTAAAAAACCTTTGTTATGGTTTTCTTCTGAAATCGAGTATTTCATTGGCGATCCTGCAAACCGCACCGTTTCATTTAACACATAATGTGCCTGATGCAAATGTCCAAGTGCTGTGTAGTGAAATGGTTCGAAAAGATGTGCCGAAACGTATTCTGCTCCGCCAATTGCCAGTGGCCGTTCCGAGTCACTCGTATTGTCTTCACTTTCCCCGTGAGGTGTCACAAACGCATGTCCTACAAACACATGTCGTGCACCATCTGCCATTTGTTCACGAATTCCAGCTATCACTTTTTTCATTGCATCATTATGATTCACGATTGTTTCATCACCATATAAATGCTTTACAATCGATGGATCTGCAAACGGTACAAGATGAAAATGGACTTCTCCGAATTCATCCGTTAAAACGATCGGCTCTATTTCTTTCGTCATTTGACCGGCAATATGATAACCATTCACTCGCATCAATCCGCTTCCAAAATGGAGGCGTCCTGGGCTATCGTGGTTACCGCTAATTGCAAGGACAGGTGTCTCAAGTTCCATGGTGATTTTTCCGAGCACTTCATCGAGTAGTGCAACCGCTTCTGTCGGGGGTACCGCACGGTCATATAAATCGCCTGCGATAACGACCGCATCCGGCTTCTCTTCTCTAATTGCCTCAATGAATTGATCAAGGATATAACGCTGTCCGTCCGTCATATAAATCCCTTGAACGAGCTTGCCTAAATGCCAGTCCGCAGTATGAAAAAATTTCACTTCCATTTCCCCTTTCAATGTTCTTTCTCTCTACTTTACAGGATAATTCCGTAAAAATGAAACATACATTCCTTTTTACTTTTTCCAATGTTAAGGTTGACCTTCTAATTTTAGTATGCTTATAATGACAATGAGTCCAATTTCATATGATCCACCGCTAGGGGTGCTCTAACAGAGCTGAGAGAGGCATGTGCCTTGACCCTTATAACTTGAACTGGTTAATACCAGCGTAAGGAAGAGGTGCTGACACAATAATTCTGCCGGTCTGTTTTCCGGGACACTGTTGTCTGTCTACAACCCACTTCTTCTTCAAGGAGTGGGTTTTTTGTTACGTTTATTTAATTGGATAAAATCAAAGGGGGAGTGTTTTAGTTATGAAGTTCACCGAACGATTACTTGAAAAGACCTTACCAATCTGGAGACAGAATCATAGCCATCCGTTCGTACAAGGGATTGGCGATGGGACGCTTGATCCGGATAAATTCAGATTTTATATGGTCCAGGATTACTTGTATTTGATTGATTATGCAAAACTGTTTGCGATCGGGGCTGTAAAAGCTGACGACTTGGAAACGATGGGCAAGTTCGCGACACTACTCGATGGGACGCTGAACAAGGAAATGGCCCTGCATCGTAGCTATGCACTGCGGTTCGGCATTTCTGAACAGGAACTTGAAAACGCTAAGCCGTCACCAATTGTTCTTGCCTATACACACTACATGTTACACGTCTGTCAAAACGGTTCCGTTGCCGAAGTGATGGCTGCACTGCTTCCTTGCGCATGGAGTTACTGGGAAATCGGTAAGGAGTTAAATGCTATTCCAGGTGCTGCTGATCACTCGTTATATGGCGATTGGATTCAGATGTATTCTTCGGATGAATTCAAGGAACTTGCGGGCTGGTGTATTGATTTAATGGACAAATCAGCAGAAGGAAAACCGGAGCATGAACTGTTAAAGCTTGAGGAAATCTTCCTCAATACAACCCGTTATGAATATATGTTTTGGGATATGGCAAATACAAAACAAATGTGGCCTGGAGTTGAAATGATAAATGCTATCGTTTGACGGTGTTTCATTCACGTACAAATCAGGCAACAGCATACTCGATAATCTGTCATTCAACATTCTTCCCGGTGAGTTTATTTCGATAATTGGCGTGAGCGGTTCCGGCAAAAGTACGATTTTCCGTCTTGTAACCGGATTAGATGAACCCTCAGGGGGTACCATTTCTCTTGAAGGGAATCCAAATAGTCAGCGCCTCGGAAAGGTCGGCTATATGCCACAACAAGATTTGTTACTGCCTTGGCGCTCCATTTTAGAAAATGCATGTCTACCGCTTGAAGTAGCTGGATTAGATAAGAAGGCCGCCAAGGAACAAGTACAACCATTATTACAGGAGTTCGGTCTTAGTGGAACAGAGGAGAACTATCCAGGAGAACTTTCGGGTGGAATGAAACAGCGCGTCGCTTTCTTACGCGCTGTTCTTTCTGGCAATTCCCTCCTATTGTTGGATGAACCGTTTTCGGCACTCGACGCTATCACCCGACTAGCTATGCAAGAGTGGCTCATCAATCAATGGGAAAAGCGCAAATCAACTGTGCTTTTCATCACACATGACGTAGAGGAAGCACTGTTTCTGTCAGACCGTATTTTTCTGTTGCAAAACAAACCTGTCACTTCATTCGTGGAAATCGAAGTACCTCTTGAAAGACCTCGACTAAGAAACGATTTGCATCGCGCTGAAATGCTCGACCTAAAAGAACTGCTTATCGGCAAGCTCAGAAGTGAGGTTTCGCTGTGAAAAATACGGCATCCTTAGTAATCATTGCTGGATTTCTAAGTATCTGGGAGTTGAGCGCACGCCTTTACGGTAAAGCGTTCATTCTACCTTCCCCTATTCAAATTTTTATACGCTTTTGGGAACTGAAGGAAGTATTATTGTTGAAACATCTGCCGGTTACTTTGATGACGATTGTTATCGGCTTAGCCATTTCGATTATTTCAGGAACAGCAATTGCAGTGCTAATGTCTTCCCGTCCCGGCGTACGAAAAGCACTCTATCCAATTCTCATTGCATCTCAAATGGTTCCTATTATTGCACTTGCACCTATTTTTGTACTGTGGTTCGGATACACAATTTGGAGCAAAGTTGCCGTTACTGTGCTCATCACATTTTTCCCGATAACAGTGAATACATTCGATGGTTTATCGTCAGGAAAAAAAGATATAAAAGAACTCTTTTTGACGATGGGTGCTTCAAAAAAGGATATTTTCTATAAATATTCCGTGCCAACTGCCCTTCCCCATTTCTTTTCTGGAATGAAAGTCGCCGTGACCCTCAGTGTGATTGGCGCGGCTATTGGGGAATGGCTCGGTGCTCAGGCTGGACTTGGTTACTTTAGCCGGCGCATGATGACGCAGTTCGATGGTGCAGCTGTTTTCGCGCCCATCTTTGTACTGAGTGCCGTCGGAATCGGTCTATTCATCTGTGTGACCATTATTGAAAATCGAACGTTAAAATGGAGGATTAAGAATTGAAGAAAATCACATTATCACTAACAAGTATCGCGCTAATTCTATTGCTCAGCGCGTGCAATACTAATGAAAAAACAGAAAAGGTAAGTATCATGCTTGATTGGTATCCTAATGCGGTACATAGCTTCCTTTATGTTGCGGAGGAAAAAGGTTATTTCAAAGATGAAGGCATTGAACTGGATATCAAGTTCCCCGCAAGTCCGACTGATCCTATTAACCTTGCAGCAACAGGAAAAGTGACTATGGGTATCACTTATCAGCCCGATGTCATCATCGCGAAATCTGAACAAAATATCGGCATCAAATCCGTCGGCGTTCTCGTTCGTTCGCCATTGAATCACGTAGCATTTTTAAAAGAAAGTGGTATCGAGTCACCAAAAGATCTAGAAGGAAAAACTGTAGGCTATTCAGGAATCCCTTTGAACGAAGCAATACTAGAAACAATGATGAAAGCAGATGGTGCAGACTACGGTAAAGTAAATATGGTCGATGTGGGGTTTGAATTAAATTCTGCATTGATTTCAAAAAAAGCAGACGCTGTAATCGGGGCATATATTAATCATGAAGTACCGCTACTTGAATATGAAGGATTTCCAACAGGCTATATTGACCCGACAGACTTCGAAATACCTTCGTTTTATGAACTTATTGTTGTGACAAGTGACGATACGTGGAAGAAAGATCAAAAGAACATCGAAGCATTTTGGCGCGCTGCCGGAAGAGCCTTCGATGATATGGAGAAAGATCCTGAAGAAGCGCTGTCTATCTTGCTAAAATACCAGGATGAAGCGAATTTCCCACTCGTCGAGGTTGTTGAAAGAGAGTCGCTTTCAATTCTTCTTCCGAAAATGAAAGCACCTGGTACGTTTGGTGAGCAGGAGGAACAGGCATGGCAAGCAACTGCCGATTGGATGACAGAAACCGGATTATTGAAAAACAAAGCAAATCTTGATGGAATTTTCATTAATATGGACTAACAAGAAAACAAGCTTACACTGAGTTTATCACCGTTATGGAGTGTGTTATCACCGGCTCAAACGGGCTTATCACCGACACAACCATTTCCTCCAAAAAGCAGCCAGGACTTTTGAAGTAAAAAGTCCTGGCTGCTTCATCATTTTGTTATTGATTCAAACCACTATAAATCATGTCTGCGTTCCATCTAAGCATTTTTACATACGTATCGCCATCATCACCAGGTTTCCCTAGAGAGTCTGTAAAGATTTTTCCTTTAATCGGCACATTCGTTTCCCTTGATACCATTTCCATGCTACGTGGATCGATACTTGTTTCTAAAAATAGCGCTTGAACCTTTTCCTCGTTGATGGTTGCAATGATAGTTGTCAGCTGTTCAGGTGTTCCTTCATGGTGTGAATTGATTTCCCAAATGTAGGCTGCATTAAAATCATACGCTTTGGAGAAATATTTGAACGCACCTTCACTTGTCACAAGTATTCGTCGTTCTTCTGGGATTTGGTTCATTTTCTCCACGATTTCTTCATGAAGGGCTTTGAGTTCAGTGATATATGCATCCGCGTTTTCATCGTAGATATCTGCATTTTCTGGATCTATTTTCTTCAGGGATTTGCGCACGTTTTCTACATACTTGATGCCATTGCGCACATCGAGCCAAGCATGGGGATCTTCTTCCCCTAAATGGTCCATCGAACTGAGGAGCATCGGTTCAACCCCTTCACTTACACGAAATACCGGCGCATCCTCTCCCGCTTTTCCAGCAGTTTCCATCAATTTAGTAAACCATGCATTTCCTTCTTCTAAATTTAGCCCGTTATAAAAAACAACATCTGCATCTGTCGTCAAAGCGACATCTGCCGGAAGTGGATCATATTGGTGAGGATCCGATCCAATCGGTGCAAGGCTGTGAACATCGACCAAATCTCCCCCGACATTTTTCACAATATCGTAGACAATCGAATACGTCGCAACTACCTGCAGTTTTTCACCCTTCTCTTTTGGAGCAGTCTTACCTTGCCCACACGCCGACAACAAGACCCCTACAATAAGCATCGTAAACAGCATAATACTTTTTTTCATAATCAAACTTCCCCCCCTGTTTTGAATTACAATTTATAAAACTGCTGATTTTTGTTTATTTGTTCGAATTGCCCGCCACAATAAACCTTGTTTCGGTGAGAATATAAATGCTAAGAAAAATAAAGCTGTTGCGACGAGTACAATTGTTGCGCCAGATGCAAGATTGTACGTAAAGCTCAAATACAAACCAATTATCGCCGAAATCGTTCCACATGTAGCCGAAATGACTATCATGACAGACAACCGATCAGTTAATAAATAAGCTGTCGAAGCAGGGGTAATAAGCATTGCAACGACTAATATGATGCCCACTGTCTGTAACGATGCGACCGTAACAAGTGTTAATAGAACCATTAAAAAGTAATGAATCATCTTAGTCGGAAGCCCATATGCTTGAGCCATAATTGGGTCAAATGAACTGACAAGCAACTCTTTATAAAATATAAACACACTTAACAACACGAAAATACCAACTATTAGTGTCATCCACATATCAGAAGGTCTGACCGCCAACACATTCCCAAACAGGATGTGATACAAATCCGTACTACTCTTCATAAATGTGATAAGGATAATCCCAGCGGCAAATGCAGCTGTAAACATGATGCCAATCGCAGAATCATTTTTCACACGGCTATTTTGATTGATGAACCCTATACCGATAGCTGTTAAAATACCCGTTATCACCGCTCCGATAAAGAAGTTGATGCCTAGCATGAAAGAAATTGCGACACCTGGTAATACGGCATGAGATATCGCATCCCCCATGAGGGCCATCCCTCTTAAAATAATAAAACAACCAATGACGCCACTAATAATACCAACCATCACTGATGTAATAAGCGCTTTTTGCAGAAAACCATATTGCATGACTGCCTCAATGAAATGCATCATTTCGCCATCACCCCATCTAAAAACGATAATTGTCCGCCGTATGCTTTTGAGATCATTTGAGGCGTAAACACTTCTTTCACACTGCCCTTCGCAATTAACTCCTTGTTTAATAACAACAGTTCATCAAAATACTTTTCCGCCTTGTTCAAATCGTGGTGGACGACAATGATTGTTTTCCCTTCATCTCGTAACTCTTTTAAAATGTTCACGATCATCTCTTCGCTCGTTGCGTCAATTCCGACAAATGGTTCATCGAGTAAAAATAAATCTGCCTCCTGAGCAAGTGCTCTGGCCAAGAAAACACGCTGCTGCTGACCACCAGATAACTCTCCAATTTGTCGATTTTGGAACTCGACCATATCTACTTTTTCAAGACATTTCAATGCCAAATCCTTTTCTTTCCTACCCGGTCTTTTCAATAGTCCAATTGTCGGGTACGTACCGATGAGAACTGTATCCTTGACGGTTATCGGGAAATCCCAATCGATTGTACTGCGCTGCGGAACGTAAGCAATTCTTTTACGTACTTCTTTCAACGTGGAACCAAGAATCGTAATTTCACCTTTATCTTTAGAAATCAAATTTAGTAATACTTTAAGCAAAGTGGACTTCCCTGCTCCATTCGGTCCAATGATTCCAACAGATTTCCCCTCTGATATCGTAAATCCTATATCGTGTAACACTTCTTTTCCAAAATACGACACATGCAAATTTGAAACTACAATTGCATCCTTCATATTTACACACCTCCATACAACTATTTATATGCTGAAGTTTCCCAAGGGAAACTTTAAAACCAAATTTTTTTTGCCCTCGGGAAACTTTATAGGCAAAAAAATGAATTACATTATTGTTTCCCTCAGGAAACTTTACTAACTTCATAGTAGAACATCTAAAACCAAAAGTAAAGAAAAAATTATTTTTTAAATAACAAGCCCCAGAAAGCCATCCCAGCAGCACCAGTAGTTCCCCTGATTAGACTTCATTTCATAGACTTCCCCCTATAGAAATTTAGCGACTACGAAAACTTTCATTTGACGAATGAATGTAAAACTGTCTAGACAATTTTACATTCACGTATTAATTAAACATTCCTATTACACACTCTTTAGGATGGCATGATAATTGCATAACTATATATATGTTGTATTAAAGAATCCTATTGAATTTGCCGTGGCGCTCAATAATAAGAGAGTTGTAATTCGGGGTGTGGATTGTAGAACACTTGGCGCTTTTGGGATGCCTTTGCCACTCCTGCGCTAGGGTGTTCAATATCGAGAGAAATGTGATTTTGAGATGTATATGGCGCAATTGTAAGGTGATTATCATTTGAAACTAACTATATTACAGAAAGAAGTACTCCAGGTTGCAGATTTCATCACAGATAATGAAATGCTCTTTCTCACATAGACCATCCAGCGAAGGCGCGACTTCGTGGTAGCCGGAGCAATAAGACTGAAAGCGGTCTTCTTTCTGGCTTATCGCGGAAGGCATCCACAAAGCGTCCAAGCGGTATTGGAGGGAATTCTAATTCATTCCAAGTACAAGGGCTTTTTCAGTGGACTCCCAAAAGCCCTTGAAAAGCGCATAAGCCGTATTCATTTGTTCAACATATATAGTTAATAAAGGAGTGGAGAAATCATGTCGAGAAATTTCACAAATCTACTGATTGAAGATGACATTGCAATCGTGGAAATAGACCATGCACCAGCCAATACATTGTCAACAGCATGCATTGCCGAACTAAGAGAGGTTTTTAAAAGTCTTGCCAAGGACGATAAGTTAAAAGCGATTATTTTAACTGGTGCAGGTCGTTTCTTTGTTGCCGGTGCTGATATTAAAGAATTCGTTGGCGCACTAGGTGACGACCAGAAAGGATTGGCAATGGCCACAGCGGGACAAGCAATTTGCAACGAAATAGAATCGATGAAAAAACCCGTTATCGCAGCCATTAATGGTG
The DNA here is from genome assembly GCA_020742515.1 of Sporosarcina psychrophila. GTDB lineage: Bacteria > Bacillota > Bacilli > Bacillales_A > Planococcaceae > Sporosarcina > Sporosarcina psychrophila_B. The sequence continues at coordinate 12,956 of DYWT01000260.1, forward strand.
CTTGTCTTGGCGGAGGATTGGAATTGGCTATGAGCTGCCATTATCGGATTGCAGTGTCTGCGGCCAAACTTGGATTACCTGAGCTTCAACTTGGACTTATCCCCACGTTCGGCGGAACGCAAAGGTTGAGTAGGATAACCAGTACAGCAACTGCATTGGAACTAATTTTAACAAGCAAACAACTTAACGGCGACGAGGCAAAGTTAGCTGGACTTATCCAATTAGTCGTTTCCCCAGCAGATCTCTTGCCAACAGCAAAAACGATTGCCAAAGCATTTATTGACGGTAAGAGTATGACCAGTGTCACGCGAGCTGTAGAATGTATTATACAGGGAGCAAATGAATCCTTAGTAAACGGGCTAGAACTGGAACGCAACAAATTTGCCGAACTGTTTTTAACAGACGATGCCAAGGAAGGTATACACGCATTTGTCGAAAAAAGAAAACCGCTATTTAAACATACGTAAAAGGGGATGTGAACGATGACAGAAGAAGTCCTTTTTTCTATAAGCGACAATGGAGTTGCTACAATTTTACTCAATCGCCCAAAAGCTTTAAACTCACTGTCCTTCGCAATGGTTCAAGCAATTGGGGTAAAATTAACAGATTGGAAGTCAAACAAACGTGTCAAAGCTGTCATAATCAAAGGAGCAGGAACAAAAGGATTATGTGCCGGCGGAGATATTAAAACATTATATGAAGCGAAAAATAGTGAAAATGGTCTCCAAAAAGCAAACGACTTTTTCACAGAAGAATATCAAACAGATTTATCTATTGCTCAATTCCCTAAACCAATCATTGCTTGTTTAGATGGAATAGTCATGGGAGGCGGCGTAGGTTTAACTTATGGTGCTTCTATTAGAATCGTTACCGAGCGTACCGTTTGGGCAATGCCAGAAATGACAATTGGTTTTTTCCCTGATGTAGGTGCCGCCTATTTTTTAAATAAGGCTCCGGGATTCATCGGTCGATATTTAGCATTGACTGCCACACATTTAAAAGCTGCAGATGTACTGTATATGAATGGGGCAGATCATTTTATGCTTCACGAAAAACTCCTCCAATTCATCGATGAATTGGAGGGAACGCAATGGGAGCAGTCAACCATTGACACATTGCTTGCGAAATACACATCAGCTGCACCGGATGAAGGTAAACTAGCATTATTGCAAAAAGATATAGACGACTATTTCTCTAAGACAACGATAGAATCCCTCTTCGATGCCTTAGGGAAAAGTGACACTTCATTCGCGAAAGAGACCATAGAAACATTGCGTACGAAATCACCTGTGTCTTTAAAAGTGACATTAAAGCAGTTAATTGACGGCGAACAAAAAACATTGGAAGAATGCCTTGCCACAGACCTTATTCTTGCAATGAACTTCATGAAACACGAAGACTTTTTCGAAGGAGTTCGCTCTGTCTTGATTGATAAAGATTTAGCACCCTGCTATAAGTATCCACACATTTCATCTGTTTCGAATGAAATGGTCAATGGCTTTTTCATAGCCGACTAAATCGAGTAGGAGGGAGTGATTAACTCCCGACCTCTCACACCACCGTACATACCGTTCGGTATACGGCGGTTCAATTAAGATTGATGACGCAAAATTTCGTAACGTGATAGTAGACTTTTGAGCCCTTGGGAACTCCAATAGGAGTTTCCGAGGGTTCTATGTAATACAGGACTTTTAGAAATTCTCCAGTAACTTTTACGCGAGTTCCCCCATTCGTATGCCTTATCTTTCGGCGCACCTAATCCAATGAGCTTCCTCACCTTCGTACTTGGTTTCTTCCAGTTTTTCCACATACACATCCGAAGTCTTCTTCTAATCCATGAATCGAAAGCTCTGAAAACGCTTGGCGTATCCGCCAATGCAAAATAACCGCACCACCCCATAAGGTATTGATTCAGTTTCTTGATTCGATAATCCATCGGATAGGGTTTCTTCCTAGATGTTATCTCCCGGATTTTATTCTTCATCCGTTTCATACTTTCTTTGGCAATCCGAACCTTTGGTTCTTTATGTAAAGTAAAGCTGAATCCAAGAAACTTCCTCTTCCAAGGGCGGTCTACCGCAGATTTATTCAGGTTAACTTTCAACTTAAGCCTTCCTTCAATAAATGAAGTGACAGAACCCATGACCCGATTTCCTGCTTTCTTTGTTTTCACATAGATGTTGCAGTCGTCAGCGTATCGGACAAATTTATGCCCTCTTTCCTCCAATTCTTTGTCTAGTTCATCAAGGACAATATTGGAAAGTAATGGACTGAGTGGGCCACCTTGCGGCGTACCTTCCTCACTGGTTGTCACGATACCATTTATCATAATTCCTGATTTCAAATAGTTACGGATTAGCTTAAGCAGACGTTTGTCTTCGATTCGTTTCGAAAGTGTTCCCATTAACCTGTCATGGCTCACTTTGTCGAAGAATTTCTCCAAGTCTATATCGATTACCCACCGATTACCTTCCTGCATATATCCTTTCGCTTTCCTTATTGCGCCGTGGGCGCTTCGCTTTGGTCGAAATCCATAGCTATGTTCTGAAAACGTTGGATCATACAAAGTAGTTAATACTTGGGCAATGGCTTGCTGAATGAGACGATCCGTCACGGTAGGGATGCCTAATAACCGCACGCCTCCGTCAGGTTTCGGGATTTCGACCCTGCGGACAGGTTGCGGCTTATAGGTACCCTCAAGAAGTTCCATTTTCATGGATTCCCAGTGTTCCAAGATGTGCTTTCGTAGGTTTTGTACGGGCATTTCATCTACACCATGGCTCCCTTTATTGCGTTCCACCCGTTTCAGGGCAGAAAGCAGATTTTCACGCGACAGTATTCGTTCCATCAACATTGGTTACGCCTCTTTCCGTGAACAACGTTCTTCTTATGCCAGCTCTGCTCCACCATCTCGAAGTCCCCCATGGGATTCACCACTTCCTCCTTCAAGCATGCCTTATCGGTTATCTGTGTTCTTCACAGGTTACTGAATGCAAAAATGTTGTTCTCTCTTAATTGTTCAGCCCTTCCCATTCTTCTCGAGTTCGAATGGTACTCTGGCTTCTGCTGACTTCTGATTGTTCAGCTACCCATCACTGAGTAGGTTACCAAGTGTACTCGGCGTTTCAATCAGACCTCCCCAGGTAAGAACGTAGTCTTTCCCTCCACCTATCTGCTTCATTTACTGCATATGACCTTCGGCAGAAAGGGCTTTGTTTTGTTAAGCAAACTCACCCAATCATACACAGCCTTATATGAAGTTCGTGTTCCTCAGACCGGAGGTTTGCCGCTCGCTTCCTTCAGATTCCACGTCGCCATGGACACCCTTGCGTTAAGCTAACTGTTACTTCTGCCTTCACAGTTCGGGACTTGCACCCTATAGACTACGCCCATGCTGGGCGCACTTAGAGAAAGCCGAATCCCCCAAAAAGGAATTCGGCTTTTTTCCATTCCTTTCTTAGAACCACCGCTCCGTTACAACTTTTTTACGCGTATAAAACTGAACCCCGTCTTTCCCATTAGTACCAAGATCTCCGTAGAACGAAGATTTGTTACCGGCAAAAGAGAAGAATGCCATTGGTGCAGGTACATTCACGTTTACTCCAATCATACCCGCATCAATTTTTTCACGAAACGTTTGAGCGCTTTTTCCACTTCCCGTATAAATGACCGCTCCATTGGCAAACTTCGATTGGTTTGTCAGCGCAATTCCCTCTTCTAAATCATTCACACGCACAATGCTTAACACTGGAGCAAAGAGTTCTTCCTGCCAGATTTTCATTTCGTTGTTCACGTTATCAAAAATAGTCGCTCCGAGATAATTTCCTTCTGCCAGTTGACTATCTATTTCTCGACCATCGACAATCAGCGAAGCCCCTTCAGCTATACCACTCTCTATATAACTAAGCACACGTTCTTTATGCGATTTGCGAATAAGGGGGCCAACAAAGTTCTCTTCATAACGTCCATCTCCTACTGATAATTCACGCGTTTTTGCAACAAGTAGCTCCATAAAATCATCTGCAACTTCATCAACAACTGCAACGACCGAACAAGCCATACAACGCTCACCGCTACTGCCAAACGCTGCACCAATAACTCCTTGAACTGTTTTTTCGAGATGACAGTCCGCCATGACAACCGCATGATTCTTTGCACCAGCAAGCGCCTGAACACGTTTACCGTATTTCGTACCCGTTTCATACACATGTTTTGCAACCGGTTCTGATCCAACAAAAGAAATTGCTTTGACATCTGGGTGCTCCAGTAAACCGTTCACCACTTCTTTTCCCCCATGCACCAAACTTAAGACACCTTTCGGGAAACCGGATTCGTGAAATAATTCAACAAGATGTCCCGCTAAAACGGGCGTTCTTTCAGATGCTTTAAGCACAAATGTATTCCCGCAAGCAATCGCGAGTGGAAACATCCAGAGGGGCACCATCATCGGGAAATTAAATGGAGTGATCCCTGCGACAACTCCAATCGGGTAGCGCCAGACAGATCCGTCAATACCCGTAGCCATATTTGGTAGAGCCTCTCCCATCATCAAGCTAGGCGCTGACGTAGCAAGTTCCACTACCTCAATCCCCCTTTGCACTTCCCCTCTTGCATCTGTCAATGTTTTTCCGCTTTCCATCGTAATAATCTGTGCTAACTCCTCTTTATGTTCCTCCAACTTTTGCAAGTAAGTAAACAGAAGACGCGCACGGTTCGGAACTGGTATATCGGCCCACGATAGAAAAGCTTGTTTTGCCACTTCTACTGCAGCATCGACGTCTTTCTTTGTAGATAGTGGTACATAAGCAATTGTTTCACCTGTTGCTGGATTAGCAACTGTTTCCGTTTCAGTACCAGATGAGTCCACCCATTCACCGTTAATCCAATTTTTCATTTGCTTTATAGTTGTTGTAGTCATTTATTTCAATCCCCCTATTGTAAATGCTATTTTTTGATGTCCAATTCTCTTATACAAAGCTGACATATCCTCTTCCGCTAATCCCGCATGTTCCGCTTCTTCATAAACTGCAAAAAGGGCTTGGCTGATTGGGAGATGCAACTGATTACTCTCTGCCAATTGCAAGGCGAATCCCATATCTTTTCGTAATAACTTCAGCGCAAATCCCGGTTCATACTTCTCATTTTCGATAAATGATTTGAAGTTCCGTTCATATATTCGACTCTGTCCATAGCTAACATTTAACATATCAAAAAGCTTGTTCATGTCCATGTTATTTTCATTTGCTAATGCCAATGCTTCACTCACCCCTGCGGTATAGAAACCGATGAGCAGATTATTTATCAATTTTGCAATTGTCCCACTGTCAATTCGCTCATTCACATGAAACAAATTTTCGCCTAGTACTGAAATAATTGGTAATGAACGCTCATAGTCCACCGCTCGGCCACCAACCATAAATGTCAGTGTCTGATTTTCCGCACCTATCACACCCCCACTGACTGGTGCGGCTAAATAAGCAACTCCTTTCGCTTGTGCTTCCTCGCTTATGCGGCGATTCACTTCCGGCGAAACAGTGCTCGTATCAATCAAAAGAATATTTTCATCGCTTTGGTGAATCAACCCTGCTTCTCCTAAATAAACTGATTCCACCGCGGCTGTTGATGGTAAACTCGTCAAAATAATAGCGCAACGTCCTGCCATTTGTATTGCAGAAAGACCAATTATTCCGCCCGCTTGCTGAAATACAGTTTCAGCTAATTCACTTCGGTCATTTCCATAAACAGTGAATCCAGATTCCAGTAAGTTTTTCGCCATGGGCATTCCCATATTCCCTAAGCCGATCATGCCAATTTTCATCATCGAGTCCCCCCATATTTTAGACGTTATATCGAGCGCTTTCTATTATTCCTTGAACAATTTCTCTCTTCTTGATAAACATATTACTGTAAAGCGGAGCTGAGATTGCTTGAATTTCCATCAGCATAAGCCCACGACTTTCCTCATCGGGTAGAGCACTTGATACAAACGAAATAGCAGCTGTTTGAATACTTCGATACCCCTCTTCACAAATGACATCGGACATTAGCATCTTCCTTTTTTCCTCGGATTCCCCATTTTTAATTAGTGCCTTCTCAGTCCTTAGCAAAGCAGATTCCATGATGAATAGCCTTTCATTCATACTGGCTAGTAATCCTAAATACTCTTGTTCCTCTTCAATTGATTTCCCTAAAGGTCCAGCAAGCGCTTTCACGACAATTCCGATAAGTTGTTTTGCCTTTACTAAGTAGCCGTAATGCCGCGTCAAAGCATGCGTCCGATTGTCCACTTCGTTTTTTGCAGACCATAGTTGCCCCTTTTCAATTTTTTTCAGTACACCTTTAGCAATTGCAAGACGATTAATTTCATTCGTCCCTTCGAAAATTCGATTGATTCGTGCATCGCGATATAAATTTTCTACTTCATATTCCTGCATATAACCATATCCCCCGTGGATTTGCACTGCCTCGTCAACAATATAATCAAGGGCTTCTGAACTATTCACTTTATTCATTGCACAATCAATCATGAAGTCAGCGACAATTCTTACTAACTCCTCTACCGAATCAACCGATTGAAGCGCTTCATCCATTTCCCCCGCTGTTCGGTATGCCGCACTTTCTGCACCGAAGATTCGTACTGCCATATTGGCTACCTTTTCTTGGATCATCGTGAAGCCAATCAATGCTTTGCTGAATTGCTTTCGCTCTTTCGCATAAGCCACTGATAGATGTAATGCATGCTTTGCCGTTCCGATATTGGCAAATGCAAGTTTCAAACGAGCCATATTTAAAATATTCAAAGCAATATGATGACCTTTCCCAATTTCCCCTAGAACGTTTTCAACAGGTATTTTGACGTCTTCCAAAATAAGAGTGGCAGTAGATGAACCGTTAATCCCCATCTTTTTTTCCTCAGGTCCGACTGATACTCCTTCAAATGTTCTCTCTACGATAAATGCAGTCATACCTTCGGCTATTTTTCCAAACACTACGTAACAATCAGCGAGATGGGCATTCGTTATCCATTGCTTTTCGCCATTCAATATCCAATCCGTCCCTTCTTTGTTCAAGACGGCAGTTGTTTTCGAATTCAAAGCATCCGACCCTGCATTCGACTCTGTCAAGGCGTAAGCACCAATCCATTCCCCACTTGTCAATTTCGGTAAGTACTTTTCCTTTTGGGCTTCTGTACCAAAATAGACATATGGCAATGTACCAACACCAACATGAATATTAAACGAAACGCTAAATGAGCCGGCCGCACCCATTATCTCTGCAACGAGACCTGCAACCATTTTCCCTAACTCAAAACCGCCATAGGCTTCCGGGACTTCAATACCAAGAAGACCAATATCCCCAGCTTTTTCAAAAAGTACGCGAACATCTTGATTTTCTATCGACAAACCTTTTTCAAGTTGAGGCTTCACGTCCAGTTTCAGAAATTGTTTGGTTGTTTTAGCAATCATTTCATAGTCGTCTGTAAAATCTTCGGGTGTAAAATAGGAATAAGTCATACTACTATTTGTTAAATTAGTGTCTGAGATTAAGTGTTGTATCTGCTCCATTTCTCATTCCCTCCATTCAATGTTATATATTGCAAGTTGCATGCCAATAAAATCTCGGACGGAACATAGATGTTTCTAAGCTATGGAAAGCGCCAACTGTCTAAGTGACTAGACAAGTTGACGCTTCTATTTAGCAGTTTGCATTTATAACTGATAACGAGATAGTTTATTATAAAGAGTTGCTCTTGTGATGCCGAGACGTTTAGCCGCTTCCGACTTGTTTCCACTTACTTCTCCTAATACTTTTTCAATGATATTCTTCTCTTCTTCCTCATGCACAAGTTGTCTTACTTCATTTCTTGCGCTTAACGACGAGGGAATAGTCATATATTCTTGTTTCTTTTCTATTCGAAAAAATTCGGTTGGTAAATCACTCATTTTAATATGGGATTCGCTTGTCAAAGCAAATAATCTTTCCAATACATTAATTAACTCGCGTACATTCCCTGGCCAATGATATCGAAAGAATAGTTGCATGACTTCCTTATCAATCGTTTTCCCCTCACTATCGTACATTTGACAAAGAGTTGGTAGCTGTTCGGAAATAATCAGTGGGATATCGCTTTTCCGCTCCCTAAGTGGAGGAATATTCAAGGGGATCACGTGAAGCCGATAATATAAATCTTCTCTAAACTCGCCTTCCCTCACCATTTTTTCAAGATTTTTATTTGTAGCTGTAATAATCCGAAACTGGACCTGAATCGGTTCAGTTCCACCAATCCGTTCCACCTCTTTTTCCTGAATCACCCTAAGAATTTTCACCTGTGTCGCAAGAGGCATGTCACCAATTTCATCCAAGAAAATTGTCCCCATGTGAGCAAGCTCAAATTTCCCTGGTTTCCCTCCTTTTTTCGCACCTGTAAACGCACCTTCCATATAGCCAAATAACTCTGATTCGATTAAGTTCTCGGGAATCGCTGCACAATTAACACTGATAAAACGTCCACTGCTCATCTTACCCGTATCATGTATCGCCCTTGCAAATTGCTCTTTTCCAACACCACTTTCCCCAGTGATCAAAACGGGAGCCTTAGACTGTGCTGCCTTTCTTGCAAGCTTCTTTGTATTAGATATCGCGGGACTCTCTCCGAGAATATCTTCAAAAGTGAACCGTTTCTGTGCAGCAACTTTACCCACCTCAATCGACGTTTCACTCCCTTTTCGTTGCTCTAACAAATCTATTTGAGTGATAATTTGCTGGACTTCAGAAACGCCTTCATAAATAAGCATACCGACGGCCCCAACAATACGACCATTTTTCCAAATCGGCATTCGGTGAACAACCATTTTTTGCCCCTGCAGCCAATGGATTTGATTACGCTCAGGGATACCCGTTCTAAGGACAATTGGTATCCTTGTATTCTCAATAACATTTTCTACTGGAAGGCCAATAGCCTCCTCCTTTGTCACGCCAACATAGCGGCTATAGTTTTCATTGAACAATTGAATCACACCAGCTTCATCTACAATCGTCAATCCTTCATAAGCCGTATCAAAACATAGTGTATACCACTCGATTGTCTCCTTTGATTTTTCAAGTCGTTGAAAAAGGGCTTGATTAATCTTCAGCAGTTCTATTTGTGTGATTACTCCTTGGAGCATGCCTGTCTTCTCACATACGACATAGGTTGGACATCCATCCAATTGCTTCACGGAGAAATCTTCATTCACCGATTGGAAGACTGCACTAATAATAGAGTTAATCGGTTCATTCCAACCTATTCCACTCTTAATAGTAGCAAAGCAATCCCCTATTGTGACGACTCCGATTAGTCGTTCATGATCCACAACTGGCAGTTCCGAACAATGTCCTTCGGAGAGCAAACGTAATGTTTCTCCGATTTCAAGGTCCTTTGTCAACACTTGCGGATATTCGCTCATCCATTCTTTAACCCTATAATAATCTTCTTTTACCATTTCTCATCATCCACCTTTTGATAATGTGAAAAGGCGATGATCCATTCTCCAGCAGGCCTTACCTCCATGCCTTAAAGAACGAATCATCGCCGCTATTCAGTATTACTGCTCTTTTGTTAATACGGTCTTCGCTATTGACTCGTCCAATGCTTCAAATTCATCATAAGAAATAGTAACGTATAATTCACTTCTCGTTTGCATATCAGAAAGTGCTTGTTCTTGTGAGCCCTCATTGATGATTTTCTCAAAAATACGTTCATAGGCTTTGGCAGCAACTCTTAATGATGTGACTGGGTAAATTACCATTTGGAAACCCATTTCAGCAAATTCATCGGCGCTATAATAGGGTGTTTTTCCAAACTCAGTCATGTTTGCAAGCAAAGGAACCGAAATCTCTTTGGCAAACAGTCTGAATTCCTCTTCTGATTGAAGAGCTTCCGGGAAAATAGCATCCGCACCCGCTTCCACATATGCCTTCGCTCTATCAATCGCTTGCTCTAAACCTTCCACTGCGCGCGCATCTGTTCTCGCAACAATAAGAAGTGTCGGTGCAACCTGTTTCAACACTACTATTTTCTGCACCATTTCTTCAGTAGAAACCAAGTTCTTTCCATTCAAATGGCCACATTTCTTAGGTAACTGTTGGTCCTCTAATTGTACTGCTGCGACATTCGCTTCTACCATTTCACGGGCTGTCCTTGCTACATTCAATACACCACCAAAACCTGTATCGATATCAACAAGCAGCGGTAAATCGGTAGCACGCACTATATCTCTTGCTCGCTCCGCAACTTCAGTTGACGTCACAATCCCTAAGTCTGGTAAACCACGACTAGCCGTATAGGCGGCCCCCGATAAATATAGTGCAGAAAATCCGGCATCCCGTGCAATAAGCCCTGCCATCGCATCATGCGCACCAGGGATTTGAACGATTCCTGATGCATGCATGATTGAATGGAATTTCTTAGCTAATGTCTCTTGTGATGATTGTTGATCAACAATCCATGCCATTGTCATTTCCCTCCTCTCTTAAAGCAAAAATAAGTCGACAAATTCTTTGACGTTCATCTGTTCTAACTTACTTTGGCTTTCGCACGCCACTTCTATTTCTGTTCGCTTCTTTTCAGGGTAATGAGTCATCAATGTAGCCGAAAATTTCTCGCGTATTTGAGGAATAGCTTCCTCTCTTCTAAAGCGATGACCAAGCGGATAATCACTTACAACTTTCTCTGTTGTGGAACCGTCTTTAAATGTAACTTGAACAGCATTGGCGATCGAGCGCTTGCTCGGATCGAGATAATCTTTACTATACTGCTCGTCCTCTACGACAATCATTTTATTTCTTAATTGATCGATTCGTGAGTCATTTGCCACGTCATCTTCATAATGATCTGCAACAACATCGCCATATAGTAAACCAAGTGCCGTAATGTATTGGATGCAATGGTCACGGTCAGCAGGGTTGTTGAGCGGACCTACTTTATCGATAATCCGAATAGCAGATTCATGTGTCGTGATTGTAATTTTTTCAATATCATCAAGTCGCTCCTTTATCTCCTGATGCAGGATAATGGCACATTCCGCCGCTGTTTGCGCATGGAACTCGGCTGGATACGATACTTTAAACAGTATATTCTCCATCACATAAGAGTCTAAAGAACGTGCCAGTGTTAATTCCTTTTGATTGTATAAAACATCTTGGAATCCCCACTCCGGAGCGGATAGCGCTGTCGGGTAACCCATTTCGCCTGTCATTGCCATCATCGCCAGTCGTACACCCCTACTCGTTGCATCTCCTGCTGCCCACGATTTTCGTGAACCGGTATTAGGTGCATGACGATACGTTCTAAGACTTGCGCCATCAATCCAGGCATTTGTCAACGCATTATTTATTTCTGTACGTCCCCCGCCAAGCATTTTGGTGACGACCGCAGTTGTAGCAATTTTGACGAAATGAACATGGTCAAGTCCAACACGGTTCAAACTATTATCTAATGCCAGTACGCCTTGAATTTCATGTGCTTTAATCATCATTTCCATTACATCACGTACAACAAGTGGTTTTTTTCCTTCCGAGAGACGTAAACGGCTTAGATAATCCGCTGTAGCTAAAATGCCACCTAAATTATCGGACGGATGACCCCACTCAGCAGCTAACCATGTGTCATTATAATCGAGCCATCGTATCATGCAGCCAATATTAAATGCGCCTTGGACCGGGTCCAGTACATACGATGTACCAGGTACACGACTGCCATTTGGAACAATAGTACCCGGTACTACAGGTCCTAGTAATTTCGTACACTCCGGATAGCTTAATGCCAATATTCCACACCCGATTGTATCTATTAACACATTATGTGCTGTCTTATATGCTTCCTCGCTTGTAATTTCTTTATTTAAAACATAGTCCGTAATTTCCTCTATCAGTGTATCCATTGTCATTTGTTCTTTCAATTTCAACATCTAACTCTTCCTTTCCGCTTTCAATTTGTTTAGAATAGTATCAAGTGATGCCTAGTGTATCGCTGTTGTGGTGAACGGCCAGTTACAACTCCCCAGTTGAATGATTGCTGTGTCGTTCGCCTATATAATGAACCCTTGGACGGTATAAACGATTATTTTCATGTTGTTCAATAACATGCGCACACAATCCTACTGTTCTCGAACCAAAAAAGATTGGTGTGTATAATGGGATTGGAATGCCCAGCATCCAATATACCGGTGCCGCGTAATAATCTAGATTTGGATAAAGTCCTTTCTCTCTTTCCATTATGGTTTCTCCCGCCTCACACATTCGGTAAAGGAGATCGTCACCCTTTAGCGCACATAACTCCTTTAAAGCATCCTTCATTACCAAGGCCCTTGGATCCATCTTTTTCATATAGACTCGATGACCAAACCCCATAATTTTCTCTTTATCACGTAAACGCTTTTCTAATAACAATTCAAATGCGTCAACAGAACCAGCCTCTAAAAGCATATTCATGACCGCTTCATTCGCTCCTCCATGTAAATAGCCCTTTAAAGAAGCAACCGCTCCAGTCAATGCACCATATAAATCCGAAAACGTCGAGGCAATTACCCTTGCGGTGAAGGTGGAATTTGGCATTTCGTGCTCGCTATAAAGTAGTAGCGACTGGTCAAAAATAGATTCTTCCAACTCTGTCGGTTTCCTCCCCGTAATCATATAAAGGAAATTAGCACTGTATGACAATTCTTTCAACGGAAGGATTTGTTCCTCTTCCTGTAAAATGTGAAAGCTGTTCGCAATTATTTCCGGTATTTTTCCAAGTAACTCGTAAGCTCTTTTTTTATTGATAGCTAGAGTGTGCTGATCAATTTCCTTATCATAGCCCGCTAAAGCAGATATCCCAGTTCGCAATGCGTCCATTGGATGTGTCTCTTTAGGCAATGCTTGCAAAATCTTTGTGACACCTTCTGGCACACCATGCTCTTTTTTCAATTTATCTTCCACACCTGTTTTTTCAGTATCAGACGGCAAGGTATTTTCCATTAGCAAGTGGACAATATCAAGATACCCTTTTGTTTTTGAAAGCTCGATTAAATCGTATCCTTTGATAATAATCTGACCCAATTCCGTATCGAGCAGCGAAATGGATGTTTCAGTGGCAATCACGCCTTCAAGTCCTGGTAAAAATGTAAGTGTATTCGTCATACTATTTTCCCCCAATCTGAATGGTTATGACTCTGAGATTTGTAAACGCTTTCACTTCACCAAAAATTATCCTATTTGTATCTGTTCGCAGCGCTTCCCCTTATTTCTGACCATAAAAAAAACAACTTCATAAGAGAAGTTGTTAAAGAGCGCCAGAATCCCAACTAAAAGAAAGCCGCCTGCTAAAAATAGGCATAGCTCATCCGCGCGTCCTTAACACCCCCTATCCTCGTAGGTCAACATGTGTTATAAAAAGAGGCAGGTCTCCTGGCTAATGATCATTGCTATTCGTACCTTCCCACTTTTTTATAAAAAGCAGTGGTTTAAACGAAATCGCTCCCATTTACAGTTGCGGGACAGCGTCGGATTCTCACCGAACTTCCCTTTTAAGCAGACCAATACATCAGTATTAATCCGCACCTATTTTTACACATATTCAATTATCGAAATATCCCCTTGACTATAACACAAACTTTTAAATATTCCAATTCTTTATTCACATCTGATTTCTATTCCTATAGAATAGTATTAAAGACTATAGGAACTATCTATCTAGCGTAAGTTGATTATTCCCAGCGGTGCATCCGGCGTTATCACACAACTTCACAAGGGGGGAAAACAAATGCAACTTGTAATTGAACAACGGCAAGGACTCCATTTAACAATGACACCTGATTTGAGACAAGCCATTGAGATATTGCAGTATTCCACTTATGAGCTATACCAATACTTACAAGAAAAAGAGTTGGAAAACCCTTTAATCGAACTAGAGTCAGATGAGTATAAACAGAAATCTGATACATATTCAACACCTTCAAAATCAACTTTACTTCCTGTAGACTTTCTTGAAAGTAATGAGGGCGGAATGAAAATTGATTTGATGCAACAGGTAACATTCACATTTAAAGATGAACAAGACCGCAAACTCCTTAAATATCTTATTTATAATTTAGATGATAATGGCTATTTATACTTGGATGAGGAGAAAACATATAATTTGCAGGAGATTGAACGAGGTATTCATCTTCTTCAGAAAGTTGGTCCAACAGGAATTGGCGCGAGAAATTTAATAGAATGTCTCCAATTGCAAATTATATATGAGTACCCTGAGGAGATACTTGCAGAATGTTTGATTCTCAACCACTTGGATTTACTGGCAAACCACAAATGGAACGAAATCGCCTTTCGTATGAATCTATCGCTAGTTGAAGTAAAAGAAATTCATGAATTTATTAAAACACTTAACCCGAAACCATGCAGTCATATCTCGGACTTCAAAACAGAGTATTTGACCCCCGACATTGTTGTTGACTTTAAGGATGAAGAGATATCTTATCACTTAAATGATGGATATCTACCAAAAATTCAACTGAATAAAGAATATACGAACTTACTTAAAGAGAAAAGTACCACGTCGAAGTATCTTAACAGCCAATTCAATGACTATCAGCAGCTTCTAAACAGCATTGAACAGCGAAGAACAACAATTTTAAAAATAATGAAAGTGATTATTAAGAGACAAGAACAGTTTTTTAAAGATGGATTTGCCTCCCTGCAACCATTAACGCTAAAAGAAGTCGCAGAAGAGATTGGTATGCATGAGTCGACTATCAGCAGGGCAACGTCGAATAAAGTAATTCAAACACCTAAAGGCACTTTCTATTTTAAAACATTATTCACGTCAAAGTTGGAAACATCGGATGGAAAAGCCATATCTCAAACGAAAGTGAAAGCCCTTCTGGAAAAGTTCATTGCCGAAGAAAATAAATCCAAACCACTTTCCGATCAAACAATCGCCAATTATTTCAATAGCACAGAAGGTATTATTATTTCTAGGCGTACGATAAGTAAATACAGAGAAGAACTAAGTATACCGACTTCAAGAATGCGTAAAAAGTAATTGGATAACCTTTCATTTTCTATCATTCAATATCAATTTATATATGTTGAACAAATGAATACGGCGTATGCGTTTTACAAAGGCTTTTGGGAGGCCACTGAAAAGCCCCCAATACTCGGAGTGAATTGGAATTCCTGCTACTATCGCTTCGACGCTTTGTGGATGCCTCCCGCGATAAGCCAGAAAAAAGATCACTTTCAGTCTTATCGCTCCGGCTACCACGAAATC